>CAZIWA010000095.1:0-21835 GCA_964542875.1 uncultured Phycisphaeraceae bacterium
CCGATGAACTCGTCCTCATCGGCTGGTTCGAAGGCGGCGAAGTCTTCCGCTCCGGCTGCACCTGGCGCCGCGGCAACGGCAAAGTCTTCTACTTCCAGCCCGGCCACGAAACCTTCCCCATCTACCACCACCCCATGGTCATCAAGGTCATCGCCAACGGCGCCAAATGGGCCGCCCCGGTCAAGACCTCCGTCTACTCCCTTAACTGCCCCAACGTCAAAGAACCCGCCAGCCCCATCAAACGGAAAAAATAACGCCCACCCTTTCCTTTTGATCCTTTAAAAATTAAACAAGCCACGGGCCGGCATCCCTCGCCGGCCCGTGGCTTTTTTACTTCCCCCAAAACCCTCACATCTGCTTGCTCTCCACACCCAGCGCCGCCAGTTGGCTTGCACTGCATGTCTTTTCGATCAGCGCCATCAAGTGGCTCTCTTCCCAGCGCACATGGTTCTGCAGCTTCTGGCCAAACCCGCGAATCCAGTCCGCACCCGGGTCCGTTCGCCGGCTCCGCTCCTTGCCTTCCACCGCCAGGATCCGCAGTTGATCCTGCATGTACACAAACATGATTCCCTCCACCGGCGTCAGCAGCGGGCGCAGCAGCCGCTCTTCCTGCGCAAAATGCGTTGATATCCGCTCAGCCCACGCTTGCAGAAACGTGACAAGCGTCAGCTTCCGGTCCGCTTTGCTTCCCTCTGCGGCCTTCAATAATTCCTGCGCATGCCCAAGGGCATAAACATGTTCCCGGGAAAACGGAGCAAGGCTCCCATGACGCGCAACCGACATTGGATGACTCATATAAAACCTTTTAAATCAGTAATTGAACCAAAACACACGACACCCGCCCCGACATAACCCTGCTTATTTAAAAGCCTCTGGGCACATGCCCCAGCAAAATCAGGATCAGCACGATCAGTAGCACCAGCCCCAACCCGCCGCTGGGCCCGTAACCCCAGTTTCGGCTATGCCCCCACCGCGGAACCGAACCCATGATCAAAAGAATCAGCACAATCAGCAGTATCAATCCCATCGGGATCTCCTATCAATTTTCATCAAATCTCGATACACACCTACACCGGCAGGCCTCATCCCTGGGGATGCTGCCGATGCACGCCCGGCGTCCCGGTTCCGCGCCGCTCCGTGCCCATCACGCTGCCTTTGCGGCCCCACTGCGCCCCGGCGCCGCCTCGGCCGAAATGGTTCACCTTGTCTTCATTGGTCCGCTGCTCGCTTCCCGCACGCGAAAGCCGCTTGATATCCAGCCCGCTGTGCTGAAGCTCCCACAGGGTTTCATCTGCAAGCCCGGATAACTGATAAATATTGTTGTCTGAATTGTGTTTGGACATGTCATTGTTCCTTGCGTTTAAATCCGAATCAGCCCACGAAACATGGAAAGTTCATTCAACTTTGAATGAAGTAAATAAAGGAGTCTGGAAAGACATCACAGACTCGCATGCGGCTTGACCTCTGCGCCCCAGCGGGGCGATCGCACATAGTCGAAGGTCAGCGCCCGTTTGATTGCTTTTTGTTTTCATCGCCCTCTATGGGCAATGAAAACATGTCTTCTCTGGATTGGAGCGGCAGCGTTAAATAAAGCCCCTCGTCAGTGTGGCGGATGCGTCCGCTTCACACTCCACACCACACCAGCCATCGCGTTCTTCTGCACCGACATTCATCACACCTTAAGCACCTTGAACGGCGCTAAAAAAACCGACTTGCCTCAGCACCTCATGTGCCAGAAAAGTCGGCCTGCTCTTGCCTTCAGCCACCGGATCACCAGCAGGCCAAAGGTCGATATTCTTCACCACGCAAAGCGGTTTTCTCACAAAAATCGCAGCTTCGCTCAACACTCCACTATAGGGCAACCTCGCAACATAGCAAGAAAATTCCATTTATTGCTGAACCCATCGGGATGTCCGCCATGAGCCCGGCGCCACTGGTCGGCTTGCCCGCCAGCGTCCCGTTGGACACTCAAAACACGTGGAAACCTACTTTCTATCCCAACGCGTAATTCCCCAACTCAACGACATCTCAATTCCCGTTCCAGTAAGACGCCGCCAGCACCGTCGTATTCGTGATCTTGTACACCGTTGTCCGCCGCTCACTCTCCACATGCCCATCGCTCTTAAGCGCGTTCCACGAAGGATCGCTTTCATCGCCATGCATCATCATCGCGTACCGCGCCGAGCGCGTGGTCGGCCATGTATACGGCCCCGGCGCCACCGTGAACGGCCCGTTATACGTCAACTGCTCCCCGTTGAACGTGTTGCCAAACACCGATGGCGAGGTGATCACAAACGATCCCGGGGCCCCGTTGGGCACTTCGCCCGCCTGAAGGTTTTCGCTGGGCTTTTTGATCCGGTCCAGCCGCATCGGATTAATCGGCTTGCCCGGCGTGTACAGCACCGTGCTGTCCGACCAGTTCGTCGGGTACGTCTGGTAATTCAACGCATACGTGCCAGGCGGCACATACCCGCCATTTAAAATAAAAACCGGCCATGGATTCGACGGACACCGAAACACTGGCGCCTGCGCCGTATAAGCCGCCGCCGTCTGAGGCAGATTCATGTACGGATAAACATTCCAACGCCACCACGTACGCGGGTCATACGACGGCGGATTTCCCGGCAATTGAGGCGTCCCATAAGGATAAAACCCCTTCCAATCCAGCGAATACCCCACCAGACCCATCCCCACCTGCCGCTCATTGGCCATGCACCTGATCTTGCGCCCCTCCTCACGCGCAGCGGAAAGCGAAGGCAAAAGCACGCTCATCAGCACCGCCACAACGGCGATCACCACAAGCAATTCCACAACACTGAAACCCGCCCGCCCCTGGGCAGTCCAATTCATTCGCTTCATAAAAACCTCGCCGTCCAGCGTAAAGAAAGTGCTCAACCCAGACACTACATGAATCAATCCACCTATGTCATGACATTAACTCACAGCCCAACATCCGTGTCAAGCTGAATCAACCCTACAATACCCCAGCCCATGACCCAATCCCCAGCAAAACCCGCAACCCCTGATTACGTCATCCGCCTCGTCGGTGTCGAAAAGGTCTACCGCAAGCACAAGGCCGCCCCGCCTGTCCTGGCCCTCCGCGGCGTCGACCTTAACGTACCCCGCGGACAATACCTCGCCATCATGGGCCCCTCCGGCTCCGGCAAATCCACCCTCATGAACACACTGGGCTGCCTTGACCGCCCCACCGCAGGCCAATACTTCCTTGACGATCAGGACATCGCCTCCCTCGACGACGACACCATCTCCAAAATCCGAGGCAGAAAACTCGGCTTCGTCTTCCAGGCCTTCAACCTCATCTCCCAGCTCACCGTCCTCGAAAACGTTCAAGTCCCTCTCTTCTACCAGGGCGTCTCAAAATCCGAACGCGACCGCCGCGCCATGGAAGTCATCACCCGCGTCGGCCTCGCAGACCGCGGCTCTCACCGCCCCACCGAGCTCTCAGGCGGCCAGATGCAGCGCGTCGCCATCGCCCGCGCACTCATCAACAGCCCCTCCTTCCTCCTCGCCGACGAACCCACCGGCAACCTTGATTCCAAAATCGGTGCCAGCATCCTCACCCTCTTTGATGAACTCCACGCCAACGGACTCACCATCGTCATGGTCACCCACGACGAAAGCGTCGCCCGCCGCTGCGAGCGCGTCGTCCGCCTCCGCGATGGCCTCGTCGACAAAGATGAAATGACCGGCCTCAGCCGCAGCGCCGCAGGCGGCTGGGAAACCAAACCCGTCCAAACCTGAAACTCTGTTCAACATCCGTCTGACCCCTCTCCCTTTGGGGGCTTACGGCTCAACTCCGTCTGCTCTTGCCTTCATGTCGCTTTTCCGCCTTTAAATTTCGCGGCTTCGCCGTTGGGGCTTATGATTCCCGTCCCCGGACTCTGAACCGTTTTTCAACTTTCATCGCTCGTCTCCCTTAAACGCCCGAAGGCCTGCGCGTTCACACGCACAGGCCTTCGACGATTGTCACAAGTAAAGGCACTACATCTTTACTTGATCCAATCTGTGTTACAGCCCCGTCCAGAACACCGCAGTCGCCGAAATCGTCAGCTCATACTGCGGAATCATCGGCTTCACGTGCCCATCCATGTACAACACTTCCACAGACCGGTTGGGGTGCCGGCCCTGGTTGGCATCGATCCTGCGCACGTCGTTCATCGCCGTGCCCGCGCCGGTGAAACTCCATGTCCACTTGTACCCGGGCACATAAGTCGCATTCTTATGCACGTTCGGGTCCGCATTGTTGATCGTATACAGACCGCTGTCGATGATCCCCATCACCTCCGCCGTCTTCCGGATCGAATCGATCTTCTTGAGCTTCACCGGCACAGGCGGATTCGCGCCCACCGGCGCCAACGGCGCGTTAAACACACCCTTGTCGTTGACGCCATAGTTGGCCCACCAGAACGGACCGTCCTGCGAACCAATGGGCTGATCTGGTCCACCGGGAACTTCCTCATACGTCGCGTCGGACCACGACGTCGCCGGATCGATAAACAGCTTCCTCGTCGCATAACCGTTGTCGCCCACCAGAGAGCCCTGCCACGGCACCATGCCGTACCCGCCCGCCGTCGGAAACCGGCCCGGCCAGGTCCCGTTGACCAACTGACCCGCGGACACATATTGCCGATTGGCCATCAGCCGCTGCTGGTGGTCGTTGCTGTAAGTGCTCATCGCAAGATGGACCTGCTTCATATTCGTCGCACACATCGTCCCCTTGGCCGATGCCCGCGCCTGTGACAGCGCAGGCATCAAAAGCGCCATCAGAACCGAGATGATCGAAATCACCACCAGAAGCTCGATCAAGGTGAAACCATGAATCCGCAGGCCTGATTGAAAATTAATGCGAGTCGAATGCAACATTGCAAGTCTCCAGGGAGTTATTCAATACCCATCCATTGGCCCAGCAGGAACCGGCCTGGATGGCACTTCATCTGCAACCAGAGACTACTCCTCTTCACCCTGCGCACTCTATAGCTCTATCCGATAAAAAAATTCTTTTTCGCGACAACCTCAAAATGACAGATTTGCGCGTAAGTTTATTCATATGAATCCGCAAAATCACTCAATTTAATCGTCAAACCAACATCATCATATCTTTGTTGACAATTGCAATTGGCCTTGATTCCAAGCTCTAAGCACACGATGCAGTCACCACCGCATCGCCCGCCCCCAAACGCGCCGACCAAACCCGTAAATCGGGAAATACGCATTTCTTATCGGTTTTTACGTCACCTTGCCTCAACACAAGATGACGCTATAAACACCTGGAACCCCACCGAATTCCTGCTTATGCCATGAAAAAAATCAGACGTATCGGACTCATCGTCAACGCCTTTGAGGGCGAATACCTGCCCAGGTTCAAAACCGGCATCCAGGCCTACGCCCGACGCGACGGCTATTGGCGGCTCGTCGAAACCTCGCGCATGAAGTCCATCAACAGCGTCGCACGCGACGTCGAAGGCATCATCTCCCACGTCTCCGATAAACGTTACGCAAAGCTCATCGCCGCCACCGGCCTGCCCTGCATCAACGTCTCGCAAAACCTCCGCGACAATCTTCTCCCCAGCATCCGCATGGATGACAGGATCATCGGCCAGCAGGCCGCCGACTACTTCCTTCAACGCGGATACCGCCACTTTGCCTTCATGGGCTCATCCCTGGGCCCCACCGGCGCGCGCCGCCAGAGCGCATTCGTCGCCAAAATCCAGCAAGCCGGCTTTGAAGTCATCCTCTACCACAAGCCCCGCACCCACGACATCGGCAAAATCAGGCGGGAAGTCAGCCGATGGCTCCTCAAACTCCCCCGCCCCACCGCCTTGTTCACCTCCAACGACGTCCTGGGCATCACCGTCCTGGACTCCTGCCGTGAACTCCAGATCCCCATCCCCCACGACATCGCCGTGCTCAGCGTCGGCAACGTCCACACCATCACCCGTTACAGCCATCCCCCCCTCTCAAGCATCTCCGTCAACATCACCCGCCGCGGCTTCATCGCCGCCCAACTCCTTGACCGCCTCATCAAAGGCGACACCTCCGTCACCGGGGCCGTCCTCGTTCCCCCCGGTCGGACCATCACCCGCCAATCCTCCGACTCCTTCGCCATCCAGGACCCCATCGCCCAGGGTGCCCTCAAATTCATCTATCAGCACGCCTGCGACCCTGTCACCGTCGATGATGTCGCCAGCGCGCTGGGTGTCACCCGCAGATCGCTGGAACGAAAATTCCAGGACATCCTCAACACCACGCCCCATCATGAAATCCGCCGCATCCGCATGGACAAGGCGCAGACCCTCCTCCTGGAAACCAACCTCAGCATCGCCCAGGTCGCCCTCGAATCCGGCATGGGCAACGCCGAAAACCTATGGGACGCCTTCAATCAATTCCTCGGCCAAAGCCCCTCGGCATACCGCAAACTCCACATCGCCCCGACACGCGAAGAAGACGAACCCCCACAGACCAAATAAGAACCACCGCAACACCATCGATCTCCGCCGGGACTGGTCCCCTTCTTTCCGGAACCTGTCTCCTTCCCGTTCCCTCCGGCTGGCGCCGTGTCTTGCACAGACCAACACCAACCCCCTCACTCACCTCCCGCCCAAAAACACGTTAGCCGCAGGCGCCGGCGACGACTTTCGAGCGCCAGCCCGGCCTCTCGCTTCAAGGCTGTTCACCCACAACCTCCGCCGGCGCATTCACCACACGTAAAACGACCTTCGGATGCGACGCCTTAAACGCCTGCATGGTGTTGTCGCTCACCTTTGCTTGAATCGCCAACAAGTACGCCAGAGACTGACTGCGGCCCAACATGGCCTGGCCCGCAGCATTTGCGACACCTTATCGTCGCTCGCCTTCACCGCCGCCGAGTCTCCATTCTTATGACTCGCAGCCAGCCTGAGCGACTGCACCGGCGGCAGCAGACAGCGCACCCCAAGAGCATGAGGCATCCACGCATCACAAGCCTCGCCTTCCCGGTTCCCCGAACTTCTTCAGCTACTTCTCCAGCACAATCACATCGCCGGCATCAAGCTCAGGCAGTGTAATCACCAGTCCCTCAGGCGAAACGTCCGCCGTCACGCCCTGCGCCTTCATCGCGGTATACACCTTCGAAGGCTTCGCCAGTCCAGGCACCACGATCTTCACGCCCTTGGCCGTCGGCCACGTCGGGTCAAACACGTACCCGATCGTCTTCCCGGCCTCGCCCAGCGAACCCGGCTTCCAACCCTCAGGCGGGTTGCTCAGCCGGTTCACCGTCAACACCGTCGACTTGGGCCCATCCAGAACATCCGCCACGATCATCGGGCTCCCCGTGATCACATCCGGCTTGATTCCCGCCTTGCTCAGCGGCGAAATCAGCAGGTCCGTCGCCACCGGGTCCAGCGTCACCGGCTCAAAATGCACCATGTTCAAGTCGGAACCGCCCTTGCCCTGAGGCCGCTTGGGCATCGCCGAAAACAACATCGCCTGTCCCGGCAGTGTGCCGATGTAGTACCCGGCGCCCTTGCCGGTCTTGGCCATCACCGCCGCCGGGCCCGCGCCTTCATACGTCGCCACCACTTCCGCGCCCGCCGCCGGCTCAAAATCCTCACGCGTGATCCGGCTGTCGAACACACCCTTCTCGGTCTTCACCTTGCCCAGCGAAGGCGTGAACACCAGTTCCAGTTTCGCGCGCAGCGGGCCTTTGAACATGTCCGCCTTCTTCACCGCACCGGTACGGCCCACCAGCGCATCCATCGCGCCAAGCGGCTGGTCGTATTGGTCCTTGCGTGCCGCGCCTGCGGTCATCACCACGGTTCCCCCATCGGCCACCCATCCCTTGATCGGGTCCACACACCGGGTATCCAGGTTCAGCCCGCCCACGTAGAGGGCCTTGTAGGGCTTGAGCCGCCCCTCAGCCACATCGTTCTCCGTCAGCAGATCCACCTGATACCCCGCCTTGCGCAGCGCGTACCAGATCGCTTTTCGTTCTTCCTGATACGCATTGGTCGCCTTGGATTCTGGCATCACCGCGTATTGCCCTTCGCCGCACACCTCCCACATGTCGGACGCTTCCGAAAGCAGGATCGCCACTTTCCCGGACCGGGTGCGCGCCGGCAGCAGCGCTTCTTCCACATTCCCCGCCATGCCCGAAGCCAGGCGCATCGCGCGCCCGGTCTCCACGCCGCCTCGGCTGTGGATGTAGTTCTCGGTGGTCCATGAATCAGGCGACGTGCAGAACCAATCGATGTCCTTCACTCCCTGCCCCCACAGGCTGATCACGTTCTGAATCAAATGCCTGCCGGAGTTCCCCGGGTAATGCGGCATGATGTACATCTGCATCGGCGTATCGTGGTACTTCGCGCCCGCGCGCAGGTACGCCCCCAGAAACGCCACGCACAACCGGGAAGCCTCAGGCTGTGTGTAGTCGTAGTCTTCGCTCCACGCCAGGGTCATCGCCCCGTTCCGGAAGCTCTCGATGAAGCTCGCCTGATGCATCCAGTAGAACGGATGCATGCCCCCAAGGTTGGCGGAAGTCTTGAACTTCGGCCCCGCCAGCGGCGTCATCTTCTCCGTCACCTCCCGGAACTCCTTGCACCCCTGTTCGATCACAAACTGGTGTGTCCACCAGTAGATCGCCTTGTACTTCGCCGCCTCAGGCCCGGCGGGCATCGCCGCCTTGCCTTGCGCGTCCTTGGTCGGCATCAGCCCCACGCCCGCCAGCGCATCCGGCGTAAAGCTCGCCAGCGGCACCGCTTCGTCCAGTGATTTGATTCCCAGATCCTTCGGGTCCACCTTCCGGCTCTTCAAAAACGCACGGAACTCGCCCACCAGCTTCGGGTCCTTCGCATTGATGTGCGGCAGCCCGATCTCATCTCCGAACGACACGTAATAAAACCGGTCCAGCACACCGGGAAACAGCTTGTCGGTCAGTTCCTTGGGAGACTTCTTGCTCGCCGGGTCGGGTTGATACAGCAGCCCCTTGAACGCCTCTGGATCCTTCGTGTGGTGGTACCGGCCGTTAGGCGATGGCAGCGTGATGCCCTTGGCCTTGTAGTAAGCCTCCCCATCGATCCACTTTTGCGTCTCATAGGGATAAAACGCCAGCGTGTTGACGCCAAGGGCCAGGCTGTAATCCATCGAATCCACGAACGCCGCATGGGACGCATCCGTGTACGACATCGCCGGCGTGCCCGAATAGGCCATGATCCTCAGCTTCGAAGGCAGCGGGCCCACCATCGGCAGTGAGTTGAGCTGCCGGGTCATCTCCCGAAACACATCGGTCATCAGCCGAGTATGCGCCACCCCTTCCGGCCGCGTCAGGTCCGGCATCACCAACAGGTTCATCTCTTCCCAGTCCGGCTGCTTCTCCAGCGTTTTCACGATCGCCTTGTGGCTCGGCTCCAGCGCGATGTCCACGCGCAGGCCCACCTTCTTCAGGTCCGCCACGGGCACCTTCACGCCCTTCTCATCCACCGGGAAAGCCTTGATCGTAAACGGGCTGGAGTTCTCCGTCGTCATCGTCGGGCCCATGTCGATCCACGGCGATGTCCCGCCGGGCGCAATCGGTTTGTTCCACTGACCCGTGGGAATCGAAAGCTCCGCCCCCTGGCCGTCCCGGATCACCTTCCCGTCGGCATCGTAGAAGCGGATCTTGTCCGCCGGCGCCATCTGATAAAAGTAGTTGTAACGGTGCGCCCAGTGGTTGTATTCCAGCACCACCGGCACCGTGGAAGTGTTCACGAACCGGAAGTAGCAGTGGTTGAGCTTCTGCAGGTCATCCAGCATGGGAAACCGGCTCATCTCCGGATTCAGCACATCCGTGATCCGCGATGTGATCAAAATCGCATCCACGGACCTTGGCCCCGTGTCGCCCACGTTCTGCGCCTTGTACATCACCACGCGATACTTGCCTGCTTTCAGGTCCGTCTCATACCCCTCCGCGGCATCGTGATCCATCCCCCACGACCAGTACAAATCCCCCTTTTGCGTCTTGGCGCTAAACGAATAGTGCTTCGTCGCATCGCGCAGCCCGTAAACCTTGTCCAGCACCGTCTCCCCCGGCCGGCCTTCGTCATTGAGCCGGACCACCTTCACCCCAAACGGATAGTTGAAAAACGGCGGGCATTCATACTTCGCCCAAACCTTAAACCGCCCATCCTTGGCGATCGTCACATCCCGGTAAATCTCCTGCACCTTCCCCTTGGGGTCGCGCTCATCGCTCATCGCATTGGCCATCCGGCTCGACCAATGCCCGCCGAACGTGTTGTTCTGTAAAAGGTCCGTCCCCCACTTGGCAAACCGCCACCCTCCATCCTTCCCGTCCCCCACCCCCTGCATGTCTTCACACTCGATCGCAATCGCCTCATAGGGCTCAATCGGCTTCGCCTGCCCGAACACCACGCTCGGCGCCATCAAAACAGCCGCCAGCAGACACGCCCCAACGCCCGACAAAGTCACTCGTGACATGCAATGCTCCCTGTTTTTCGTGAACCTAAACCGCTCTGGCGGCCCCTCGACTTCTAGACGCCCCTCCACACTACCCAGTTCCCTAAACTTTTCACCCCATGAATCAACTGCCGAAAACAATAATCCCGACACCTGAAACTAACTCGTCCACCCTCTTACGGCACCAGCACCCGCTGAAACACCAGCTTCCCGGCCGGCCCGCACTTCCCGCAATACAGCTTCATGTGCTTCGCAGGCGCACGGTGCCGGTCAAACCGGGCATTGCACACCGGGCAATGCGCCTGCCACGCCCCCTTGGGCATCCGCACCGTCTTGGGCGCCAGCCGTTCGGCGTTGGCGCCCACCAGCTTCGCCCAATTGCGCCACACCCGCCCATGCCCCGCCTTGGCCCCCGACAACGCATGCGCAATCTCATGTTTGATCGTGTCCAGCACTTCCAGCTCGTCGTTCAAATCCACATACGGGCCCGAAAGCTCAATGGTCTTCTTCGTGTAGTTGCACAGCCCGCACGCACGCGCCCGATGGTTGAACGCAAAATGCCACCCATGGAGCTTCCATTTCTCCATCAGCTCAAGCGTTAACGACCTCGCACGCGACCGATCCATAAACAGCTCGACTTCACTCTTTCATTCCGATAAACAACACCAGACACGGCTCTATTCTAGGTATGCTTTTCCCATGCCCGACCCTTCCGCCATCCTCAATCTCATGCAAGGCGGCTCCCCCTTTCCCGCGTCCCCCCTGCTGCGCGCAGGCCTCCACGCCCTCACCCTCCCCTATCTGGCCGCCATTTACGTCCGCAACTTCACCTTTGACAGTGGTTTACGAAAAACCAAACACCTCCCCCATCCCGTTGTCAGCATCGGCAACATAACCACAGGCGGAACCGGCAAAACCCCGTTTGTCCTGCACGTTGCCAACCTGCTTGCCGACATGGACCGCCCCCCCTGCATCCTCACCCGGGGCTACCAGCCCTCCGCTAACCACCCGCCCGGCTTCTCTGACGAGGCCCAGCTCCTCCAGGCTGCCCTGGGGGCCCGCGGCCATGTCCAGGTCAATCCCGACCGCCACGCAGCCGCCCTGCAAGCCCTGGTCAACCACCCGGACCTCCGCGCCTTCGTCATGGACGACGGCTTCCAGCACCGCAAGCTCCACCGCGACCTCGACATTGTCCTTCTCGACGCCTCCATGCACCCTGGGCTCTGGCACGCCCTTCCCCGCGGCATGATGCGCGAGCCCGCCTCCTCCCTCGCCCGGGCTTCCATGGTCATCATCACCCGGGCCAACCAGGTCTCTCCAAAGTTCAACGGCCGGCTGGACCTCCTGGAAGCCTGGGTCCTCAAGCATCACGGCCGCTACGCCGCCGGCCGCGCCATCCACACCTGGCAAGGCTACCTCGACGCCCTCGACCGGCCCCAGCCCCCCGACGCCCTCGAATCCCACCCCAGAATCCTCGCCCTCTGTGCCCTGGGCAATCCAAACGCCTTCTTCGACATGGCCAAATCCCACGCTTCCCCCACTGCGGACATCCAAACCCACGCCTTGCCCGACCACCATTCCTTTCCCTCCTTCCAATCCTTCGACACCCAGATCCTCACCCCCGCCCGCCAGCAGAACGCCTGCCTTCTCACCACCGAAAAAGACTGGGTCAAGCTTAAACCCCTCATCCCCCCTGCCGCGCTGGATTCCCTGCCCCCCATCCTTCGCCCGAAGCTCGCATTGGAGTTCATCCACGGCCCCGATCCGATTCCTCAGGCCCTTAAATCCATCCTGTAATCCACTCCACTTGCAGTAATAACACTGTGGGGATAAGCGCCGCTCTTCCCTACCCATGCGCTCCCCGGGTACCATGGTTCATCAATTGGTTCTTTCCAACTCACTTCCCGGCATTACCTAATAAAGGGCCGCCATGACCACCCTCACCCGCCAGCCAAGCCGTCTCAGCACGGTCGCGTCGTTCTTCAAATCTTTCACCCGCACCTCCGCGGCCGCACCGGCTCCCGCGATGTTTGAGTCCCTCGAAGGACGCCAGATGCTCGCCGGCGGCATCTTCTTCTTCACCGCCACCACCAAGGTGGCCGACCGCACCTTCATCGATAACTCCGGCAACAAGGTCGTCTTCACCCTCGCAGGCCCCGGCCTGGGCACCCTCGTGCAGGATGATCTCGGCAATTTCGACACCCTTGAGCTCGACGGCACCTCCTCCACCAAATCCTCCCTCACCATCACCGTCACCAAGGGCAAAGATTCGATCATTGCCTCCACCCTCATCGGCAACATCGAAATCAACGACACTGAAGCCAATGACGGCGGGCTCATCGCCCTCAACGGCGCAAAGGTCGATCTCAATGACGGCCTCTTCGCCGACGGCACCATCCGCACCCTCGTACTCAACAACATCGGCGACGGTGAAGGTCAGGCCGGCATCCGCATCGGCGGCACCGCCGAAAACAAAATCACCCTCACCCTCGGCCTGATCACCGATACCCTGATCACCAGCACCTCCAGCGTCACCGCTTTCCGCGCGGTCGACTGGAAAGACACCAACGACACCATCGACGCCTTCGAAGTCACCAATGTCAGTTCCATCACCATCACCGGCAGGGCCGCCAACCCCGGCACCAAGGCCGACAAGATAAACGGCGATCTCCAGGCCGACATCGGTGTCTTCTACGTGCCCCCCATGGGCTCCAAAATCGTCCCCATCCTCAGCTCCCTCTCCGTCGCAGGCTCCGCCAAAGGCAACTGGGACTTCAGGTACACCAAGCCCGCAAACATCGACATCAAGGGTGATGTCTCCGACAGCACCTGGTCAAACGAGGCCGGCTTCGGCGCCATCAACATCGGCGGCACCACCACCAACCTCACCATCAACACCACCAAAAACATCGACTCCATCCGAGGCGGCAGCTTCAACCACGTCAGCGTCACCACCGTCGAAGGCGGCACCTTCGGAAACATCGGCACCATCGGCTCCATCACCGTCTTCGACTGGAACCAGGGCCACATCTACTCCGGCAAAATCGCCTCACTCACCACCACCGGCAAGGCCGAAACCAAAATCACCGCACCCATCGCCGGCGACTTCTCCGCCTCCATGCTCATCATCGGCGTCTCCGAGCGCCCCGGCGCCATCACCATGGGCCCCATCCGCATCCAAGGCTCCGCCTTCGGCTTCAAAGCCGGTGACGAAGACGCCGACTGGCACTTCGTCGGCGGCACCAGCCCCATCGTCATCCGCGGTGATATGCACGACCTGGACGTCCAGGTCGACACCAAGGGCGACACCAAGAGCAACATCGGCAACATCGCCTCCCTCCAGGTCATCGGCGCAGTCAACAACGTCAATGTCTACATCTCCGGCAAAATCGGTCCTGTCGATATCGGCTCCGCCGACATGTTCAACCTCACCGCCGACAGCACCTTCAAGCTCGGCAGCGTAGGCACCTACACCAGCAAGGGCGCGGTCAACCACTCCAAGATCCTCACCAGCGGCACCCTCGGCCAGGTTCGCATCGCCTCCGCGGATGGCTTCAGCGTTGATGCCAAAGGCAACATCACCGGCTTCGTCAGTACCGGCGCAGTCAAGAATTCCCTCGTCGAAGCCGGCGCCAACGTCGGCGCAGTCAACATCGGCTCCGCCGACGAGTTCGACATCCATATCACCGGAAACCTCGCCACCTACATCAGCAAGGGCTCAGTGCTCAACTCCGCCATCGATGGCGTCGCCTCCGGCAATGTCGGCCCCGTGAATGTCGCCTCCGCCACCCACTTTGACATCCACTCCCACGGCAACATCGCGTCCTTCGTCAGCAAGGGTGATGTCATCAGCAGCACCATCGGCGCTCTGGGCACCATCGGCGCTGTCACCATCGCAGGCAAGCTCGATGACAGCATGGTGAACATCAAGGGCAAGTCCGCCGGTGTCATCACCGTCGCCAGCGTCATCAACACCGGCGTCTTCATCGGCTCGCTTCTGGATGAACCACTGCTGGCCATGCCCACCAAGCTCTCCCAGTTCAAGAACTTCGGCACCGGCACGGCAAAGGTCTACTCCACGCTGGCTGGCTTCATCGTCACGGGCAAGGGCGTCGAAGGTAACAGCTTCATCAACAGCCGCGTTGCTGCCGGCACCCTCAACAACGTCTCCTTGAAGCTCATCGACGGCGCAGAACCGCTGGATAACGGCTTCGCCGCCGGCGTCCGCATCGGCAGTTATGTCCGTTACACCGGCCCCACCCCTGCAGGCGCTGTCCGCGTCAACAACAAGACCACCCCCGGCACCTACGACCCCACCGGCGACATCACCGGCATCGTCGGCTATAAGCTCACCATCGTCGCCCCCATCCTCGGCGGCGCCGCCCTCTAAAACCACTAACACCTCATCACACAACCCCCGCCCCGCGCGCGCCAACCGCCGCGGGGCGGTTTTCATTCCCCATCAACGCCAACCACTCCGGGTGGCACAGCACAGCCCACAGCCATGCTATATCTTGCGCGCACCACTACACTTATCAAAAGCCTCAGCCCACCCCTGGAAACCCCAAACTCTCGCTTCTCACTTCCGCCTCACGGCGCCTTCTCCAGCCCCTCGATCGGCTTGCGCCCTGCAAACCCGGCATGCGTCTCATGCCACGCGCCCAGTTCCGGCTCCCCGTGTTTCCAGCACAGGCACACTTCGCGCCCATTGTGCCAATGGGGAAAGTCCAGCAGCCCCACGCTCAGGTCTTTCACATCCACGCCTACGTTCTGAAGCTCTTCCACCAGCTTCTCGATCTCATCCATCAGCCGGTCATAGTCGGGCTCAAACACTTCCCGCGCCGCTGCCGTCTTCGCATCGCGCACCCGCTGCACCAGTTCGGCTCGTGCTTCCACCTTCGCCATCAGGTCCGCAGTCACACGCTTCACGTAAGGCAGCGCCCGCCGCGCTTCCTCCACGGAAAAATACTTCCTCCCCGCAGGCGGCACTGAACCCTGATTACCCGTCATCTGTGTCATAAATCACCTGCCGATATCTTACCCCGCATCCAACCCCTAAATCTGCACACAACTCACATTCTCGGGCGGCACGGCACGGCCGCGGCAGTGCTGTGCCTTGCACGCGCCAACAACACTCCTCAAGCCGCCACCACCCCCAGAAAACCCTCCGCTCCCCCTCTTAAAACTCTTCTCTTCGACACGGGAACGCGGCTCAGGACGTGTGACGCTTCCTACTTCGCCCCCACCGCCTCCTGCCGCTGCTTCATCCGGGCCATCGCGTCCTTCTTGGCCTGGCTCCACCGGCCCCACGCCTCGCCCGCATCGGGGTGGTCCACAATGTCATGCAGCGTCGCCCGAGGCTGATACTCCCGGTAATTCCCGTTGTGCCACGCGATATTCCGGTACATCAGAAAATCCCCCGCATTGAGTTGCATCTGCACCGCGCCGGGAAAACCCGTGCACACTGCATTACAGATGGATTCCAGCTCTTCGTTGGTGATCTCTGCCCCCTGCGCCTTAAGCCTCGCCGCAAGGTCTTCCGGCAGGTAGCCGCCCAGATGGGAACTGGTCTTGTCGATCGACTTGGTCTGCCGCTCGCCCGGAAGGTTTCGCAGCCTCAGGTGGCTGCCCGGCACGTACCACGTGCAGCCGTCGGCATACAGCGCGCAGTTCACCTGGTTCCAGATCCGCGGGTCCAGGTGGTCGCGCGCCAGGTCTTCATACAGCTTCTCATCCTGCGCCTCCACGGGCAGCTCCACCGGCCCATCGCGATGCCAGCCCAGGTTCCACGGCGCATCAAGCGGCTCCAGCAGGATCCCCAGCACACTCAGCGTCGAAGGCGTGTGCTTGGGCGTCAGCAGCCGCCCCACCGCTTCCTTCAGCGCCGGCAGCTCGCTGTAGTCTTTGAACGGACGGATATCCAGTTCCCCTTCATACTTCACCACCGGCTGGATTCTCTGGATCCGCGGCCCATGCGCCTTGCGCACGATCTCCCGCCCCTTGGCGGCTTCCTTGCGCAAATCCCGGATCAGCGCCGTCGGCACGATCCCCGGGAAAATCACATAGCCCTGCGACCAGTACTGCGTAATCCATTCGTCACGGAATTCAAAACCCATGGCCCGCTCCTGCCGTTAAGTGGTTTGATCTCAGATCAGCTTATAACCCCCGCCCCAAACGGCAAGCCCAACGCCTTCCTCCTCAGGGGGAAGGGGGCCCGGTACCCGGACCGGATGAGGGTGTTCTTGCTCTTTCTGCTTCTGATGACATCCCACTGGATGTACCTCGCCGCAGCAAGATGCTCCTCACCTCTCCGGTTTCCTCTGAAAAACATCTAACATCGAACTTGATACATCTAACATCTCCCGCCTCTGCCCAGCCCTAGACCTTAGCCCCCAGCCCCTTCTTCCACTCAATCTTCCGCCCCAGCAAAAACGTCTTGCGTTCCGGGTACCACAGCACCGCATTGCCTTTGCGGACAGTAAAGCTCGCATACAGCGCAAAGTCGTGCCGCGGGCGGTCGATGGGCCCCAGCCCGATCGGGCCCTGGTCCATGAACAGTTCCGGCTCCGTGAAGCTCACCGGCTGCTTGGCGCCAGGCGTGAACGTCCCGTAAAGGATGTACACCGGCCGCCGGTTCATGCCCGTGTCTTCCGGCTTGAACCCGCCATAGTGCCCATCATGGTTGTGGATGAAAAACACATATTTTCCGCTTCCCGCCGCATCACCGCCCATGTCATAAATCGGGCACGGGCTAAGCGGATGCTGAAGCTCCCGCCCGGTGTCGCTCAGCCGGATGATCTCAGGCTTGCTCCACGTCTCCCCGCCGTCGGCGCTCACGCTCCACCACGGGTTGCCGGAGCTGCTCCGGTACGCCAGAAACAGCCGGCCATCCGGCAGCTTCACAAGGCTCGGCTCCTGCGCCACGCTCAGCGTCGGCGTTCCCGGGAACGGGGCACGGATCTCATTCTCTTCCCGGCAGATATGCCGGATCTGGATCTTCTCCACGTCCGGGTTCTCATCGATGTTCTCAAACTTCAAGAACGAAATCAGCGACTCATCGGCAATCCACGATGTAATCGGTTTGGGATGCCGCTTGGAGGCGTTCACCCAGCACGTCATCCCCACGAAGTACTTCCCGTCAGGCGTCAGCCGCTCGGGCTTTTGCCACACGATCCACTGGCTGGGGTACTTGGGGTCCGAGGCGTCATGCCTGGACTTGGCCATCGGTATCCGCTTGGGCTCCGACCACGTATTGCCCGCGTCATCCGAATAAATGCCCATCATCGCCCCCAGCCGGTGGCTGGGCGTAATCTCATGCCCCAGCCCCTGGCTGTAGATCACATAAAGCCGCCCGCTCTTGGTGATCAGCGGAAACTGCCAGCTCGCCGTATAAGTCGTCTCCGTAATCGGCGGGCCCGCCAGCACCCGGCACGGCGTCCACGTCTTGCCCTCATCAAAACTCTTGGAAAACGCCACATGCTGGTCCGGGTCCCCCTCGCGCGTGCTCTGCGTCCACAGCGCCATCAAAGACCCATCTGGCCCGTCAAACACCAGAAAGTGCTCATTGCCCGTCGAACCATTCTTCCCCGTCCGGTCCGCAGGCGCATAAACCACATAATCCGGGTTCGTCCGCTTGATCTCTTCCTTCAAGTTCACCGTATCAATCCCTTGCGCTGCACCCGTCGGCGGAATCGTTTCCATCTCAAAACCTCTTTTTCAAATCCATGAATGTCCAGACAACGCATCGATGATATATCAAAATCACATCCATATCTCGCGGTTGTGGCATTCACTGACACAACCAATTCTGATTCCCAACCTTTCTTTTTTCGATCTTCACCCCGGACCACGACGCCTGCCCCACAGGTGTCGTGACATCACGTGCCGCGTTGATCGCCAGCCACGGGCAATCCTTAAGCGCCAGCAACATCGCATCATCCACTTCATCCACAGACAAAGACTTCAATCGCGGCATCATTGCCACCTCCCTAAGCTGCTCTTGCGTCAGCTTCACGCCCTCCAGCCACAGGTACTCCAGCATCCTCACCCTTCCCAGCGCCTGGACATCTTCCCGGGTCAAAGGCATGTCTCGCAGGTAGATGTACGCCAGTCTCTTGTTTTCACTCATATGGTCCCATAGAGGCCCGCCGGTCCGGCAGCCAACCAGCCCCAATGAACTCACATCACTCTCGCCCATCGCATCGAAAAAAGATGCATCCAGGTCAAAGTCCCACAACTCCAGCATCGAGTGTGAATACGAACCTCGTCCATCTTTCGTGGCGTATTTCTTCAAGATCGTGTTGAGCGGCGCAGCCTTCAATCGGCCGTTTCCCTTGATTCGCAGCGTGGTCGGCATCTGCGGCATCACACCCAAAGCATCAAGCCCCTCCTCCGCCAACCGGGGATTACCGCTCAAGTCCAGCGTGAACCCGTAAGACGGGGCTATCGCCGCCAACTGCCCCAATCGCTGCTCATCCACATCCGGCAACACCATCTCCAGCACCTCGCCCACGCCGGTCAAAGAATCAAACGGACGCGGATGGTCCTCCACCCAATAAGGCACCCGCAGCGTCAGAAACCGCGGCACCTTGCCCCTCAGTGCCTCCGCTCCGCCTGGCGTGATCTTTCCCGAGGTTTTTCCATCCAGGCTCAATGAAGTCAAAGCACTCCCGGAAAACGCCTTCAGATATGTATCCGTCACCGGCCTATTGGTCTCCAGCCGCACTTCATTTAATTCCCGTAGCGGCGCAAATACCGCCATTCCCTGATCCGAAATATCCGCCTGCATGATCGTCATGCGCCGAAGGCCTTCGATTTTTCCCAGTTGTGCCGCGCATGCGTCGTCCACCCTGCATCGCTCAGGCAGCACAATCTGCTCGATCCCTTCGCAAGGGGCCACCTTCCCTAGCGCCTTCTCCAGCACATCGGGGGAGACATCCGGCCCCTTTTCATCCACACGGTAAAAGCGGGGGGCTATGAAAGTCATGTGATTCCCCATGTGCCTTAAGGGGCTTAAAAACCATCGCGAAAGGTACACCCCGTTTCCACGCAGGTCGTTCCAGTTCGGGTCCAGCCGGTCAAGTTCGCGGCTGGTCGTTGGCAGGCCCGCTGCCTCCGCCAGCCAAAGTGTCGGCCGCGTATACCGCGCCGTATTGACCGTGTTGAAGTAGGTCGTGTCCGTCTCCAGCACACCGTGCGTCTCCATGCTCACTTCGACGGCCTTATTGGCCGCCCGCCAGTTCAACACGCCCTGGGTCACGCAGCCTCCCCAGACCATCAGTTGCAGCGCCGCCGCAACCAGGCCCACCGCCAGCGTTTTCTTCTTCACTTTGCCGTGCATCCGTTCTCGCTCGCTCGCGTGTGTGTACCCGCACACCGGACATGTCAGCCCGGGGTCGACGCACAAGTCATGCCGGCACTCCGCGCATTGCGCCTCAGCCTTAAGCCGCAGCCGATGAGTAGCCACGATGAGCAATATCCACGCGATGATGAGCAGGCCGATAAGCATCACAAAATCGATCAGCGCCGCCATGGTCAGCCTCGTTTCTTGCTATTGAAACCTCTCAACACCCGCTACCATTCCAGTGATTCCTTTTTTTCTACGTTGACATCTACTCTTGGCGCCATTCGCCGCCCCATCACAGTGGTCTGGTCCTTCAGGCAAAACAGCATCACCCCTCGTCCTTGCCCCAGCGCCCTGATCATTGCGTCGTCAACTTCCGTCAGCGACAGCCAGTTCAGCCGCGGAATCTTGCCGATGACCTTCAAATCGCCTTCCGTCACCGGCACGTCCAGTAATTTCACCAATTCCAATGCACCCAGCCCCGCGATCACATTCAATTCACCGGGCCCGAATCCAGACCCTTGAATCAGCACATCCCGGAGCGCCGTGGCCCCTTTCAGGCCTTCCAGTTCCTGCGGCCCAAACGTACACCTTCTCACTTTCAGCGATGTCACGTTCGACGTCCGGACCATGTCAAAAAAAGCCCGGTCGAGCTTAAACCCCTCTAAATCCACCTGATGCCATGTCTGCCTCGAATTGGCCGTCCCGGACTGAGGTGCCCCGGTGAAACGTCCCATCAGCCGCGTCACCGCTCCCACATCCATCCGCCCGTTCCCCCGTATCGTCACGCTGTGTGGCGAAGTCGCCAGCGAATCCATCCAGTCCAGCGCCCCGCGCTCCAGTTTGGGGTTGTCACGCAGATCCAGCACCAGACCCTGCATGACGCTGCTCTTGCCAAGCGCCTTAAGCCGCGCTTCATCAATGTCCGGCAGGACCAGCTTCAAATAATTCACGCGCAGAAAGCAATCCAGCGGTGCGGGATCATCCCCCACCCGGTACGGCATCATTATTTCAGCGACTTTAAGCCCAGGCGCATTAAGCAAGGCCGTCCCCGCCGGCGTTATCACGCTTCCTTCTGGCCCTTGCAGGCTCAGGATCTCCAGTTTCGGGCTTTTTAAAAGCGGCCCCACATGCGCATCCGTCACTGGTCGGATAAACCGCATCTCCACATTCCGCAGGTTCTGAAATTTTGCCACCGGCGCCAGCGCCGTTTCGGAAAGATCGGCCTTCCAGGCACTCAAGCTCGTCAGACTCGGCTGCCGGCTTACGTACTTCATGCAGGCATCATCAAGGGCGGCCTGCCCGGAAAAGGAAAATTTCTTCACCACCCGCTCGCGCAAACTCACTTTCGCCAGCGCAGCCTCCAGGCCGGCAATCGGCGTCTGCGACTGACCCCCATTCATGGAGTATTCGCAGGCCACCATCACCCTGGAAGACCACCCATAATGCCGCCCGGGGCTCATTAGCCACATCGCCGCGTACATCACCGTATCGCCATTGGGGATCAGGTTCCCCGTATTCCTGCATCGGATTGAAACACTGTCCAGGGAGTCCGTATCGTCCGCGAGCCCCATTTGCCTCGCCACCCACCGGGTTCCCGATGAATAATCCGGAAGCACATCTTCTTTGCCCGACGCGTTGAATACAGACCCAACCTCTTTATCCGTCGCATCCATCGCCTGCTTGGTTATACGGCAGTTGACCGTCTGCGCCCCCCAGATCACCGCTGGCGTTAAGCCCAGCACCATGGCCGCCGCCCCGATCGCTGCCAGCTTTCTGTGGAGCTTCCCGTGCAGTTTCTCCCGCTCATCCGCGTGCCGATACCCACACTCCGGGCATGCCAATCCCTCCACCCCGCGCAGTGAATACCGGCAGTTGAAACACCGCGGCAGCGCGCGCTTGCGCATCTCCCGAAACGAATAATCAAACACAAAAAGCCCGGAAAAGAAAAAAATGGCCGGAATCACATAATCGAAAAAATAAACCACCCCGCACCTCCCGGCGAATCTCACGAGCCAGCATACCACCCAACCCTCCGTGTCCAAT
>CAZIWA010000096.1:0-21807 GCA_964542875.1 uncultured Phycisphaeraceae bacterium
GCTTGGCGTGGTAGAAGCGGTCGTAGCGCATCATGGAGCCGGACATGTCGATGAGAATGCAGGTGGCACAGTCGGACTGGCCTTCCTGGAGCTTGACCTGGATGTCGTTGGGGTAGACGGTCAGGGGGAGGAAGGGGGCCAGGAGCGGGGTGTTTGCCGCTTTGGCTTGCATCAAGGTGGAGATGAGGGCGGATTTGAGGGTGGCGAGCATGTCGACATCCTGCATGGGGTCGCCGGTTTCGTAGGGGCGGGTGCCGTCGGCGTATTCGTTGCTTTTGCCGATGCTGGTGACGGCGTGGCCGTCACGGGAGGCATTTTTCATGCCTTTGAAGATGTCCAGAAGGGCTTTTTGCTCCATGCCTTTGAGGAGGCGGGGTGTGATTTTGATTTTGCCGGAGCCGGGGTCGCGTTCGAGGAGGCCGGCGTTGATCATTTGTTCGATGAGCTCGCGGGCTTCATCGTCTTTGAGCTGCTCCATGGCGTCGAGGGCTTTTTCGCCGTAGTTGAGGATGAAGTCGATGACCTTGTCGGACGGGAAGAGGGAGTCGGGCGTCTGGAAGGGCTGGCCGTCGAATTGTCCGTAGGTGTAGCGCATGGGTGCCGTGGGAGGAGGGAGGGTTGAGGGATCTTAGGCACGGGAGGGGGGAGGAATTACGAATTACGAAGTATGAATTATGAAGTAAAGGGTCTGGGGTCTGGTCAGAGGGGCGGGGTGGATTTTACGGGTATGAGGTGTTGTTGTTGGCGCGTGCAAGGCACAGCATGGCTTTGGGCCGTGCTGTGCCACCCCTGGAGGGTTTGGCGTTGAGGTGGGTGGCGGGTTTTTTGTTGATTGAGCGGGAGGTCGGGCTTTGCCCGAAGACCCTCGTTTGCACGTCGGGCTAACGGGTTTTGGGTGGGAGGTGGGTTTAGCGTTTTTTGGGGGCGGGTTCGGGTTTGTGGCTGTAGATCTGGATGCTCCAGCGCGTGGCGGCGAGGAGGAGGAGGATGCCGACGGGGATGGATGCGAAGCCGATTTTGACACGGAGTGCGAGGGATTCGCGTGCTTGTTCGGTGGCTTCTTCGCCGAGCTTACTGACGATGCCGTTGTGGGCCATGATGGCCCATCCGCCGATGAGGATGAGGATGGAGCCGAGAGTGAAGATGACGGGGACGACGTTCTTTTTGAGAGCGGAGGGGCTGCGCTGAGGGCGGGCCTGGCGCAGAACGCTGCTGGGGGA
Source organism: uncultured Phycisphaeraceae bacterium (assembly GCA_964542875.1). Lineage (GTDB taxonomy): Bacteria > Planctomycetota > Phycisphaerae > Phycisphaerales > Phycisphaeraceae > CAZGOM01. The sequence goes on from CAZIWA010000096.1 coordinate 1,221, forward strand.
AGGCGGGGGTGTTGGGCTGGCGGCGACCTGGGACATGGCGTCCGCGAGGTCGGCGTGGGTGGTGATTGCAGCGAGTTCGTCGAAGGTGGGGGGGGCCGGGGGCTCGGCGGGGGCCGTGGGCTCCGCGGGAGCGGCAGCGGGTGCCGGGGCGGCTTGCGGCGCGGCCGACTGGGGTGCTGGGGCGGGGGCGGGTTCGCCATCGTCATCAATGATGATGACGTCGTCTTCATCGGCGACGGGGGCTGCTGCGGCCGGGGTGGGGGCTACCGGGGCGGGAGCCGTAGCGGCAGGGGCCTGGGGCGCAGGTGCGGGCTGGACGGGGGTGGGCGCAACGATGGGCGTAATGGGTGCGATGGGCGCAATGGGAGCGACAGGAAGGATGACAGGCTCAGGGGACGGCTGGGGGACGACGACGCTTTGAGCCTCGGGCTTTTTGGCCGGGGAGCTTTTAGGAGGGCTCAGTGTCAGCGGCGGGTCAAGCGAAAAGAAGTCGCTTTTGCCATCCTCTTGGCTCATGTGTCAACCTTTTGCATTCAAACGTATTGAGGGGTGCCCCGGGTTTGGGGCACGTGAAGGGCCGATTATATCAAATCAAAAGGAGGGGCTGGTGAGAATCAGAGTTGGTCTGCGGATTCGAAGTCGCTGATGAGTTTGTAGACGGCAGCGGCATCGGGGGCGGATTTGAGGGAAGTGCGGAAGCGTTCGCCGTTCAACATGCGGCTGATTTTGGCGAGGGCCTGGATGTGCGGGCCGGGCTGGTCCGGGGGGCTGATGAGGAGGATGATCAGCGAGACGGGCTTCATGTCGATGGCGTTGAATTCGATGGGCGTTTTGGTGATGCCAATGGCGAGGCAGAGGTTTGTGCAGCCAGCGGTTTTGCCGTGGGGGATGGCGATACCATGGCCAATGCCTGTGGAGCGGGTGGATTCACGCTGCCAGACGGCGTCGCGAAGCTCAGGCTTGGTGGTGATGCCGTGTTTCTCGGCGATGAGGTCGATAAGTTCGAAAATGGCCGCCTGCTTGGTGGTGGCTTCCAGGGGCACCCGGATGCAGTCGGGTTTGAGAATATCAGTCACGCGCATGGCGCTTTACCTCGAGGTTGTCTCGAAACGACCGGGTGTCAGACCCGGGGGCGGGGCGTCCTGGCCCATGATGACCCGGAAAAAAAGAAGAGATAAAAGGGTACCCGGGAAGGGGGTGAGGGGCAAACGGGTGTTGAAGATAGGGTCTGGGGTTCGGGGTCTGGGGTCTGGCCAGAGGAAGAGGGAGGCGTCTTGGTCCCGAGTCCCGTGTCTGAAGTTCCGGAGTCCCGGAGTCTGGGGTTGGGAATCCTGGGGGTGGTTGCCGGGGTTGTGGCTTGAAGGATTGAACCTTCGGGGGGAAAATCGCGTAGTTTATTCGTCTTGGAGTGTTCGACAGGGAGTTTTTCGCATGATCGAAGTGATAGACCTGGTGAAGTGGTACGGGCCGGTGCTGGCGGTGGACCATTTGAGCTTTAAGTTCGGGCAGGGACAGGTGATCGGTTTTTTGGGGCCCAACGGGGCGGGGAAGTCGACGACACTGAGGATTTTGACAGGGTATCTGCCGTCGAGCTCCGGGAGCGCGATGGTGGATGGGATCAATGTGGCGACGGAGTCTGCCAAGGCGAGGCAGCGGATCGGGTATCTGCCTGAGAGCACGCCGCTTTACCCGGAGATGCGGGTGAGCGAGTACCTGCACTACCGAGGGCAGCTTTACGGGATGGATCGGAAACTGCGGACGGCACGGATCGAGGAGGCCTGCGACAAGTGCGGGCTTTCACAGGTGAAGGGCCGGCTGATCGGGCAGCTTTCCAAAGGCAATCGGCAGCGCGTGGGGCTGGCGCAGGCGCTGATCCACGACCCGGCGGTGCTGATTCTGGATGAACCGACGGCGGGGCTGGACCCGAACCAGATCGCCCACTTCCGGGACCTGCTTTCGGGGCTCAAGGGGAAGCACACGATTATTCTTTCGACCCACATCCTGCCGGAGGTGGAGAAGACGGCGGACCAGGTGCTGATCATTGCCAAGGGGAAGATCGTGGCGCAGGGTTCACCGGATGACTTGAGGAAGCAGGTGAGGGAAACCAGCCGGGTGGTGATCGAGGCGAAGGCTTCGGCGCAGGCGATGGAAGGGGTGATGAAGGGGGCTGCGTTTGTGATGGGAATGGAGACGCAGGATCTGGGGGATGGATGGACACGGGCGCTGGTTTCGCCTCGCCCTGGACAGGATGTGCGCGAGCAGCTTGCGCTGCTGGGGCAGGGGCAGAACTGGCTGGTGCGGCAGATCGGGCATGAGAACGCTTCGCTGGAGCAGTTCTTTGTGCAGGTGACGGCTTGAAGAAGGGTCTGGGGTCTAGGGTTTGGGGTCTGGTCCGAGTAAAGGCCAGACAACAGATCAGAGATGATAGACGTTTGAACTTTGAACCTTGTTGAGACTAATTCCCATGCGTAATACGTTTGTGGTGGCCAAGCGCGAGTTGATGAGTCTGTTTTATTCGCCTATCGCGTATGTGGTGATGGGGATTTTCGGTTTTGGGGCGACACTGCTGTTTTTGCTGCAGTTTTCGCCCGGGCAGCCGGCGACGATGCGCGGGTTGTTCGACGCGGTGAGCTGGTTTCTGGTGTTTCTGGCGCCTGCGATCAGCATGCGGCTGGTGAGCGAGGAGTACCGGACGAACACGATCGAGATGTTGATGACCAGCCCGGCAAGCGATGCGCAGTTGATCGTGGGGAAGTGGGCGGGGGCGATGGGCTTTTTCGCGGCGTTGCTTTCGCCCCTGGTGATTTTGCTGGCGGTGATGTGCGCGTTCAGCCGGCCGGACTTTGGGCCGGTGATCACGGGGTTCATCGGGCTGATGCTGGTGGGCGGGTTTTACCTGGCGATCGGGGTGTTCGCATCGAGCCTGACGCAGAACCAGATCATCGCGTTTCTGATCACGGTGTTTGTCATCCTGTTCTTTTCGGCGGCGGTGTACTACGTGGCGCAGCTTTCGTTTCTGCAGACGGCGCAACGGCAGGCGATTTTGTACCTGTCGGTGAACGAACAGGCTGGGGTGTTTTCACGGGGGACGGTGTTCACCTCGAACCTGGTTTATTTCGGGTCGTTTATCGCGTTCTTCCTGTTTCTTGCGGTGAAGGCGCTGGAGAGCAGGCGCTGGAGGTGAGTGGGGCGGTGGCAGATCAGCCCTGAGCCCGAAGAAAAAAGGGGGACAGGTTCCTTTAAAGAAGTGAACCAGTCCCCGGAGAATAAACCGCAACTTTCGATTTGAGAACTTTATGAGCAATACTTCAGAAAATACACCCAACCAAAACACGCGCAGGCTGGCCTACGGGATGAACGTGGCGGTGGCGGTGGTGCTGGCGACGGTGCTGCTGGGGCTGGTGAACTGGTTCGGCAACAAGCATTCCAAACCGGTGGAGCTTGGGTTTACGCGGCACTACAGGATTTCCGACCAGACGCGGAGCCTGCTCAACTCGCTGAACAGCGAGTACACGCTGGTGACGCTGTTTAGCCCGGTGACAAGCGCGGACCAGACGCAGCAGGTGATCGACCTGACGGACCAGTACGCGAGGCTTTCAAACAAGATTCAGGTGGAGCACATCACTTCCGGGCTCAACACGGGCCGGGAGACGGCGTTGTTTGAGAAGATCAAGGCCAGGTACGCCAAGGAGCTGGAGCCGATCGACCGGGGCGTGAAGGATGCGATGGAGCAGGTGCAGGGGCTGGCCAGCGAGAGCAAGGTGGTGCTGCCGCTTTTGAGCGCGGCGCTGGATGCCGTACCTGAAGGCGACACGAAGATGCGCAACGAACTGACGGAGTACGTCCGGATTTTCACCCGGATGGGGCCGCAGTATGACGAACTGATCAAGAAGTTCGAAAAGCAGCAGAGCGATGCGCTGCCCAACAGCTCGCTGGTGCTTGATGCGCTGCGTGTGGCGCTGACCAACACGAGCGCGAACCTGCTTAACCCGGTGGGGGCGCGGCTGGAAAGCATGATCCGGGCCGAGCAGACGCTGCCTGGCGCCAAGGAAGCGATGGGCAAGGCGCTGCCGATCATCCGGCGGATGCAGGCGTCGGTGGATCAATCCTTGCTGCAATTAAGGACGATCAAGCTTTCGGAAGGGTACACGCGGCTGGTGGAGCAGATGAACACCCCCAACACGGTGCTGGTGCTGGGGCCGGAAAAGGAGCGGGTGATCTCGCTGGAATCGATGTTCCGTGATCAGGCGGTGGCGGGGTCGGACGCGGGGGACCGGACGGACCGGGTGGAGCGTGGCTTTCTGGGTGAGGAGATGTTGACGGGCGCGCTGGTGAGCATCGAGCAGAAGCAGATGCCGCTGGTGGTGTTTGTTTATTCAGGGCGGATTTCCCCTTTTGGCCGGGCGATGAGCTCGACGCAGCTTTATGTGAAGTTCGGGGAGGTGGCGGAGCGGCTGAAGAAGATGGATTTTGAGGTGGTGGAGTGGAGCCCGCTTGGGAAGACGGGGCCGATGAACCAGCCATTGCCGCCGACGCCTGCGCCGGAGCCCAAGGAGGGGCAGCGTGCGGTGTGGGTGTTTCTGCCGATGGCCGATGAGGACCCGATGATGATGCAGGCCCTGGGGCCGCAGATGATCAAGAAGGTGCAGGATTTGTTTGTGGAGCGGGTGTCCAAGGGCGACAGCGCGATGGTGTTTTTGAAGATGGCGCCGGAGGCGAGGTTCAATGCGGACCCGATGATGCAGTTGATCGAGGGGTATGGGATCAAGCCGCAGCTGAGCGAGCTGATTTTGCGCCAGGAGACGGGGCCGGACCGGAAGACGATGGCCAACCCGACGCAGGACATCACGGTGTGGCCGCAGGATTTGTCGGTGACGAAGGCGCTGAGCGGGATGACGACGCTGATGGTGCAGACTTCGCCGATCAAGCTGGATAAGCCCAAGAATGCGGAGCTGGATTTGTATCCGCTGATCTGGGTGACGGGGAAGGAACTGTGGACGGTGACGGATGTGGCGGGGGGATTGCAGAAGCTGCGGTTTAACCCGGCGACGTCGCAGGAGAAATTCCTGGTGGGCGTGGCGGCCAAGACCAAGGAGAACCGGTTGATCGTGACGACCGACCCGTTCTGGGCGGCGGACGTGGCGACGGGCGAGGGGTACATGGGGCCGGGCACCGCGGCCATTTCGGGCGCGCGGTTTCCGGGGAACCAGGAGCTGTTTGTGAACAGCGTGTTCTGGCTGGCGAAGATGGAGCAGCTCATCGCGGCGAGCCCGCGGACGCAGGATATCCGGCGCATTCAGGAGATTTCCAATGCGAAGATGAGGATCATCCGTTTGGCGCTTCTGGTGGGCATGCCGCTGGGCACGCTGGCGCTGGGCGTGGGGGTGTACCTGATTCGGCGCCGGGGATGAAGCGGCCTGAGGCGGGGTGCGTGATGTCAGATGCAAATGGCAGGTATGTGGAGTTTTGAGCGATGAACTACAAATCGACATTGGTTTTGCTGATTCTGGTGGCGGCGCTGGGTGTGTACTTTTTTGCGACGCCGGAAAAGCCCGTGCCGCCTGTGGAAGAGCCGGAGGCGGGTGGGCCGGGGGCAACCGCAAGGCCCGGGAGCAATGCCGGTAAGCCGGTGCTGGAGGGCGCGGAGTGGAATCTGCAGAAGATCGACGGGGTGGGATTCAGCGATGGCCGGCAGGTGATGGTGGCCAGGCGCGAGGGGGAAGACTGGATGCTCAAGGAGCCGGTGCGCTGGCGCATGAACGAGCATGACATTCCAAACCTGATCAATGTGGCCACGGGGGTGCGGTACTTCGACAAGATGAATCGCGATGCGAACCTGAAAGACCTGCGGCTGGAGCCGGCGGCGGTGACGATCACGCTGTTTCCCAAAGAGGGGAAAGAGCCGATGGTGCTGGAAGTGGGCCGAATGGGAGTGGCGGGGGCGGGGTATTTGAAGATCAAAGGCAAGCCGGACGTATATGTGGTGGAAGACTCGCTGCACCGGCTTGTGCTGGACCGGGATGCGACGGATTGGCGCTCGCAAAGCCTGGCTGGCGCGCCGGGGCCCGAACGGGCCGACACGCTGAGCGTGAAGCAGCAGGGGGGCGGGTTTGAGATCAAGCGCATCGGGGGGCGATGGACCATTGTGCAGCCCGAGCGGTCACGCGCCGATCAGGATGCGGTGAACGCGTTTGTTTATGGCCTGGGCCGGGCGTACGCGGCGAAGTTCATTGAAGACAAGCCCGCGGACCTTGCGAGGTACGGCCTGGATAAGCCGCAAGCGGTGATCCAGGTGAGCCAGCCGGGCGAGCCGGGCAAGGATGGGGCCAAAGAGGGCGGCGTGGCGGCCAAGGCGGGGACACTGTCGATCGGGTCTGCGACGGACCTGACATCCAACCACTATTACGCGATGTGGTCGTCACTGGACAACACTTCGACGGTGGTGTTTACGCTGGCGAAGCTGGAAGCGGAGAAATACATCCGCCCGGTGGAGAATTACCGGGACAGACGGCTGGTGAATCTGCCGCTGTCGGACATTACCCGTGTGAAGGCGGCGTTTGGCAAGGACGAAAAGCCGATGTCGCTGTCCGACGAGGCCCAAGGCGGCTATGCGCTGCGGCTGGATAAGGACTCCTGGGTGTTTGATGACGCCAAAGGCGTGACCGCGGGCGGGCCGGGCCTGCATCTGCCCAGCGCAATGGTGGCGGCGAGCGACGGCAAGACCGAGGTAGAACTCAAACCCGACACGCTGGCTGTGAACACAATGCTCAACCGGCTGGTGAATGCCAAGGCGACGGCTTTTGAAAAAGCGGAAGAGAGCGCGCAAAGCGGCAAGCGCATTGGTGTGGTCGAGCTGGTGGGCGTTGGCGGGCTGAACAAAGAAGCATTGGGTTTTTATGAGCATGATCCGGAGAGCCTGAAGGTGCTGCGGATGACGGCGGACAAGTCCGGCGCGATGGTGAGCGAACCGGTGGCGATGATCGTGCCGCGCAAGGAGCTTACGGGCCTGATGGTGACGCGCGAGCAGTTGCTGGACCGGAGCCTGATCAATGTGGTGCCTGCACAGGTGGTGAGGCTGGAAATCGACCGGATGCAGTCGGCCTATCCGGCAAAGTATGTGATCAGCCGGGTGACGGGCGAGAAGCCGGGGGATGAGAAGTGGGTGTTTGAAGACGGCAGCCAGGCGGAAGTGAGCGCGGTGAGCCGGATTCTGGACCTGACGGCGCCCCTTCGGGCGAGCGGGCGCAATGGAAAGGTTTCGGACAAGCCCGGGAGCGTGATCCGGTTTGCCCTGGTGAGCAAAGAGGGGCAGCGTTTTGAATACGGCGTGACACCGGGGGCCGGTGAGGGCGAAGCGGTGCTGTTTACAGGCACGGTCCCGGGCAAGGATGCCAAGGCGCTGCCGACTGCGCCAAGGGGGCTGATCGCGGCGCTGGAAGGGGAAGTGCGCAGCCGGTCGATGCTGCCGGTGAGCGCGGATCAGATCGCCACGGTGACGATCAACCCGACGACGGATCTGATCACGCTGAATCAAGGGAACAAGGGTTCATACCGGAACCCGGACGGCAAGCTGATCGACCCGACGAAGGTGGGGCCGATGTTCGACACGCTGGCGGGCCTGCGGGCCGAACGCATCCTGGAGACGCCCAAGGAAGGCGTGGAAGGGGAGCTCAAACGGGAGTTTGTGATTCAGACGCGCGATGGGGCAAAATGGACCTTGAAGGTGTATCTGTCACGCACGATCGGCGTGGTGGGCGTGCTGTCGGGGCCGGTGAGGGCCGACAGCGCGGGCAAGACGGGCGAGATGAAGGTGTTTAAGCTTTCGCAGCCGTCGATGGACAGGCTGAGTGCGGATGTGATCGCGAAAGTGAAACGTGCGCCCGAAGGCGAACAACAGGAATAAAAGATATGTCGCAGGTGCCGGATTATCAGCAGAGTTCGGGTGTGCAGCAGGTGCGGCCGATCGTTTCGGACGGGAAGCCGAGCCCTGGGCTGAGGGTGCGGGTGAACCCGCGGGAATACGCCGATGAGCCGGTGTATTACACGCTGTACCTGCCGACGGAGTGGACGCCGACCAAGAAATGGCCGCTGGTGGTGGAGTTTCCCGGGAACCGGTATCACGTGCCGGAGGAGGGGATTTACCCGGGGACGGTGGAAGAATGCCGGATGGGGTTTGATCTGACGCGCGGGGTGGGGAGCGTGTGGCTGACGATTTCGCCGATTTCGTACAAGTGCGCGCCGCGGGTGAATGCGCCGGTGTGGTGGGGTGGCGCAGGGCCGGAAGACCCCGAGGGGCAGCGGGTGGCGCTGACGCATTTGAAGCTGGCGCTTGCGAGGACGATCCCGGCTTATTCGATCGATCCGCGGAAGGTGGTGGGGGTGGGTTTCTCCCGCGGGGCGGTGGCGCTGGGGTACCTGGGGCTGGCGGATGATGAGATTTCCCGGGTGTGGGCGGGGTTCTGGGCGCATAGCCAGTTTGACGGGGCGGGGTTCACCAGCGACCCCACGGGCGCGAGGCTAAAGCGGCTGGGCAAGCGGCCGGTGATGCTGACCTGGGGCGAGAACGACTCTGGCCGGCCCAATACCGAGAAGGCGCGGGGGATTTTGAAAGCCGCGGGCGTGCCGGTGACGGACCGGATGATCGCGGGCATCGGGCATACGGATGCGTGGCCGGACCAGCAGCCGGGTGAACTGCCGTTTGTGCGGTCGTGGTATCACCAGGTGGTGGGATAAGTAAGAGAAATTCAGAAGTGAGCTTGTTGGTTTTGTTTGGGGTGATAGACTCCGTGTCACGTCATTTACGGGGGTGGGTCGCGCTTTTGGAGAGCCTCTGGTGGCCAGTGAGATCCCTGTGAGTCAGATGAAGGCAAGCGAGCTGGAACACCGGCTGGCGTGGCTGTTCAACGATACCTCGATGGATGACGACAAGCTGCTGGCGCAGCTCCAAAAGCTCAGGGAATCCAAGCTGCTTTCGAGCTTTACGTGGTGGTACGGGCCCAGGCTGTATGCGCTGAACCGGGAGAAGTTCCGGGCGTTTATCCTGGAGAGGTTCCGGACGACCTGGGTGAAGGATTCCGAGACGGGGCCGGTGTTTGAGCGCGTGCCGTGGGGGACCGGGCCGGGCAAGGACCTGCAGGCGTGGCTGGAGGCCGCGGACCGGGCGGATGATATTGCGCTGACACGGCTGCTGCTGGCGTGGAAAGTGACGGGGATGGGATGGAAAGAGGGACGGACCTTTTTAGCGCAGGAACTGGCGGCGAGGCTCAAGGCCGCGCAGTCCGTGCCGGTGCGCGATGTGGTGCTGGCGAAGTTTGACGTGTGGATGCTGGCGCTGGATGAAGAGACGGCGATCAAGGTGTACAAGGCCGGGGCGGACCAGACGCGCGGGTTTATCCTGCGGCATCTGCCGTTTATGTGGGACAAGAACTCCGCGGAGCGGGTGCTGCCCAGGCACCTGTACGAGCGGGCGATGAAGGGGAATGATTTCGCGCTGGCCGATGAGATCTACCGGAGGCGGGTTCCCATGGCCAAATGGGAGCGCGATGCGGTGGAGCTGTGCGGCCAGATCAAAGAGCCCAAGGCCTTGATGGACCGGCTGCGCAGAACCGAGCCGACGGGACCGGGGGTGGATTTAAAGCATGGGCTGATGAAGATCCTTCAGGCGCGCGGGAAAGATGTGCTGCCGTATGTGGTGAAGTCGGTCCACGATGGGGGGCGCGGCTGGCAAGGCCGGCATCAAGCGCCCTACCTGGAAGCGGCGAAGACGAACAAATGGTGGGAATTGTGGGCCGAAACGACACGCGTGCCGGGCAACGACGCGGAGTTTTGCGAGCAGGTGGACTGGGTGCTGATGAACCCCGGCGTGCCTGCGCTGGCCAAGCGCGTGCTGCTGGGAATGCTGGCCAATGTGGGCGCGGATGCCGGACGCGTGGGCCTGGGCCTGCCCAAGCCGGTGACGATGTACGACAAGACGGCGCTGACGATGTACAAGATGTTTCCGGAAATTTTGCGCGGGCCTTTGCGTGGGACGTTGAACTACAACGCGCCCGGGACGCACAAGGGGTATACGACGCTGATCACCGAGCTTGGGGCCAAGCAGGACTGGGTGCTGTTGGACTACCTGGCGGGGCAGATGATGGTGCTGTACGTGGCGCCGGGCGGGAAGAACCTGAGCGTGAAGGCCCGGGACGACCTTGCGCGGCTGCGCGGGTATTACAAGGCGCTTAAAGAGAAGGACCCCAAGAGTTTCGCGCTGCGGTCGGTGGGGATTCTTTCGCTGCTGAAGTCCGGGGATTTTGTGGGCAAGCTGGAAAACCCGCTGAGTCGGATGTTTTTCACCCGGTCGACGGCGGCGCTGCTGAGCGAGCCGCAACTGCTGGTGGATATGGCGGAATCCAGCAATGACGCGGTGAGGCGATTGGCATTCCGTGCTTTGGCAACCAACGACCCGGTGGCGCAGCGGGCCGGCGTGAAGTGCCTGGATGCGCTTTTGGGCGTGCTGCTGACGCCGATGAATATGCAGATGCGGCGCGATGGCCTGGCGGCGCTGGCCAATGCGGGCGAGTCTGATCTGGAGGCGGCGAAATTGATTCTGCCTCGCGCGATCGATGCGCTGGACATCGCCGACCGGCGCTATCCCCGGGAGGGATTGCTTGGGCTGATCGGGCGGGTGGCCGGAGCCTGGCCGGAACTGAGTGGGCAGGCGGGGTCGGCGACGGTGTTCCGACGGAAAGCCAAGGTGAGCGCATGACCGAGGTGAGCAATACATACGCATCGGCAAGCGGCATTGAGAGCACCCGGGAAGGTGATGTGGTGAGCTTGTCGGCCAGCCAGACACGGCCGGTGAAATACCGGGGCAAGATCATCAAGAACGGTTTTGTGCTGCGCACGGCGCTGCAGACGCTTGGGAAAGTGCTGTGGTCCCGTGATGTGTGGGTACACCATGCGGACCCGACCGCGGTGGCGCTGGACCCGGTGGTGACGATCCACCCGGATCGGCTGACGTTTGAAGCATTCAGCCAGGATCAAAGCGCGTACGGGGCGTTGATCGTGGACCGGGGAATGTTTTCCGAGGAAGGCGACACGGTGCCGGGGTCGACGAATGTGGAAATGACGGCGTGGCTGATCAGCGCGCTGGGGGAAGTGCGGTCCAGCCGTGAGACATGGCTGAAGATTTCGCCTGACGGGACGGACCTGCGGCTGATGGGCACCGGCGGACGGCTGGACCGGAAAGCGGATGTGCCCGATGCATGGGTGAAAGGCTTCTTGAAGGTGCAGGCGTGCATGGCGAGCGCCGGTTCGCGATTGAGCGTGCGCCCGGTGGACTTTGCCAAGACACTGGCGATATTGCATTCCAACAAGGCGCTGGTGGCGGCGCGGGCAATGCGCTTTGTGTGCGAACCCGGGCATGACGCCAAGCTGGTGCTGGAGCCATGGGAACTGGAAGTACCTCTCAAAGGGGCAACACACAGCTTCAAGACGGCCAAGACCATGCGCGTGTGGGGCAGGCGGCGGCTGAAGCTGCTGGAGTATCTGCTGCCTTACGCGCAGCAGGTGGATGTGTGTTTCAGAGGGCGGTCGCTGCCGACGTTTTACGCGGTAAAGCTGCCGGGCATGACGTTTGTGCTGGGTGTGACGGGGTGGTCCGGGGCGGATGCGCCGGTGCAAGGGAGCCTGGATTTGATGGCCGCGGGCGTGGGGGCGGACGACCATACGACGGGCCGGGCGTTTGAGACGCTTTCGATGTGGCAGCGGATATCGATCGAAAAAATGGCTCATGCGCTTGGGGTGAACAAGTCGCTGGCGGCGCGCGCGCTGGAGCGGCTGTGCCGGGTGGGCCGGGCGATGTACGATCTGGAGAGCCGGGAGTTCCGCTTGCGGGAACTGTTTGCGCACCCGATCGACGAGGCCAGCTTTTACCCCCATGACGCACGGGTGATCAAGGCGTTGACGTACGTGGAAAAAGGACGGGTGACGATTCACGATGTGGGGATGGTGGAGACACGCAGGACCCGGAAGGTGACGACACCCGATGGGCGTCAGGTGCGCGACCTGGTGACGCGCGAGTGGGATGTGCGGGGTAAGGTGGGGTCGCAGTCCGACGGTGTGGAAGTGATGGTGGACGACTCGGGCCGATTGACTTTTGGCCGGTGTGTTTGCGGGTTTTACCGGGAAAATCTGCTGGCCAAGGGGCCGTGCGAGCACATGTTGGCGCTTTTGAAGGCCAGCGAGGCGCGACGGGAGGATCTGCCGACGAACGTGGAGAACGAGGGGATGAAGCATTACGCGGTGCCGAAGATGGCCAAGGCAGCGGCCGGACCGGCGGCGCCGGTGGAGAAGGAAGATGAGGGTGCGCCGGGGGATGAGGACGATGATGAATAGCAGGGATGGTGGAGTTGACATAATGGGAGAGCAGAGTGATAAACGAATAAAGCAAAGGGCCGGGCGGCCCGCAACCAGCGGTTTGTTCCACGGTGTACCGCCGTGGGCGGAATTTGGTCAGTCTCGTCGCCTAGTCACCGGACGTGTGAAACGTTCGGTGCCGTCGGGTCCAGAGCCTCGCAAGTGGTAAGCCGCCTGGCCTTTGCTTTTTTTATTTTGGGTTGAAGTTGGCGTGATGCCGGTGCGGTGTTTGCTGGCGTGGCAATCAGGAGCGAGAGACGGATGGGTTTGTGGAATTCCATCAAAAAAGGTCTGGGGATGGGCAAGCAGGGCGCAGAGCCGGCCAAGCCGGAACCCCCTGCGCCTGGAGCCCAGCGGCCTGATGCGGGCGTCGCGCCGGCCCATGATGCCAAGCCTGCGCCGGCGAACGTGCGCCAGGCGATGGATGCGGATGTGGAAGCCAACAGCGCGACGGCGTCTGGGGTGATCGCCAATGAACGCACGGCGACGCCGTATGGGAACGCCGCGGGCGCGGCGGCGGAAACGAACCTGGAAGATTCACGCGTGGGGATGCCGGCGCTGACGCTGGACGGCCCGCTGAAACCGGGGCACAAGCGCAAGGTGATTCGCGATCCCCGGCTTTTGCCCAAAGACAAGAAAGTGCATTACTCCGAGCGCACGCCGGTGATGACGCGTCACGAGGCGATGCTGCTGTTTTCAGACACCTACCGGACCCACGACCGGAACCTTCGCGATCTGCTGGACGACCCGGCGCAACTGCGGCGGTTTGATCTGCCGAACTTTTTGACGCTGGATGAGCTGGCCCAGGAACTGGGGCTGACGCCGGGGCAGCTCAACTGGATGGCGACGCACCGGAAGGCTGACCGCGTGCTGCACTACGTGACGTTTGCAGTGCCCAAGCGCTCGGGCGGCGAACGGCTGATCATGGCGCCCAAGAAACGGCTCAAGGCGGTGCAGCGCAAGCTCCACGAACTGATTGTGCGCAAGCTGCCGGTGAGCGCGCATGCGCATGGGTTTGTGACCGGTAAATCCGTCAAGACCAACGCGGCGCTGCACAAGGGGCAGCCAGTGGTGTTGAAGATGGATTTGAAGGACTTTTTCCCCTCGGTGCATTTTGGGCGCGTGCGCGGGCTGCTGGTGAGCGTGGGATACAGCTACCCGGTGGCTACGGCGATGGCATGCCTGATGACCGAAGCGGTGCGGCAGCCGGTGAAGGTGGGCGATGAGACGCTGTATGTGCCGGTGGGCAGCCGTCACTGCGTGCAGGGCGCGCCGACAAGCCCGGGCGTGTGCAACGCCGTGCTGCATCGGATGGACCGGAGATTGGCGGGCCTGGCCAAGCGGATGGGGTGCACGTATTCGCGGTATGCGGATGACCTGACGTTCTCCGGTGGGCTGGACATGAAAGTGGCCTCGGTGCATGCGATGGCCAAACGCATCGTGGAAGCCGAAGGGTTTGAAGTCAACGGGAAGAAAACCAAGGTGAGCCGTGAAGGCTCCAAGCGCGAAGTGACCGGGGTGAATGTGGCTGGCACGGAATTGGGGATTTCACGCGCGAAACGACGCAAGATCCGGGCGGCGGTGCATCAGCTTAAGAAGATGTCCGCAGGGCCGGAACAGGCTGAGTTGAAGACGCAGGTGCTGGGCAGGCTGGCATGGGTGCAGATGATCAATGAGGGGCAGGCGAAGAAGCTGAGAGAGAAGATGCAGAGTTAACCGCGAAGGCGCGAAGACGCGAAGTTAAGAGGCAGAAAAGCAGAGTCAGGAAAGGGGGAAGAGAAGATGGAGCTGGGTTGTTACGGATTGGCTGGCGTGGAAGTGGGCGCGTGCAAGAGCATTTTTAAAAGTGCCTTAAACCCAGGGTGGCGCATGAGTACATGCTTACCCTGGGCTGTAATTGGGAGAGGGGGTCAGAAGTAACGTGATTTCAGGGGAGTGACCAGCGGGCGAGGCGGAGTGTGGTTTGGGGCTGGGGTTGTTGGTCGTACCAGAGAGTGAGGAAGAGGTTGGGGGAGAGTTCGACGGTGGAGGGGTAGCCGAAGTCGCCGGAGGAGTCGGTGGTGAGAGGCTGCTGGGGGGACCAGGTTTGGCCGTGGTCGTCGCTGATGGAGACTTGAATGCCGTGGGGGCTTTTGCGGTGGCTGACGCTGGTGATGAGACGGCCGGAGGAGGTTTTGGTGAGGAACGCGGGGTAGCCCCAGATGCCGGTGGGATGGATGGGGGACCAGGTGTGGCCGTTGTCTGTCGAGTGGGTTTGAAGGGTTTGGAGTTTGAGGTGGTCGTTGTGGTTGCGGATGTGGACGACGATGCGGCCGTCGGCGGCCTGGATGCCGTGGAGTTCGTGGTAGTTGGCGCTATCGTGGCCGGGCATGGGGGAAATGTCGGAGAGCCATTGCCAGGTGCGGCCATCGTCGGTGGAGAGGGATGCGCCGATGGTGGGGGAGTAGGGGCCGAGTTTTGCTCCGGTGGTGATGGGGTGGGCTTTTTTCTTACCGGGGTAGAGAAGGGCGCCGGTGGAGAGCTGGAGGGGGCCGTGGGGGCTGCCGGCGATGGTGTCGATTTTGGGGGACCAGGTGCGGCCGCTGTCGGTGGAGCGGGTACACCATACGCCGAGTTCCTGATGGATGATGTCGTCGGTCAGGGCGGCGTCGCGGGTCCGCCATTGGGCGAGTTCATCGGGTGAGTAAGGGGCGAGCGTATCGGGGCGGGTGTGAAGGAAGTGGCGCCAGGTGAGGGAGGAGAACCAGTTGACCAGCAAAGCGCCGGAGGCGGTTTGGAGGATGCCGGCGTCGCGGTCATCCAGGGGGCCGTCGATGATGGTTCTGGGAGGCGCCCAGGTTTTACCGTTGTCGTCGGATTCGATGAAGTGGACCTGGCCAAAGGGGCAGACGTGGTGCATTCGATTGGCGGAGAAGACGGCGACGAGGCCGCCTGAGCCGGTGCGGGCGAGGGTGGGCCAGCCGAGCGAGCGCCCGGAGGTGTTGGGGATTGACCAGAGGCCGTGAACGATGGGCTTCATTTGGAGGAGAGGTCCTGACGGAGTTCGACGTCTTGAAGATCAAACGTGCCGGGTGCGCCCAGGAAGAACTTAAGCGCGCCGAGCTTCATTGGTTTTTCAAGGGTGAACTGGGCGGCGGAACGCTCCCATTGACCGGAGCCGGAGGCTTTCACCATGACGCGAACGGGTTCTGACCCGTCATCAGAGGTGAGGGTGGCGCGGAGCAGCAATGCCTTGGACTTCTCGGTTAGGACCGAGACGCGGCTGATGAAGGCCAGGGTGTATTTGCCCGCGGGAAGGGTGATGCCCGGGCCGTATTGAACGCCGGCAGTGCCTTGGCTGATCTGGATGCGCAATGCGAGCTCGGAGACGTACATGCCGGGGATGGTCTGGGATTTGGGCTGGTCGGTATCGGAGAACTGCGTGGCCCAGTGGTTGCGGTTGGTGGGGAGGTTTGCGGCGCTGATGAGGTTTGCGTTGAGCTTGCGAAGGAATGCGCCTTTGAGGATGCCGCCTTGGCCGAACTCAGAGGTGACGAGGACGGCGAGGGTGTTTTCGCCCTTCGTGGTGAAAGCGGTGATGTCGAAGCGGCGGGCCTTGTTCCAGGCATCGGGGTCTGCTTTGGCGTCATAGACCTGACGGGCGACGAAGGTGCCGTTGACGTAAAGCGCGCAGGATTTATCGATGGCGGGGAATTCAAGGATGAGCTGCTGGCCGGGCGTAAGGTCCGGGCGGGTGAAGGTGGTGCGGTACCAGGCGTCTCCCAGGTAGGTGACGTCGACAGGGTTGTCAGGATCGACGGGGCCCTGGGGTTTTAGCTGCTGGCCCCAGGGGATGTTGACGCTGAGGGTTTCCCAGCCTTGGGTCGCGGCGCCGGGCTTGTGCCAGTTGAGGGTGAGGCCTTGCTTTTGGGGGTCGGTTTGAAAGGCCCAGCGGGCGGGGAGGGTGGTGATGCCGGGGTCTGAAAAGCGGGCGAGCTCTTCGGGATCAATGGGGCCGAAGAACTTGGCCATTTTGCGGACGACGGATTGGTTGACGAATTGCCGGTAGCCGATGGCGTAACGGGTGGAGAGCCGCTGGCCGAGGGCATCGCGCTCCTTGCAGAGCTTGTCGGCGAGCATGAGATTCGCACGGATATCGCCGTTGCCGGAACGGACGTGCTCCATGGCGGCGAGGACGGCGGCTTGGGCCTGGGAGAAGGAGAGGCCATCAAGCAGGAAGGTAACGCGCTGGCGCTGGCGTTTGGAGGTTTTTGGATCGGCATCGGCGGTTTTCTGGGCGGCTTGCAGCATGGCCTGCCATTGGGCGAGGCGCTCTGGGGTGTAGAAGGTGCGGTCGATCTCCACCATGCCATAGCGTTCCGTGCCGGCTTTGAGCTGGGCGATCTGGATATGGGCTTTTTCAAGAGAATCGAAGTAGGCCTGGATCTGGGGTGCGGCGGCGGGCCCGAAGGCGCGCAGGCAGTAGTCCGCAAGGAGGGTGTCAGGGTTTAATTTCGGGTCCCAGGCGAGTTGGGCGAGGGTGTAATAGTCGAGGCCGCGGGTGGCCCAGTCGTTGTAAATGGAGTCGATGTCCATGGCGATGAGGCCACGGTCGGCCATGAATTTGAAGTCTTCGGAGAGGCCGTGGATCATGGCGCCGGGCATGGCCCAGCCGTAGTGGAAGAGGTTTGGCCGCCAGGCGAGGCGGGGGACTTTTTTGGACCAGGCGTCCCAGAGGTCGAGGTCGGCCTTGCGGGCGGCGGAGCCGCCCCAGGAGAGATTGCCGACGAAGCCGATGATGACGGCGGGATCGACACTGGTGGAGACGGGCGGGGTGCGCATGGCGCCGTAGGCCCATGCGCCGACATCGATGGGGGTGTTGGGGCGCTCTTTGCGCAGCTCCTGGGCGACGCGGTTCCAGAACTTGGCGTAGCGGTCGGTGAGGGCGGGGCGGGGTTCTTCAATACCCTTCCATTTGAGGGTGATTTTCGGCGCGTCCTGTGCGTCCCACTTGAGGCATTCAGGGCAGGTGCAGTAGCCGGAGTAGCTGGAGTCATTTTCCGAAGCGCTGACCATGGTGAGGGAGGGGCGGTTGTCGATGGTCTTTAAGGCGTCGGCGATGAGTTGTTTGGTGACGGCGGGGTTTGAGACGCACATCTTGGCGGTTTTGGGCGCGGGGAAGGCGGTGCGGGTGCCGTCGGGCTGGAGGGCGAAGTAGTCGGGATTGGTTTTGGAGAATTGGTCGTACCAGGTGACGAAGGCGTGGCCGGCGACCATTTTGAAGCTGCCGCCGAGGCGGTTGCGGGTGGCCCAGGCATCGATGGGTTTGTCGTAGGCGAGGGCTTCGATGTAGGCGGGGTCGGTTTTGGGAGTGGTTTTGGGGAGCATGCGGGTGGCCTGGAAGAGCCGGAGTCCGCGGCCGTGGATCTGGGGGGTGTAGCGGAAGATTTCGTTTTTGAATTGGAGGGAGGCGAGGGTGGGGATTTCTTCGCCGAGGTCGCCGGGCCAGAACCAGCGGACTCCGAGGTTTCGCTGCATGAAGGTGTAGAGGGCGAGTTCTGTGCCGTCCTGGGTGACGACGCCGGCGATGGATTGGTCGTTGCCGAGAATGGCGATGTGGCTGCCGTTTATGGCGATGAGGACTTCTTCATTGCCGGGGGTGGCGAGGTCGATGTTTGGGAAGGCCTGCTGGAGTCCCTGGGGGCGACCGACCCAAATGGTGGTGCCCGAAGCGGGGGGCTGGGCGACGACAGGGACGCTGGGGAGGCCTAAAGAGATGGCCAGGACCCGGGCGAACTCCGTGGTGGCCTGTTTGGCGTCGGGGGAGAGGTCCGAGGCGGCGCAGATGGCGACGGGCGGGGCGTCGGCGGCTTGGACGGCGGGGAGGAAAGGGCCGGAGAAAGCGATAAATAGAGTGAAAAGCGTTACAAAAATCGTTTTTGTTGTCATATGTGGGGACTATAATCGTGATTATTGGCGGGATCAAGGCTAAATATCGAGAATATTGTGTTGACTTGGCGGAGTGGTGTCGCTAAAAGTAATTACTGAAGTCGTTTCAGTAAAGTTTCGCCGGGTTGAATTTTGCTTACTTTCTCGGATGGGATGCGCGCATGGCAGGTGTGAAGACAAGCACGAAAGAGCCCAGGAAGCCTGGGAACAAGCAGCGGTTTAATTTTCTGCCGACGCTGGCGGACGTGGCGCGCGAGGCGGGGGTGGCGGTGAGCACGGCGTCGGCGGTGCTGGGGAACAAGGAATACTGCGCAGTGACGGATGACACGCGGGCCCGGATCAACGAAGCGTGCCAGCGGCTGGGGTATCGGCCTAACCCGGTGGCGCGGGCGATCCGGAATGAGCGGACGGGGTCGATCGGGTTGATTTTGCCGAGCCTGGGCCTGGGCGCGGTGCTGGGGGAGCAGCTTAAGGCGTTGGAATCACGGATCCGCGGGGCGGGGATGTCGATGGTGGTGGCGACGCATCAGTATGGATTGGATGCCGAGACGTATGCGCTACGCGACCAGGTGATGCGCGCGGTGGACGGCATCGTGCTTTACCCGGTGGGGCAAAACTCCGAGACGCTCAAGAAATTACTGGAGGCGAGGTTTGCGCTGGTGACGATCGATTCGGGCATGCCGGTGCATACGTGGAATGTGGAAGTGGATCGTTTTAAAGGCGGTTTTTTGCAGGTGGAGCATCTTGTGGCGCGCGGGCGGACGCGGCCTTTGATGCTGATTCCGGATCAAGAGAGCCGGTCATCAATCATCAAGCAGGCGGGCCGTGCGCGGGCGATGCAGCAGGCGGGGTTGAGGGTTTCGGCTGAGCAGGTGCTTCGGCTGTCGGCCCCGGACAAAAACTGGGCCAATGCGGCACGCGAAGCCGTGGTGGAAGCGCTGGCACGCGGAGTGAAGTTCGACTCGGTGTGCACCAACTCCGATCTGGTGGCGCTGGGCGTGATGTCCGCATTGAAAGGCAAGGGATTGCGCGTGCCCGATGACGTGGCGGTGGTGGGGTTTGATGACCATGACTTCAGCCAGCATTTGTCGCCTTCGCTGACGACGATCCGGCAGCCCAGAACACTGGGGGACCGGGCGTTTGAGCTTTTGATGCGGCAGATCGATGCCGAGGCGCAGGGCGTGAAGCTGGACCCGGAACAGGTGACGCTGGAGCCGGATCTGGTGGTTCGGGAATCGACTTGAGATTTACAGGTTGTGTGGAACGTTTGAAATTGGGATTGGATTTGAGAGGAATTGAGATGGGCATGAAGGAACGAAAAATGAGGTTGGGCGGGGGAACGAGCATACGCGCGTTTACGCTGGTGGAAGTGCTGGTGGTGATTGCGATCATCGGGGTGCTGGTGTCGGTGTTGCTGCCGAGCCTGAAGAAGGCGCGCGAGAGCGCGGTGACGCTGAGGGATTCGAGCAACATCAGACAGTTTGGATATGGGCTGACGCGGTATCAGCTTGAGAGCCGGGATTGGATTCTGGGGTATCGGATGCCCAAGCCGGCGGACGGAGAGGACGGGGCGGTGTGGTGGTCGATCGTGATGGCCGGGGGGTATGTGCAGGCCCATGGGGCACCGGGGACACTGGGGTTTCCGACGACGACCAATCTGGGACGCGACACGATGCCGCCTGTCCGGTGCATTGCTGACACGCCAGAGCGGTTTGTGAATTCGCTGGTGCGCAAGCCGTACTTTTTGACGGGTGGGACGGAGTATTTGTATTCGGGGTCTTCGGGGAACTCGCGGTTTTGGATGAGCTATACGATCAATGCATTCATGGGTGATGGGTTAAACACGGCGACTTATCCGCTGCAACGGGGGAGCCGGGCGCGCAAGTCGCCTTCGGGGCTGGTGTACTTCACCTGCGGGGATCAGGCGGCGCGGTTCACCAACCTGGCGAGCTGGGCGGGGGCGGACATGTTTGTACACAACAATTCGACCAATGCGCTGTTTCTGGACGGGCATGTGGCGTTGACGAAGAAGGAATTTCTGACGGATGTCGAAGAGTTGAAGCCGTGAGGGGTAGAGGATGTGGGATGTTAGATGTCAGAAGTTAGAAGTTGGATGTGGAAGAGGGGCGGGCTGAGAGGGATGTTGTGAGTTGTGGATTGAGGGCATTGCGTGGGCGGCCCTCACCCGAGCCCTCTCCCAGTGGGCTGACCCTTCCCCAAGTTTTTGAGACGGTGTTTGGCGGGTAGGGACTATGCA
>CAZIWA010000097.1:0-21716 GCA_964542875.1 uncultured Phycisphaeraceae bacterium
GGATCGGAGAGGTGAGTCGTTGCGTTGAGGCATCCGCAGGCGGCCCTCAACACAGTCCTCTCCCAGAAGGCTGATCATTCCCCAAGTTTTGAAATGAGCGTTGGATGTGCAGAAGCGAAGAGGAAGAGTTTTACCGCGAAGGCGCGAAGACGCGAAGTTAAGAGGCGGAAAAGTCAGAGTCGGGAAAGGGTGAAGACAAAGGCAGAGGTCGCTTGCCATGTCTTCCAGAAACTTGGGTCATGATCAGCCCAAAGGGAGAGGGGGTAAGAGCGTTGCGGTGTAGTGGTGTCAGCGGGGGACGCGGGGGGCGGAGACGGATTGGGTTTTCTTGAAGACGAGGATGCTGACGCCTTTGCCGGGGCCGAAGCCGTCGGGCTTGCGGACGCCGGGTTCGGGGATGCAGATGCGCAGGAAGTCAGGGGAATCGGGGAAGTCGTAGATGCCGAAGCGGGCTTTGCCGTCGGCTTCCTTGGCGTCGGCGACAAGGGTGATGGATTTTGGGGATTGAGTGGCGTCGATGCTGAGGGAACCGGCGGACATGTTGCCGACGGCGGACGCGCCCAGGAGGATGAAGCGTTTGCCGGTGACCATGAGTTTGCCGGGTTGAGATTCGCCTGACATGACGGTTTTGCCGTCTTTGATCAGAGAGACCATGGCCCATTCACCCTGGAGTGCGGAGATGTCTGAGATGGTGGCGGTTTCCTGATGAGAGAAGGCGACGGCCGGATCGGCGGGAGCGGGCTGTGTGGATGCGGTGGGACCGTTGGGGTCGTAGGGGAAAGCGTCGGGCGATTCGCAACCGGTAAAGCAAAGGGCGGATGCGAGGGTGAGTGCGGCGAAGGTGATGCGTGACATAGGTGGATTCCCGTAGAAGTATGAACAGAGATTCTAGCAAGATAGGATGCGATGATTCACCCAAGGCGCGTGAAGGGAAGATCGGGGATGATGAAGGAGATTCAGGAGAGGTTTGCGAAGAAGGGGGATCAGGTGGCCGCAGAGTTTGATGGATTGGATGATCGGCCGGAGCCCGGGGGCCAGAGGCGGCGTGGGGTGCGGATGCCGTGGTGGGTGGGGGTTGTGTTTTTGGTGGGATTGCCGACGGGCGTGGTGTGGCTGGCGCCTGCGACGTTGTACCCGGCATGGATGGTCATGTGGCTGCTGGCATTTGCGATCTACTGCGGGTGCAAGGGGCTTTCGCTGACGGGGTTTGAGCTTTTGGAAACGCTGGGGACGCGCGGGATGTTTTATGCGTGCGCATGGCCGGGGCTGGACGCCAAGGGGTTTATCGAAGGCAAGGCCGAGGGTGAGGTGACGGGGCGCGAGTGGGGGATGGCGATTTTCAAGACGGGGCTGGGGCTGGCGGAGGTTTACCTGATCGCACGGCTGGTGCCTGCGGAGATGCCGTATCTGCGGGGGTGGGTGGGGATGGTGGGGACGATTACGGTGCTGCATTTTGGTGTGTTTCATGTGATGTCGTGCGCGTATCGGTCGCGGGGGATCAATGCGCGGGTGCTGATGGATGCGCCGGGGTATTCGCGGTCGCTGGGCGAGTTTTGGGGGCGAAGGTGGAACACGGCTTTCCGGGATCTGGCGTATCGTTTTTTGTTTAAGCCGCTGAGCGGTTGGCTGGGAATGTTCTGGGGGCTTTGGGCGGGGTTTCTGGTGAGCGGACTGGTGCATGACGTGGTGATTTCCTACCCCGCGGGCGGGGGGTACGGGGGGCCGACGGCGTACTTTTTGATTCAGGCGGCGGGAGTGAGCGTGGAGAAGTCGCGCGTGGGGAGAAGGCTGGGCCTGGGGCGCGGTTGGCGGGGATGGACTTTCACGATGCTGGTGCTTGTGGCGCCGGCGGGGATTTTGTTTCACCCGCCGTTTGTTGAGCGGGTGTTTGTGCCGTTTATGCGGGCGATAGGGGCACTGTGATGACTTATGACAAGATGGTGTTGATTGCGGGTGTGGGGCAGCTTTGCGTGCTGGTGGCTTCGGCGCTGGTGCCGGTGCATTTGGATTGGAAGAAGGAGCTTGCACCGCTGCCGAAACTGATCCGGCAGATGTACTGGGTGTATGGGGGGTATGTGGTGCTTTCGATCATTGCGCTGGGGGTGATCAGCATCGTGAACTATGAAGAAATCGCGGGCGGGGGCCGGTTGGCGCGGTCGTTTTGCCTGTTTGCGGCGGTGTTCTGGGGTGTGCGGGTGGGTTTGCAGGGGGTGTTTGATGCGCGGCCGTTTTTGACGAAATGGTGGCTGACGGCGGGGTATCACACGTTGACGGTGATGTTCTTGTTTTTTGTCGGGGTGTTTGGGTGGGGAGTGGTGAGGTGAGGGGGAGGGAAGGGTCTGGGGGCTGGGGTCTGGTCAGAGGGAAGTTAGATGTATGAAGTTAGATGTTAGATGTTTTTTGGATAGGAATTGGGAGGGGGGTGGGGAGCCGGATGCCGGGGTTCCTGGTGAAGAGGGGTTTTGAAGGTGTTGGCAATGAAAAAGAGCCGGCGGGTGCCAGCTCTTTTTTGTGGAGTTTAGATTGTGGGGGCCTGGATCAGGGGTTGGTTTTGATGATGGGGTTGAAGCGGGAGCCTTCGAGGGGGACGCGACGGTTGCCTGGAGGCCCCTGGGGGAGGAGGGGGCCGACGACGACGGCGAGGACGAGGGCCAGGACGTTGATGGCGAGGTAGCTGATGGGGTGCCAGTTTTTGTAGACGGCCAGGCCGGTGGCCAGGAGCATGAAAAGCATGAGGGGGATGAGGGCGCGCCAGGCGAGTTTCATGAGCTGGTCGAAGCGGAAGCGGGGGAGCGTCCAGCGGACCCACATCATGATGAAGAGGAGGATGGCGACCTTGGCGATGAAGATGAAGGCCTTGAGGCCGACGATGGCGGCGATGGCCAGGGGTGAGCCTTCGGCGACGACGGGGAGGTTGACGATGGGGAGGCTCCAGCCGCCGAGGAAGAGGAGGGTGAAGAAGGCGGAGCCGGTGATCATGTGCATGTATTCGGCGAGGAAGAAGAGCGCCCACTTCATGGAGGAGTATTCGGTGTGGTAGCCGCCGACGAGCTCTTGTTCGGCTTCGGCGAGGTCGAAGGGAGCGCGGTTGCATTCGGCGAGGATGCAGGTGAAGAAGATGATGGCCATGAAGGGGTGGTAGACGATGTTCCAGGTGCCGGCGACCTGCTGGTCGATGATGACATCGGGGCGGGAGGTGCCGGAGACGAGGATGATGATGAGGACGCAGAGGGCCTGGGGGATTTCGTAGGAGAGCATCTGGGCGGTGGCGCGGAGGCCGCCCAGGAAGGAGTACTTGTTGTTGGAGGCGTAGCCAGCGACGACGACGCCGTAGACGCCGAGGGAGCCGATGGCGAGGATGTAGATGATGCCGATGTTGATGGAGGCGCCAGCGACGGTGGCGATGGAGGCTTGGACGGATTCGCCGCCGAAGTAGGGGACCCAGGAGGAGACGACGAAGTCATCGATGAAGATTTTGCCGCCCCAGGGGATGATGGCCCAGGAGATAATGGCGGGGATGATGATGATGGCGGGGGAGAGGATGAAGAGGGCACGGTCGACGTTGGGGGGCGTGTAGTCTTCTTTGAAAAGAAGCTTAAGGCCGTCGGCGAGCGCCTGGCCGAGGCCGAAGTGGCGGCTCTTGAATTCAATGAGACCAAAGCCGAAGTTGGTGCGGTTTGGGCCGATACGATCCTGTACCCAGGCAGCGACCTTGCGTTCAAGGAAGATGAGGTAGGCGCAGGAGAGGAGGACGATGTGGATCATCACCAGGATGGTGAGGATGCTGACCAGGAACTGTGAAAGCATGGATAGCCGGCTCCGTAGGGTGGGCCTTGGTTTGGGATCAGTGGGGTATTTTGACGGGAAATGGCGGGGGAATCAAATCTGGTGGGGGGCGGGGAGGGGATTTTTGACTGGGATTAAGAGGATTGAAGATGATTAAGAGGATGGAAGAGCGGATTTTTTACACGATTTACAAGATGGTTCAAGATTTACATGCTTGGTTTCTGGATGGCGGGGGGGGGAGTGGCGGGGGTTTGGGGGTGGTTGTGTGGGCAGAGTTGTTGACAGTTGGTTTGGATTTAAGGGTTTAGGACAAAATGTTGGCGGGATTTCTTGATTTTGAGGGATGTTGTACTTATACTCTATTTGGGTAAAACCGGGGAAATTTTATAGAAACTATAAATTAGCTAGGAAACGACATGGCGATGACCAGCAGGCTGAGCGGTTTTGGGCTTGTTTCGTCGTGGAAGGCTGGGGTTGAGTCGATCAAGGACCGGGTGCGGGTGTTTGGCAGGCGATGGGGTACGCGCGGGGCGGGGGTGCTGGCGGAGGCGATGGAGCCGAGGCAGATGCTTTCTGCGGTGCCGTCGTGGGTGAATACTTACGGGAGTACGGGGGTGGAGGGGGACAATTTTTCGGACAACAACATTTATGACGTGGCGACGGACGCCGCGAACAATGTCTACGTGGCGGGGATGTTCCGGGGGACGGTGGATTTTGATTTCGGGGCGGGGACGCAGAACCTGACTTCGACGTATGACGTGGGTGACGGATACGTGGCCAAGTACAGCGCGGGCGGGGCGTTGATCTGGATCGTGCAGTTTGCGGCATCGGGCGCGCCGACCTCGCTGACCAAGTCGGCAGGTGAGGCGCTGGCGCTGGATACGGCAGGGAATCTTTACATCGCGGGTTCGTTTTCCAGCTCGGTGACGATGGACTTCGGCTCAGGCGCGAAGGTGCTGACCTCCAGCGGCGGGCGGGATGCGTTTATCGCGAAGGTGAGCGCGGAGGGGGAATTGAGCGGCGATATCGTGCAGCTTAAAGGCGCGGGCAACGAGCGGATCACGCAGTTTGTGGGGAGCCAGGATTCGGGCATCACGTTCCTGGGGACATCGACCGCGGGCGTGGACCTGGACTTTGGGGTCAAGACGGCCAACGTGGGCGCGGCGACGGTCGGGGGCGTGAGCTTCGTGTCGCACTACGACGCATCGATGAACCTGGTGTGGTACGCGGCGACGCGCGGCGTGGGCGCGACGGGGAGTTCGGTGTTCTCGTCGGCGGACATCGTGCCGGGGACCAATACGCTGATCGTGACGGCGAACGCCAACGGGGCGGGGGAACTGTTTGCGAATAATTTTCAGCTTGGAACGATCGCGGCATCGACCAACGGCGGCGAGGCGTTTGTGGCGTCGCTCAACATGACGGGGGACCCGGTGGTGAACTGGGGGAAGACCATCGCATCGACAGGGATCGTGAATGTGGGGCCGGCGGTGGTGGACAAGGAAGGGAACGTTTACCTGGGGCTGAATGTGACGGGCAAGGGGGACCTGGACCCGGGCGCGGGGGTGGTGGCGATCGACTCGGGAGCGACGTTTGAGCCGGCGGTGGTGAGCCTGGATTCGGCGGGGAACTACCGGTGGTCAGCCAAGACGGGGGATGACTCGATTGGTGAACTGCGGGACATGGTGGTGCGGCCTGACCCGGCGAATGCGAACAAGAGCGTGCTGGTTTCGGTGGGGGCTTTCCAGGGCGAGGCGCAGTTTGACCCGGCGGGATCGGCGGCGGGGGTGCGCAAATCCAACAACGGCGCGGGGTTTGTGTGGTACCTGCGGGCCGATGGGACGTACATGGACGCGGGCGGGCTGTATGCCAACCCCAACGGCGTGGGCAACAGCCTGACGGGCAACGCGGATGTGCGCACGGTGGCTGGGGTGAATGGGTCCGACGCGCTGGTGCTGGGCGGCGTGTTCACGGGGACGGTGGACTTTGATGCGTCCACGGGGACGAAACTGATCGGGTCGGTTTCCAACGGGAATGCGGTGGATGTATTTTTCGGGACGTTTGTGCATAAGGGGACACCGGACCAGGAGAACGAGACCGTGGTGCTGGCGCCTGGGGTGAGCGTGACGGGCAAGGGCGTGGGGATTGCGAACAACGACGGCACGCCCGGCGCGGCGGATGGGACGGACCTGGGGTCGTTCATCATCGGGGGGACGGCGCTGACGGCGACGTTTACGGTGACCAATACCGGGAACGCGGCGCTTAAGCTGAGCAACTTCAGTTTTCCGTTTGGGTTTACGCTGATTGATTCGCTTTCGACGACGATTGCGCCGGGGGCTTCCGATACGTTTAAGCTGTCATTTTCGCCGACGGGGGCGGGCGTGTTTTCGGGGAATGTTTCGTTTACGACGAACGCGACGGGGACGGAGACGTTCAGCTTCACGGTGAAGGGTACGGGGGTGGACCCGGAAGCGCCGATCGTGCTGGGGCCGACGTTTGACGATGGAGTGGAATTGACGGGGCTGGCGCATTACATGCTGAGCGCGTACGAGACAGGCCAGGGAGGCAGCAGCACGATCAATCCTGGGTCGACGAAGTTCGACGCGGCGGGGAACCTGTATGTGACGGCGCAGTTCATCGGCAAGGTGGACGTGGACCCCAGCGAAGGGGTGCTGGAATTCACCTCAGGGCCGTCGACGAGCAATTTTCTGGCGAAGTACAGCCCGACCGGGGCGCTGGAGTGGGCGAAGCTGATCCCGACCGAACACACGGGCGATTTTGCGTTGTACTCGTCAGTGCTGGTGGCGGGGTTTGACGATGAGGGGAATGTGCTGCTGACGGGGTACTTCAGAAACAAGACGACTTTTGGTTTCGGGGAGGCGGGGGCAGTGACGCTGGAAGCGCCGGCAGACGCCGCCAACAGCTTTATTGCGCGGTATTCCAGCGAGGGTGCGCTGCAGTTCGCCAAGCAGATCGTAAGCAAGGACGGGACGAGCACGATTTTCGGCGGGGTGGTGTCCGGCGATGGGACGCGCATGGCGGTGACCTCGACGGTGAACGGCGGGGCGAACGTGGACCTGGACCCGGGCACGGGCACGGTGATGGTGGGCGGGGCCGGGGTGCAACTGACCGTGGTGACGCTGTACGACACGGATGGAAACTACCTGACGCACGTGGTGGGCAAGCCCGAGACGGGCGGAAGCGTGCAACTGAGGGATGTGGCGTTTGATGCCAACAAGAACCTGTACATCGCGGGAACGAGCTCCAAGACCGGTGCGCTGCTGAATGCCGCGGGCACGCAACT
This sequence comes from uncultured Phycisphaeraceae bacterium, assembly GCA_964542875.1. Classification (GTDB taxonomy): domain Bacteria; phylum Planctomycetota; class Phycisphaerae; order Phycisphaerales; family Phycisphaeraceae; genus CAZGOM01. Next base: position 7,088 of record CAZIWA010000097.1, read on the forward strand.
GGCGAACCTGACGAACGATCCGACGCTGTCGCGCAATGCGGGCATCGTGATCAAACTGACCAACAGCACGAGCGCGCCGACGGTGACGTGGACGAATTTCTACAAGGGTGAATCGGCAGGGGTGAGCGCGAATATCGATGTGGACCCGGCGGGGAACGTGTACGTCGGGCTGACGTACGCGGGCAGGCTGGACCTGGACCCGAGCGCGACAGGGAAATTTTTCGTGGAAACGACGGGGACGGGCGTGACGCTGCCGGCGGTGACGATGCTGGACACGAGCGGGAAATTCAAGTGGGGGACGACGGCGGCGATGACATCGGGGACGACAGCGGGGGTTGTTTCGGACATGAATGTGGTGGTGTATGTGAACCCGGCTGATGCCAGCGATGTGCAGGTGCTGGGGCTGGGGCGGTTCGTGAACAACGCGGCGGCGGGGGAGGTGTTGAACTTCGACCCGGCGAAGTCCGGATCGGGCAAGCTGAACCTGGATACGAAATATCAGACGGGGTATGTGTGGCGGGTGTCGGACAATGGGGCGTTTTTGTCGGTGTCGGGGCTTTATGGGGAGAAGACAGGCGGGAATGCGCCGAGCCTGAATGTGTCGTCATGGGATGTGGACGACACGCGGAGGGTGCTGGCGATCGGCGGGTCGATCACGGGGGGCGGGCGGCTGGACCTGGACCCTTCGGAGGGGACAGCGTACGCGGGCGTGACCACTGAGGTGCCGGCTGGGGCATTCGCGGGGGTTTATCAGATCGAAACGGGGGGCATCGCGCCGGTGGACGGGGCAAACTTCCACGTGACGGGAAACGGGGTGCACATCGAGGTGAACGACGTGACGCCGGCAACGGGCGACGGGACGAACTTCGGAACGGTGAACGTGGGCGCGGCGGCGGTGACGCGGACGTTTGCGGTGACGAACATCGGCAAGGTGGCGGTGACGCTGGGGGACGTGAAGCTGCCTGAGGGCTTTACGCTGACGGACGGGCTGGTGAGCACGCTTGCGCCGGGGGCGAGCGATACGTTCAAAGTGACGATGAGCACGGAGACGAAAGGCACGTTCCAGGGGGATGTGTCATTTGAATCCAACATGGCGGGCCAGAGCCCGTTTAAGTTTCAGATCAAGGGGGTTGTGCAGGAGGTGACGGCGCCGGGGATCGAGGTGACGTTCGGCGGGACGGTGATTGCCGACGGAGATACGACGCCCAGCGCGGAGGAAGGGACGACATTCGCGGCGACCAAGCAGGGGACGACCGGGCCGACGGCGACGTACACGATCACCAACAAGGGGAATGGGACGTTGACGATTACGGCGATGAAACCGCCGAGCGGGTTTACGCTGGATGGGTTTACGGGGACGATTGCGCCTGGGGAGAGCGAGACGATCACGGTCACGCTCAATACGGCGACGGCGGGGGTGTTCAACGGCGGCGACCTGACGATCACGACGAATGTGGCTGGGAAGGAGACGTTCAACTTCAGGCTTAACGGGGCGGTGATCGCGGATGTGCCGCAGGCGGACATCGTGGTGGGGTCGCCCAGCGGCGAGGTATCCAACGGAAGCGGGGTGTTTGCCGGGACGAATTTCGGGAACACGAGTTTCGTGGGCAGCACGCAGGTGGTGCGGACGTTCACGGTGACCAACACGGGCGCGGGGGTGATGAAGATCACCGGGTTCACGCTGCCGCAGGGGTTGACGGTGGTGGACCCGCTGATGACGACGATTGCGCCGGGCAAGTCCGACACGTTCAGCGTTGCGATGACGACGACGAAGGTGAAAGTGGTGGCGGGGGAGGTGTCGTTCAACACCAATGTGGCTGGGGATGAAACGTTTAAATTCGCGGTGACGGGCGAGGTGTTACCCCACAAGCTGGCAGGGGGATCGTTCGACCTCAACAGCAAGAGCGTGGCGGTGGACCGGACGTTCTATGACGAACTGGGCAACAAGGTGGTGTTCGCCATCACCGGCGCGGGGACGCTGACGGTGGACCAGAGCGTGGGCGGGAACCTGCTTTCGCTGGCGCTTTCAGGCACGGACAGCAAAACCAGCGTGACGGTGACGGTGACGAAGGACGCGACGAAAACGTCATCGACGGGCGTGACGACCATCGGGAGCATCGACGTGACGGGCGGGCTTTCGGGCTTCGCCGGCGCGAACGTGAATGTGACCGACGGGTTCACGGCAGAGGGCTTTGTGAAGAGCCTGATGTTGAACAATGTGGGGAGCAACGAGCAAGGCCTGCTGAGCTTCGGCGGGGCGAGCACGGACAAGATGACCGTGACGCTCGGCCTGGTGAGCGAGGTGACGTTCAAGACGACCGCGACGGTGACTTCGTTCAAAGCGGTTGACTGGCAGGACAACACCGGGGAGGCGGATGTGCTTAGCGCATTCTCCCTTGGGAGCCTGACGATCAGCGGGCGCACGCAGACCAAGACGGCGGCAGGCGTGGCGGGAGACCTGGAAGCGGATATCTCGCTGACGCAAACCGCCATCGTGAAGACCGCGCCGGTCATCACGGGCATCACAGTGGCCGGCGGCACGACGGGCCAGTGGGCGCTGGGCGTGCACAAGCTGGGCGCGGCGACGATCAAGGGGGATGCGACGGGCGTGTGGAACGTGGGCGGCGGGACCGGCTCACTGTCCATCGCGGGAAATGTGAATTCACTGGCCTTGATCTCCGGCCAGGCGGTGGGAACCGTGACGGTGAAAGGAACGGCGATCGGCCTGGCCGTGACGACGCCGGCAGACCTGGGGACGCTGACGGTGACGGGGGCGCTGGTGTCCGGCAAGCTGTCTGTGGGCGGGAAAGCCGGCGCACTGACCTTCGGCGAAGTGGACGGCGGCGAGATTCAGGTGACGGGGAACATCCTGTCGTTCACCAGCAAGGGCGAGGTGACGGATACCTCGCTGGAGAGCCAGAACGGCATCGGCGCGGTGGTGAGCGCCAATTGGCTGGGCGGGATGATTTTCGCAGGCAAAATAACGTCGATCACCACCAAGGGCATCGCGCAGACCAAGACTGCCGCGGGCGTGGCCGGAGACTTTACCGGCATGCTGACGGTGAGCGGCGAGGGTGCTGCGTCCAAGAGCGCTTCGATCGGGACGGTGTCCATCGCGGGCGAAGTGCGGGATGCGCAGTGGCAGGTGAGCGGGCGCATGGGCGCGGTGACGGTGGGCGCGGCGGACGGGCTGACGCTGTTTGTGATGTCGTCGATCAACAACGCCGGGGACCTGGCGTCGTTTACCGCCAAGGGAAGCGTGAATAATTCGATCGTGCAGGTGGACGGGGCGATCGGCGCGGTGAGCCTGGTGAACTGGCTGGGCGGTTCGATCGCCGGGACGAAGATGGCTTCGCTGACGACCAAGGACCGTGCGGCGGCGGCGGGATTGCCGGCGATCGCGGGGGACTTTACGGGCAGCCTGACGGTGACGGGCATGGGCGTGGCGCCTACGGCGATGGTGCTGGGGGCGACGACGATCGCAGGGAAAGTATCGGCAAGCGACTGGATTCTTGCCGGGAAGACCGGCGCGATCACGGTCGGCAGCGTGGATGGGTTGAACGTGGAAGTGATGGGCGACCTGGCGTCGTTTACCGTCAAGAACGTGGCGCAGAATGTGACGGTGAGCGCTTCGGGCGCGATGGGCGCGGTGACGGCGATGGCCTTCGACCACCTGACGCTGTCGGCGGCGAAGGTGGCGTCGGTGACGGCCAAGGGACAGGCGGCAAGCAAGACGCTGCCGCTGGTTTCCGGAGACTTCATCGGCACGGTGATGGTGAGCGGCGAAGGCGTGCTGCCGACGGCGGCGGCGCTGGGAACGGTGAGCATCGCGGGGCTGATGTCCGGCAGCAACTGGAGCATCGCGGGCAACGCCGGCACGGTGACGGTGGGCGCCGTGGTGGATTCATCTTTCTTCGTCGGGCTGAAGGCGGGTGCGAGCGACTTCCCGGGCGCCAAGAGCGATTTTGTGGTGGTGAACAGCAAGACGGGCGGGCTTGCGACGCTGGCGGGCTTCACGGTGACGGGCAAGGCGGCGGCGGCAGATGCGGCATCGTTCGTGAATACGAAGGTGGCCGCGGGCGTGCTGACGCTGGTGTCGCTGAAACTGGTGGACACGGCGGAGCCAGAGGCGAATGGGTTTGCCGCTGGGGCGAAGATCGTTGCTTATTCGCGCATGACGGGGCTGGCGAAGCCCAATGATGTGGTGAAGGTGGCGAACCAGACGGCAGCGGGGGTTTATGACCCCAATGGCGGGAGCGGCGAGGCTGGATATTCGCTGCGGATCGTGGAGTGAGATTTAATGTTGAATTTTAAATTTGAGAGAGCGGAGGGGGTGGTGTTACCGGGTGGTTGGCGGCGATGCAGGCGTGCGGAAGACATGCTCATGCGGATGAGGGCGTGGCATGTGATGGAGGTCCAACGGGAAGGGGGACAGGTCCCTTGAAGAAGGGGACCAGTCCCCGGAGAGGGTTGGTTGGCGGTGATGGTGACGAGTGGCTTTGGTGGGTTGAGCGGGAGGTCGGGCTGGTGCCCGAATACCCTCGCTGGCGCGTCGGGCTAACGCGCTATAAGGCTAAGAACGATAAACATATGATTAGTAGCGGGGGACGCACGTCGATTATTCGGCGCATTTTCGCATTCGAAGGCGGCCCTCACCCCAGCCCTCTCCCACAGGGAGAGGGGGTAAAAACGGATGTAGAGTCGTAGTGCGCATGCTCACGCGGACGAGAGCATGCCCCCCAGAATTGAGGGGGGAAGAGCGGATGTGGCGTTACAGCGTTGTGTCAGGGGCGTTTGGCGCTGGCGCGGGAGAGGCGGTCGTTGATGGCGAGGCCGAGACCGTGGTCGGGGAATTTCTGGGCGATGATGAGGTCGAGGCCGAGGGCGTCGAGTTCGCGGATGGCGGCGAAGAGGCGTGAGGCGGCCTTGGTGAGGTCGCCTTCGGGGGAGAGGGTTTGGATGGCGGCGAAGCGTTCGGCGTGTTCGGGGCGGGTGAGTGAGATGAGGCCGTTTTTGCCGGGTGGGAGGTCCATGGGGACGTGCTCGACAAAACGCATGGGGGTGGAGGGTGCGTAATGGCTGGTGAGCATTCCGGGGGAGGTGGCTGGGGAGGAGGCGGTGGGATCAAGGGCGAGGCCGCCGCCGGAGGGGAGGGGGCTGCGCTTGACGGGGCCGATGACGGCTTCGATGCGTTCGATGCTGAGTGCGCCGGGGCGAAGGAGGAGCGGGTTTGCAGGATCGACGAGGGAGATGACGGTGGACTCGACACCCGCCTGGCAGGGGCCGGCGTCGAGGATCATGTCCGCTTTGTCTCCGAGTTCCTGATAAACGTGCTGAGCGGTGGTGGGGCTGACGGCGCCGAACCGGTTTGCACTGGGGGCGGCGATGGGGACCTTGGCCAAGTGAAGGAGGCGGATGGCGGTGGGATGGGCGGGGACGCGGATGGCGATGGTGTCCAGCCCTGCGGTGATGATGTCCGGGACGTGGAGCTGCTTGGGGAGGACGAGGGTGAGCGGGCCGGGCCAGAAGAAACGGGCGAGCTTGAGCCCGGGGTCGGTCATGGTTTCGACAAGGGACTCGGCGTGGGCGAGGTTGTAGACGTGGACGATGAGCGGATCAAAGCGGGGGCGGCCTTTGGCTTCGAAGATGCGGGCGATGGCGTCCTGGTCGAGCGCGTTGGCGCCCAGGCCGTAGACGGTTTCAGTGGGGAATGCGATGAGGCCCGAGCGCTGAATGAGATGGGCGGCGCGCTCGATGTTTTCGCTGGTTGCGGGGACAGGAAGATTGGCGGGCATTGATTGTGTCATTGGCCGGGGTATGCGGGGTTGAGATGCTGGAGACTAGGGTGAGGCGATAGGAGACATTGTATACGTTTTATGGGGAAGGAAGAGGAAAGGAAAGGGATAGGGGACAAGGTAAAAGGGATAAGGCAGAGCGGAGAGAAGGAGTAGAGAGGCCTGCGAGCTTTCGGGTTTCGGGTGTCAGATAAGAAAGAGGGAGAGATCGGGGGCGAGAGAGCGGGGATCAGGCGCCGAAGCCGGTCTGGTCTTTATGGGAGGCGGGGGTCATGCGCAGGGGGGGCGTCTGGGGCTGGGGCTGCTGGGTGGGGTAGACGATGCGCTTGTGGTACATGGCGCAGAGGGTGGCGACGATGGCGGCCTGGACTTTGTTGAGGTCGTGAAGGGTGATGCCGCATTCGTCGAACTGGCCGTCGGCGAGGCGTTTTTGGACCATGGTGTTGACGAGCTCTTCGAAGCGTGCGGCGGTGGGGTCCTGCAGGGTGCGGGCAGCGCCTTCGACGCCGTCGCAGATCATGAGGATGGCGGCTTCGCGGGTTTGGGGGATGGGACCGTCGTAGCGGTAGGAGCGTTCGATGGGGGCTGGGAGGTTTTCGAGCTGGGCCTGTTTTTTGGAGGCGTGATAGAAGTATTCGACGAGGGTGGTGCCGTGGTGAGTTTCGATGAACTGGCGGACGACGACGGGGATGGAGTATTCGCGGGCCATCTCCATGCCGTCGGAGACGTGGGCGATGATGATGGCGGCGGACATGGGGGGGCTGATCTGGTCGTGGGGGTTTGGGCCGCCTGCCTGATTTTCGACGAAGTATTCGGGTTTGGAGAGCTTGCCTATGTCGTGGTACATGGCTCCGACGCGGCAGAGGAGGCCGTCTGCGCCGATGGCGGTGGCGGCGGCTTCGGCCATGTCGGCGATGCGCAGGGAGTGCTGGTAAGTGCCGGGGGCCTCCTGGGCGAGGCGGCGCAGGAGGGGGAGGGAGGCGTCGTTGAGCTCTTTGAGGGTGAGCTGGGTGGTGACTTTGAAGAGGAATTCGATGGCAGGGAGGAGGCCTTGGATGAGCAGGCCGGTGGCGACGCCGGTGCCCAGGACACGCAGGGCGTCTGTCTGGAGGTAGGCCCATTGCCCGATGAAGATGATGGGGCGCGAGGCCACGCCGGTGAGGATGACGGCGCCCGCCATGGCGAGGCCGGAGGCGAGCCCGGCGAAGACGAGCTTGCTGCGGGTGTTGACGTCTTTAAGCAGGCCGACGGCGACACCCACGCCGGTGAGGGCGACGACGGCGTAGCCGATGCCCATGTCCAGGACGAAGGTGACGAGGAGGGCGTTTAAGGCGGCAATGGCGAAGGCGAAACGGCGGTGATAAGCGATGGCGAGGATGACTGCGCAAAGGAGCGTGGGGAAGATGGCGGTGAGGTAAAGGAGGCGCGGGGCGGCGGAGAGGGAAGAGAGCGTGGTGAAGGCGAGGGTGGAGATGAGAAGGCCGGTGAGGGCCAGGCCGCGAAGGGGGTTTTGGCCGACGCGGGGGTTGACGGCGAGGATGTAGAGCCAGAGGAACAGGGCCAGGAGGGCGACGACGCCGACGCGGCCGACGTTCTGGTAGAAGAAGGCGTTTGGGTATCTGGGGTTGGAATTGACGAAGTTTTTCCAGGCGGCTTCTTCGAGGGTGAGTTTTTCGATGTCGCTGTTTTCGAGGACGGCGCCGGCGGGGACGAGAAGGTCGCCTTGCTTGAAGTGCTTGGATTCAATGGGGACCTGGCTGGCGCGATGGGATTTGCGCTGGTCGGTGAGTGCGGGGTCGTAGATGAAGCTGGGGGTTTCAGCTTCCTTCATGACGATCTGGACGAAGACTTTGCGGAAGGATTTGTCGAAGATTTCGTCGGCGGCGGCGGTGACGAGGGTGAGGGTTTCGTTGGTGCGGCGGGTGCTGAGGATGAGGTTGTCGGGGAGTTCGACGGTGAGTTCGGGGTCGGAGTTGACGAGGTAGATGCCGGCGGAGCGCTGGTGGATGTCTTTTTCCCGGTCGGCCTGATCGGCGGGAAGGATGGCCATGCGGGTGGCAAGGACCTTCATGTATTGATTGATGAGTGCGGTGAGTGCAGGGGTGGGCTGCCCGCCGATGATGTAGGCGCGGAGGCCGTCGAGGGTGCTCTTGTCATTGATGAGGCGGCCTTCTTCGGGGGGGTCGGTGTAAGACTTGATGTTGGGGTTGCCGGCAACCTTGATGAGGGAGTCGATCTGGCTGCGGATGCGCTGGAAGAAGGCTTCGTTGGCACGGTAGGCGGGGAGCTCTATTTCGGCGGCGCTTCGGCGGTTGAGCTCGGTGGCGCCGCGATCGACGGTGACGAAGTCGACCCGTGCGTAGATGGGGTCGAGCTGGGGTTGATTGACGGCGTAGCGTTCGCGTCCGCCTGCCTGGATGGCGAGGTATCCGGCAAAGAGGGTGAGGACGGTGGTCCAGAGGAGTGCCCAGGCCCAACTGGAACAGGACAGCGCTTCCATGACTTTGGCTTCGTCAAAGAATGGAAGTTTGCGCAGGGCGCGTCTGAAGTCCCAGTTGGAGCGAGGTTTAGACACAGCGGGGTATTTTAGCGGGAGTTGGGGGCGAGGGCACGGAAAAGTTTCGGGCGGCGGCGAGGAGAGGGGGGTGGGCATCTAAAAAGCAGGGGATTTTCACGCTCGGGGTAGCGGGTTGGCGGGCTGTCGGGGGGCTTCGACAGGGTGTTTGCGGTTGAAAGTGAATGGCGTTTGGATGCTTTGGCTTGCGAAAGCCTTGGGGGGAAGGGGTGGGGAAAGCAGATTTTTGACTGGGATTTAAGAGGATGTGGGGCGGAATGGGAAGTTTGGATTTTGATTTGGACAAATGGAGGGCGGGAGCGTCTTGTTGGTGTGGCGGGTGTAAATTTTGTTGTTGAGGGGAGTTTTATGCAGCGGCGTGTGTTTGGATGCTGGGTGGTGTTGGGGCTAATGATGTTTGGGGGGCTGGGGCTTGGAGGGTGTTATCCGGCCAAATGCGATCTGGAAGTGGGCGGGGCGGCAGCGGATGGGGAGTACGTGTGGCTGGTGATCGATGGAGTGGTGGACTCGGGTGGGTGGAGTCCGAAGGTGGGTGTGATGCAATCGTGGCTGGTTCAGGTGAGCAGAATCGACGGGCGGAGAATGATGGAGAAGGCGCAGGTGTATGGGCCGATCCGGGAACGGCCTGATGAGCGCATTGAACTGGATGGCGATGCGGGGCTGGTGAGGCGCAGGGAAGAGATGGCTGTGTTTGACGAAGGTCAGAGTGACCCGCGGAGTTGCCGGCTGTTGATTCGGCCGGAGGTGCGGTGGGAAGATGCGCCGGGGCAGTTGCCGGCCGCCGCCAGAGGCGGGACTTATGCCAGTGGTTATGTGAGTGGAGGGAGGGCTTATCTGCCGCTTGGGGAGGTGGCGTATCAATTTGAGGTGAAGGATGGGAGGTGGTGGTTTGGGCCGCGCGGAAAAGGAACCGGACGGACGTATGAGGTGATGCCGCCTGAGGAGACGGGGAAGTTTGGGCAGCGGGCTCAGGTGTGGGTGCGTGAGCGGGATGGGGGAATGCAGATGGTGGTGGTTTTGGAGGTTGGGCCGAGGTACGAGCCGTCACGGGCACAGGTGGAAGTGCTGGTTTGGGAGATGGAGCGGGGGACGATCGAGCGGTACGCGTGGCCGATCGGGGAGTTGTTTGAGGTGGGCGAGGATGAGGAAATCAGGGCGAGGCGGGCGGTGGCGGTGACGAGGGAGGAGCAATTGGCCCCGAGAGATTAGGATGTGGCGACTATGAAAACAGTCGCCATACCGGATTCGCCGCTTGTGCTTTCAGGGCTTGCTTTGGGGACGGGAGTGTTTGGCACGGGCGTGTCCGAGGAGGTGACGGAGAAGGTGTACGCGGCGTACCGGGAAGCGGGGGGGAATACGTTTGATACGGCACATTGCTATTGCTGCTGGATTCCCGGGCAGGGGTCGGGGTCTTCGGAAAGGGCGCTGGGGGCGTGCATCCGGAAGTTCAATGACCGGAAGAATGTGTTTGTGGTGACCAAAGGGGGCCACCCGTCGACGGGGGAGATGTACCCGCGGCCGGACTATTTTTTATCAGGCGAGACGCTGGCGTCGGATATCGGGGAGAGCCTGGACCGGCTGGGCGTGGGGGCGATTGACCTGTACTTCCTGCATCGGGATGACCCGCGGATGCCTATGAAGGAGATTGTGGATTCGCTCAATACGCACATTACGGCGGGCCGGCTGAATGCGATCGGCGTTTCCAACTGGACGACGGCGCGGATCGCCGAGGCCAATGCGTATGCCAGGGAGCAGGGGTTGCAGGGGTTTGTGGTGTCGCAGCCGCAATGGAGCCTGGCGAAAACGAACGTGGCGGAACCGGAGAAGGACCCGGCCAACCGCGCGTTGTATGACCGGGATGTGGCGTGGCATGAAGAGACGGGTTTTCCGGTGATGTGCTATTCGCCGACGGCTGGCGGGTACTTTGCGACCGACGGTGAAAAGGGAAAGAAGACGTACGAGAACGAGGTGTCGCGCGCGCGGCTTAAGCGTGCGCAGGAACTGGGCGCGAAGCTGGGGGCCACCGCTACGCAGGTGGCGCTGGCGTATCTGATGAACCAGAAGTTTCCGGTGATTCCGATCCTGGGGACGGCGGATGCGGCGCATTTGAAGGAGTGCCTGGGGGCTGGAGAGATTGTGCTGAGCGCGGAGGAGGTCGGGTGGCTGAGGGAAGGGGCCGGGGTGTAGGGGCCGGGGTCTGGTTAGAGAAGAGGTTTGTTTGTGATTTGGCAGGATCAATGGGTATCCGGCTTGCTGTGGTGGGCCTCGAGGACTCGGCGCCACCCTACGAAAGAGTTTTCAGCAGGGCCTACGGCATGAAGACGCGAAGGCTGAGGAGTTGGACCGTGGAACGGGATGGGGCAAAGGGTTTTGTAACGTTTGATGAATAATTGGCGCTAGAATTGGGGCATGGCAAAAGAACGCAAGACGGCGGAGGATGGGGTGCGGTTTTCGCGAAGAGCGCTGCTGCAGGTGGGGGCTGCCGCGGCGGTGGCTTCGGGGTTGCCGCAGGAGAAAATGCATGCCGCGGCGGAGGCCCAACCGGCCAAGGCGGGAGACAAACGGCTGCCGAAAAACATTATTTTCATGGTGTCCGACGGGATGAGCCTGGGGGTGCCGAGGATTGCGCAGTTGCTGTCGCAAGCGCAGGGCAAAGGAGAGACGAACTGGGCGAAGCTGATGACCGACCGGGATGCGGTGCATGGGTTGTTTGATATGTCGGCGTTGAACTCGTGCGTGACGGATTCGGCGGCGGCGTCAAGCTCGTGGGGGTCGGGGTCGCGGGTGCTCTGCACGTGGCTGAATGTGCTGCCGGATGGGACAAAGCTGACGACGCTGGCGCAGGTGGCGCAGTCGGTGGGGAAGAAAGTGGGCGTGGTGACAACCGCGACGGTGACGCATGCGACGCCGGCGGGATTTATCGCGTGCTGCGACAAGCGCAGCGATGAAGCGGAGATCGCCAAGCAGTACATCGGGCTGGCCGACGTGGTGATGGGCGGCGGCATGACCATGGCCGACAAGGCCCTGGATATGAAGCTGCGGGATATGTTCGCCAAAGCGGGGTACACGCTGGCGCTGACGCCGGAAGCGATGAAAAAAAGCCTGGGCGCGCCGAAGGTGCTGGGGTGTTTCAACGAAGGATTCCTGCCGTTTGCGCTGGACCGGGCGAACGACGCCTTTCTGGCGCGGCAGGTGCCGACGCTGGCTGAAATGGGTCAGGCGGCGATCAAAATGCTTTCACAGGGCAAGGACGGGTTTTTGCTCCAGATCGAAGGGGCGCGGATCGACCATGCCGGCCACTACAACGATGCGCTGGCCATGGCCTATGAACAGCTTGCCTTTGATGAAGCCGTCGGCATGGCGTACGAATACGTTTCCTCTCGGGATGACACGCTGCTGGTGGTGACCTCCGACCACGGCAACAGCAATCCGGGCGTGATGGGCATGGGCGCGGGCGGTAAAGACTCCACGAAATACGTCAATAACCTGCTGGCCGGACGGGCGAGCCTGGAGCAGATGAACAAGGACCTGGCGGGGCTGCCTGCGACGGAACGGTTTAAAACCGACACGCTGATGAATGTGTTTCGCAAGGGGACGGGAGCGCCGCTTACCGTGGAGCAGGCGGAAGCGATGTCACTGGCGATGCAGAACAAGCGACCGAGGCTGCATGCGCAACTGGACTCCGCGGTGGGCGTGTACGGGCAGGTGATGAGCAACTATTACGGGATTGCGTTCAACTGCACGCAGCATACGTCCGACAATACGATCGTGACGGCGATCGGGCCGGGTGCGGACCGGTTTGCAGGGCTGATCCCCAACACGCGCGCGTTTAAAGAGATCACGGAACTGATGGGCAAACCGGTGACCAACCCGAGCATGAAGCCGGAAGACGCGGTGAAGCTGGGGGCGGTGATCGATGAGTCGCCGGAGGTGGTGAGCACGTGAGGGATTTTTAATTTGAAATTGAAGAAGGAAGGGGTTGGTGTGGCTGGGCGGGGTGAATGGGATTTGGCGGAGAGCGGATTCAGTGAGGCTGGCGACTGAAGAGTTCACTTATGTCGGTGAAGGTGGTTGAGCGGGAGCCGGGACGCCGGCGCTCCCGGTGGATGGGCGGTCAGCGGTTGATCTTTTCCAGCCGGGCGTATTGGAGGATGAGGGTCCTTACACCGTGGAGCTGGAAGGAGACCTGGGCGCGGGTCTGGGCGCCCGCGGTGGTGACGGACATGACGCGGCCGACGCCGAAGCTGGGGTGCTTGACCCAGGTGCCGGGGGGGAACTCGCCCATGGATTCCCTGGCGGAATCGCGGGCGCTGGAGATGCCGGAGAAGCGGTCTTCGCCGGCGAGCCAATTTTCCTGGTTGGACTGGTTGAGCTTGTGGATGTGCTCGGAAGGCATTTCTCGCAGGAAGCGCGAGGGGATGGTGGGCATGGTCTGGCCGAAGACCTGGCGGTACTTGGCGAAGGAAAGGTAAAGCCGTTCCTGGGCGCGGGTGATGCCGACGAAGGCCAGACGGCGTTCTTCTTCGATGTCTTCGGGCTTGTTGGACTCGGTGGCGCGCTTGTGGGGGAGCATGCCGTCTTCCATGCCGAGCATGGCGACGACGGGGAACTCCAGGCCCTTGGCGGCGTGGAGCGTCATGAGGGTGACTGCGCCTGCGCCCGACTGCACTGCGTCGGCATCGCTGACGAGGCTGATGCGTTCGAGATATTGGATGAGTTTGTCGCCGGGCGAGGTTTCGCGGCCGTCGTTTTCGGCTTCGAGGTCGTCTTCGAACTGACGGGCGGAGTTGACGAGTTCGCTGAGGTTGGCGAAGCGTTCCTGGTCGGGGTCGGTTTTATCGTTCTTGTAGTGATCTTCGAGGCCGGATTCGCGGAGGATGGATTCCACGAGGTTGCGCAGGGAGTTTGCGGGCTCGGCCCCGGCGACGTGTGCGCCCAGGCCGGCGGCGAAGCGCCACCGATCAAGCTGGGCGGCGAATTTCTGAACGCTGCCGACGGCGCGGCCGTTTAAGCCGTTGTGCATCCTGGGGTTGGTGAGGGCTTCGTAAAAGGTGGCGTTGCCTGAGATGGCGGCGGCCTGAAGCGCCTGCACGGTGGACTCGCTGATGCCGCGGGTGGGGAAATTGATGATCCGGGTGAGGTTTACCTCGTCGGAGGGATTGGCGACGGTGCGCAGGTAGCTGACGGCGTCTTTGATTTCCTTGCGGTCGTAGAAGGCGGTGCCGCGGGCGATCTGGTAAGGCACGCCGGCGACGCGGAAGGCTTCTTCGGGCGAGCGGGAGAGGGAGTTGATCCGGTAAAAGACGGCCATTTTGCTGTAAGGGATGTTTTCGTGGGCGTTTAAGCGTTTGAATTCATCGACGACGAATTGCGCTTCCTGCTTTTCGTCGGCGCAGGTGACCAGTGCGATGGGTTCGCCTTCCTGGTTGTCGGTCCAGAGGGCTTTGTGTTTGCGGGCGCGGTTGTTTTTGATGAGGGCATCGGCGACGGCGAGGATGCGCTTGGTGGAGCGGTAGTTTTGCTCCAGGCGGACGGTTTTTGCGCCGGGGTAGTTGGTTTCGAAGTTGAGGATGTTCTTGATGTCCGCGCCGCGCCAGCCGTAGATGGATTGGTCGGGGTCGCCGGTGGCGCAGATGTTCTGGTGGATGAGGCTGGGATCGATGGCGGGGTTTTTCTCTGCCGCCGCTTTGGAGGCGAGGCTGGGGGCAAGCATGCTGGCGATGACGAACTGGGCGTAGTTGGTGTCCTGGTATTCGTCGATCTGGATGTATTGAAAACGCATGCGGAGCTGGTTTAGGACATCGGGATGCTCGCGCATAAGGCGGATGGTGTAGAGCATGAGATCGTCAAAGTCGACCGCGTGGTTGGCCTTGAGGATTTCCTGGTACTTGGTGTAGATGCGCGAAACGTTTTTCTTGTAGAAGTCGTAGGCGTCTTTGGCGAAGGTGTCGGCGTCGATGAGGTCGTTTTTCGCGCCGGAGATGGTGCCCATGACCTTGGCGGGGGGGAAGTTTTCGGACTTCATGCCCAGGGCTTCGATGGCGGTTTTGCAGGCGCGCTGCTGGTCTGCGGTGTCGTAGATGGAAAAGCCGGGGGGCAGGGCCAGGCGGTCGGCGTATTGCCGGATGATGCGGGCGCAGAGGGCGTGGAAAGTGCAGACGGTGAGGGCTTTGACCTGGCGGGCGGAGAGAAGCTCGGTCATGCGCTCGCGCATTTCACCGGCGGCCTTGTTGGTGAAGGTGATGGCGAGGATGTTCCA
>CAZIWA010000098.1:0-21690 GCA_964542875.1 uncultured Phycisphaeraceae bacterium
GGGTCTGGGGTCTTGGGTCTGGGGTCTGGCCAGAGGGAAGGGGGGAGGGTTTCGGGTTTTAGAGGGAGTGGGGATGTCAGATGTATGAAGTTAGATGTTTAGATGTCTTTCGGGGAGGGATTGCGGAATGGGAGGTCGTTGCGGGGAGGGTGGGTGATGGCGATCCTCACCCTCTCCCGGGGGAGAGACGTTATTTGGCGCTTTGGATAACGGCCTGGATGATGTCGTCGGGGGAGATGTTTTCCGCCTGGCCTTCGAAGTTGAGGATGATGCGGTGGCGAAGGGCGGGGGTGGCGACGGCGATGAGGTCTTCGCGGGCGACATGGAAGCGGTTGTCGAGGATGGCGCGGATCTTGGCGGCGAGGATGAGGGCCTGGGCGCCGCGGGGGCTGGCACCGAAGCGGACGTAGCGCCTGGTGAGGTCCGGCGCGCCGGGGTGGTCGGGGTGGGTGCCGAGGATGAACTGGATGCCGGTTTTGCGGACATCATTGGCGATGGGGATCTGGCGGGCGAGGCGGGACATTTCAAGGATGTGTCCGGCGTCGAAGATTCTGCTGGTGGTGGGGGTGGCGGATTCGGTGGTGCGGTCGAGGATGGCCTCCATCTCCTGGGCCTTGGGGAACTTGACCAGGAGCTTGAAGAAGAAGCGGTCGAGCTGGGCTTCGGGAAGGGGGTAGGTGCCTTCCATTTCCAGGGGGTTCTGGGTGGCCATGACGAAGAAGGGGCGGGGGAGGTCGTAGGTTTTGCCGGCGAGGGTGACGGAGTTTTCCTGCATGGCTTCAAGAAGGGCGGACTGGGTTTTGGGCGTGGCGCGGTTGATTTCATCGGCGAGGAGGACGTTGGCGAAAATCGGGCCGGGCTGGAATTCGAAGCGCTTGGAGCCGTCGGAGCCCTGGAGGACGACATTGGTGCCCATGAGGTCGGCGGGCATGAGGTCGGGGGTGAACTGGACGCGCTGGAACTTCATGGCGAGGGAGTCGGCGAGGGTGCGCACGAGCCGGGTTTTGCCCAGGCCGGGGACGCCTTCGAGGAGGATGTGGCCGCCTGAGACCAGGGCGGTGAGGGTGCCGGTGACGACATCGTCATGGCCGACGATGACCTTGCCGATTTCGTCCTTGAGACGCTTAAAGTCGGCGCGGAACTGCTCAAGCTGGGCTTCGAGGGGCTGTGTGGTGCTGGCGGGTTGCGTCATGGTTTGAGTCCGGCGTTTTCGTAGAGGGAAGGTGTGGACTTTAAGAGTTTTTGCTTGAAGGGTTCGACGCTTTGATCGTCGAATTGCTGCAGGATCATGCGCAGGAGGTCTTGCGCCTGAACGCGTGCGGCCTGGGTGAAGTATGCGGTGCGGGTGGATTGTATGTAGAGATCAAGGGCGGGTTGGATGAGGTTTTTGTCACTGCGGCAGGAGAGGACGACGACGCTCAGGGAAGGATCGTAGCGGACTTCCTCCATGGCCTGATGGCTGGGGAAGCCCTTGGCCATGAGGGAGAGCGCTGTGTTGACATCGTGCTTCTGGATGGCGAGCAGGAGCTGGAACCGGAGGGCGACAAAGTCGTCGGGGTCCCGCTCCAGTGCCTTGGCGGTGCGGGCGGCGAGGTCGTCAAGGTTGTTGGTCTGCTGGGCGATGGAGACAAGCCTGCTGACCGGGCAGTGAGGGACAACAGGCCTGCTGCCTCTGCGGAATGGTTCGTAGGTGAAAAGCTCATCGACGGGAATGGGCAGGACGGAGCTGGAGAAAATCGCGTCGGCGTAGAAGGCATAGGCCTCGGCGGGCTTTTGAAGCTTGAGGTACTGATTGAAGGCCTGGGTGGTGAAGGAGGTTGGTTGGGGCTGATTGGGGGGCTGGTTTGCGGGCCTGCGCCAGGTGACACCGGCAAGGAGGGCCTGGAGGGTGGCTTGCCGCGCCTGGGTGGTCTCTTGGGAATTATTGAAGGTGGTGGTTACCTGGTCCATGAAGCCGATGGTGCTTTGGAGCCAGTCGGCGGCGCGGGGGTTTTGCCGGGCGAGCGCGGTGCCCTGCTCGATGGCGGCGGCGAGCCGGCCGAGGGAGGGGGCGTCACGGAAGCATCCGGTGAACTTCTGAAGAGGCGCGAGGTGGTGGGGCTGGCCGGCTTCAATGAGGGTGAGGACGAGTTTTTCGGCTTCAGGTGTTTTGCCTGCTTTGGCGAGGGCGAGCGCGGTCTGGGCGATGAGGCCACCGTTTGGGCCGGTTGCGTTTTTGTTGGGCTCCAAGAGGAACGGGGCCAGGACGGGACGGGCTTTTTCAGGTTGATTGGTGAGGAGATAGAGGGAGGCAAGGTCCTGGGTGACGCTGAGGGGAACCCTTGGCGCGTCGTACGTCTGCTGGACGCTGGTGAGGCGGGCGGCGATGGCTTTCTGGACCTGGGGATTGGCCAGCAGCGGGGCGAGAGAAGATTCAAGCGCGGGGTCAAAAGTGGCGATGATGATGAGATTGACGGCGGGGACGATGGCCTGGGCCTGGATGGCGTTTGGGACGTAACGAAGGCGGTCGTTGATGAGATAGAAGCCGGGGCCGTGCTGGTTGATCCAGGGGACCTGGGCGGTGGGGGGAATCTTAAGGAGGGTGTCGTAGGTTTTGAGCGCCTGATCGATTTGTCCGGCTTTGAACTGGTGACGGGCGGTGAGGTCGTAGAGCGCGGCTTCGAGAAGGGTGAGGTTTTGCGTTTTTGTGTTCTTGAGGCCCAGGGCGGCGGCCTGAGGGGCCAGGTCCGCGGTTTTTTCGTTGGTGTCCAGCGCGAGGGCGAGGCTGGCCATGTACGAGGCGTTGGCGGGGTTTTGAGAAAAGACGGTGTCGGCGAGGATGGCCTGCGCGGGGGCGGGGTCGGCGCGCAGGGCGGCGGCCATGGCCTGAAGGACGTGAACGGCGGGGGATTTTTTGACGGTGCTGAGCGCGGTGTCGAGCGAAGCAAGCTGGTTTTTCGCGGCGAGGGCTTTGAGGGCCTGGAGCGCGGGGCTGGGGCCGGAGACGTCATTGACGAGCGCAGGCGTGGATTCAAAGATCCAGGGCGTGTTGGAGACGGCGGGGGGGCGCGGGCCGGGGTTTTTGACCGGCGCGGTTGTGACGGCGAGGACGAGCTGGCCGACAAGGGCCTGGGTGTTGTCGGCGGTGCGGGCGAGCTGGATGGGGGTGGTGGCGTCGGATCGGGATCTTGAAAAGGGAATGCCGGTGTTGGCCTGGTATTTGAGCCAGATGTCCAGGGTCTGCTGTGCGGTCTGGGGGGTTTGAGGGCGCAGGAGCGCGGCGATATCAATGAGCCAGTCGTAGGGCGGCGTGGTGGTCGGGGTGAGGGAGATGCGGTCGGAAACGGGGACCGAATCGATGGTTTTGAGCAGTTCGTCGATGCGGTTGGCCTGGGCGTAGCTTTCGTAAACTTCCCGGCCGGACTGGATGAGCCGGGGCTGGGAAGCCATGACGTGACCAAACTGCGCGGCGGCTTCGGCGAAGCGGTCCTGCTCGTGCAGGATGAGGGCGTAGTTGTAGCGCATGGCCATGTTGGAGGGCGAAGCGGCTACCAGCCTGGCGAGGACGGCTTCCGCTTTATCGGACTGGCCGGTGGCGTTGTAAAGCAGCAGAAGACGTGCGCAGGCGTCGGGGTCGTCGGGCTGGGCTTCCCATTCCTTAACTGCGTTGGCGATGGTGGCGTCGAGCCGATTGATGCGGGCGAGCATGGCCAGTGCAATGGCGGCATCGTCGGAGGCGGCCATGAGGGACATGATGCCGGGGGACTGGTCCTTGAGGATCCGGTTGGCGAGGGTTTCCAGGGCGGCGGGGTTGGTCGACTGGAGGAACTGGGCCATCATCTGGCCATCGGTGGCGGGGGGGGCGTTATTCGTGGCGACGGGTATCCGGGTATTGGTGAAATTGCTAGATACGGCCATCGCGGGCTGAGAGACGACAGGGAGGCCGACAAGCTTGCGGATGCGGTTTAAGACTTCGGATTCGCGGGCGTTGGTCTGGTTGGCATCGATCTGGGCGAGGGCTTTTTTGGCTTCATCGAAGTTTTTGAGGTGCAGCGCGATGAAGATGCGTGCGATAGAGAGCTGGCGGGCGGTCTGCGGATCGGTGACGGGCGGGATTTTGTTTAAGACGGCCTGAGCCTGGGACACCAGGCCTTGCCCGATGAGGAGGCGGGCCAGGAGGAGCTTGAGATCGATGTTGTCGGATGCGGCGGCGGTTTCCTGGAGGAGGGTGCGGGCGTCGTCGTTCAGGTTTGCAGCGTCAAGGAGCGTGGCAGCGGCGGCAGCGGCGAAGGGTTTCTGGTCTTGAGGGGCGGCCTTTGCCCAGGCGTTGGCGCGTGTGGCCAGCTCGCTTTGCATTTTGGGCTGAATGCTGGCGGAGGCGGACCAGCCCTGGAGGGTGTCGAAGAATTCGGCTGGGAGGAGCGCGCTGGCCCTGAAGCGCGGGCCCGCCAAGTAGTCTTCAAGGCCGAAGATGGGTTGCGTGGTCTGGCTTTGAAGCCAGACGCGACCGGCGGGGGTGGTGAGCAGGTCCAGCGTGGCCATGCAGAGGTCGATGCCGAGCGTGCGCGAATCCGGCCGGAGGGCCTGGCCCGAGAGCGTGGCAAGGGTGCTGAAGACCTCGGGCATGGATTGGTTTTGCGGCGACTGGGCAAGGGTGCGCAGGTCTGAGACGAGCGCGGGGAGGAACTGGGAAGCGTAGGTATTGTTGCGCGAACGCACGAGCATGCCCAGCAGATCAAGGCGGGCTTCGGCGCTGGGGGGAGACTTGAGCGCGAGATCCAGCCAGGGGACGGCGGAGGCCGCGGCGTCGGCGGTGTTGCGGGCGATGCAGGCTTCGGCGGCGAGGGAGGCAATGTCTCCCACGGCCTGGGGGGCGATGGCCTGGAGGGACTTGATGGCGTCCTGGGCGTCCTGCGCGGTGGCTGGGCGGCTGTTGGCGATGAGGGCGTTACGGGAATCCGTGGCGGAGGCGACGGTGAAGACGGCGTTTAGGACGGCGGCGTCCGCGAAGGTGGGGTCCTGCTGGAGGAATTTTTGCGAGACGGTCTGGGCCTGGCCGGAGAGGTCCAGAAGAATGAGGGCCTGAAGGTAGCGGAGCTTGGCTGGACGGTCTTGGGCAGGCTGCGTGGCGGGGGAGGCGGGATCAGGGCCGTAGCCGGCTTCGGCGGCGAGCTGGTTGAGGTAGCGCGTGAGCTGGTCTGCCTGCTCGGCGATGTGGAGTCGATGGATGAGGGCGGCAAGCTGGGCGGAAGAGAGGTCCGGCGGGGCGTAGCGCATGACGGCGCCCATGTTTCGGGAGCCCTGGGGGACGGCGCTGAGATTGATTTCGGTGAGGCAACGGGACTGGATGAGCTTTAGATTGACCCATTGGTTCAAGATGGGGGCACGGGATTTGTGGCCCAGATAGGAGATGTTGGGGAACGGGGACTGGGTGTTGATTTTGGGGTCCGTGGAGGCGGGGAGGCGCATGAGCCTGTCGAAGATGGCGGCGGCCTTGTCTGAGCGGCCGGATTGCTTGGCGAGGCGGCCGGCTTCCATGGCGAGGAGCCAGTTGTCGGGAAAGACTTCGACGGCTTGGATGAGGACGGAGACGGCCTGGGCGGCTTTGCCTTCCTGAGAGAGGACGCGGGCGTGCTGGAGAGCGAGGTCCGCCGGGCTTTGCTGGGTGGTGAGGGAGAGGGCTTGGGCGCTTTGCCATTGGGTGATGGCTTCGCGGGGTCGGCCGACGTCAAAGAGAAGCTCGGCGATCTGCTGGGAGAGTTGCTGGTCGGTGGGCTTGAGGGTCTGGAGGCGCCGGGCGTATTGAAGGGCGGCCTCGCGGTGGCCCTGCTGGCGGGTGACTTCAATGAGGAGCTGGAGGGACTGCGTATCGGTGGGGCGGCGCAAGATGGCTTCTTCAAGCACGGTTTGGGCATTGCCGGGCATGGCGGCTTCGCGGTAAGCGGCGACGAGGGCGAGGGTGTGGGCGGGTTCGTAGTCGGTGTCGCGGGCTTTGCGCGCGAGCTTTTGGAGGAGTGGATCGGACGTTCCCTGGGCAAGGGTGAGGCGGGTGAGTTCACGGATGGTGAGGAGTTTGGCTTCCTGATCGGTGGCGGCCTCGTAGGCGCGCCAATAGGTGGCGGCGGCTTCGGGGGAGCGATTGGTGGCGGCCTGGAGGCGGGCGAGGGCCAGGAGGAGGGGGACGTCGTCGGGGTTTTGCTTAACGCCGGATTCAAGGGTGGTGAGGGCTTGGTCGGGGAAGGCGAGCTTGAGCTGGAGCGTGGAGAGAAGCAGGTAGGGCTGGGGGGCGTCGGGGATGAGGGTGATGAGCGCCTGGGCCTGGGTGAGCGCGGGTTCGGGCGTGGAGAGAAGGGAGATGAGCCCGGCGAGGGACTGCGCGTAGGCGGGCTTGCGCTGGGGCTGGATCTTGAGGAGATCACGGGTGAATGCGGTGGCTTTGAGGAGATCGCCGGCTTCGATGCAGAGGTCCGCGGCGAGGGCGATGCGGGTGGGATTTTTGGGGTCCTGGGTGACGGCCTGGGCGGCGGCGTCGGCGGCGTCGGAGAGGCGGCCGAGGGTGCGCAGGTAGAGGGCGAGCATTTCAAAGTTATCGGGTGTGGGGTCGGATTTGGCCTTGGCGGCCTGGGCGTCGGCCGCCTGGGAGAGGGTGTCGAGGGTTTTGTGGAGCTGGGCGCGGGCGATGCGGGCGTCGCGGGCGCGCTGGGGGGAGTCGGCGGCGGCCTCAAGCTGATCGATGGCGGCGAAGGCTTCGGGGTAGCGTTTCAAGCTGGTGAGGAGGGTGGCGCGCAGGGCGTGGATGCCAGCGGTCTGGCTGTCGGGAGAGGCAGCGGGCTTGGCTTTATCGAGAACTTCAAGCGCTTCGGGAAGGGCTTTGAGCTGGATCAGCAGTTCGGCCAGGCGAAGGCGGTTGGCGGGGGTGTCGCGCTGGCCTTTGACCATGGCGGAGAGGCGGGCGATGGCCTCGGGCTGCCGGCCAAGCTGGGCGAGGTAGAGCCCGGCGTATTCGTCGAACTCGGGTTGATCGGGGGCGAGCTGGCTGGCCTTGGCGTAATACTCAAGGGCCTGGTCTTTAAAGTTGGCGCGGCGGAAGGCTTCGGCGGCGCGGACGGCGCGGGAGGCGTCGGCGGGGGCTTTGTCGGAGATGTTGCGCCATGCGGCAATGGCGGCCTCTTCGGACTTGGGCGATTTTTCCGGGTCGGCCAGAAGGACGGTGCCGAGGCGTTCCCAGAGCGCGGGGTTGGCGGGCTGGTCGGCGGCGGCTTTTTCGTAGAGGGCGATGGCCTGGGCGCGGTTGCCCTGCTCAAGCAGCAGGTTTGCCAGGGAGGCGCGGATGTCTGCACGGGTGGGGGCTTTGGCAAGGGCGGCTTCGTAGGCCTGGGCGGCTTCAGCGGGCTTGGCTAAGCGGCTGTATAGCGCGGCCTGGGTGAGGCGGACATCCAGATCATCTGGGTGGTCGGTGAGCCATTTGGCGTAGAAGTCCGCCAGACCGGAGAGGCCGGAGGTGCGATTAAAGGCGAGCTCCAGGCGGCGGTGGGTTTCAGCGCGGAGCCAACTGTCGGGGGCGAGGGAGTTGAGCTGTTCGGAGAGCAGGGCGATGGCTTGGTCGTGCTTGCCCTGTGCGGCGTAAAGCTGGGCGAGGGCGAAGACGGCGCGAACTTTTTGATAGCCGTCGGTGGTGGTGGCGCGGAGTTTTTCGTATTGCGCGGCCGCTTCGACGGGGCGGGCTTCCTCAACGAGGAAACCGGCGAGCTCTTCACGGGTGGCGGTGTCATTGGGCGTGAGATCTGCGAGGGTGAGCCAGGCTTTGACGGCGTTATCGGGCTGGTTTGCACTGGCGTAGGCGCGGCCGAGGGCTTTGTAGAGGTTTTGGAGGTCCGCGGCGGGCGGGTTTAAGTCGATGGCGGCCTGGAGGCTTTTGGCTGCCTGTTCGTGCCTGCCGGTTTTGGCGAGAAGAAGGCCCTGGGCGGCGAGGGCGCGGGGCTTTTTCGGGTCTGCCTTGACGGAGAGGCCGTAGGCCTCGAGGGCCTGGGCGTCAGCGCCGCGGCGTTCGTGAATGAGTCCGATCAGGAGTTGGCAGACGGCGGCCTGCGCGGGGTCTTTGGCTTTTTCGGTGAGGGTGGCGAGCCAAAGGTCCAGCTCGCCGGTGTCCGCATAGTTTTTGAAAAGCCGGTCGAAGGCGGTGCCGGGCTGGGGATTTGCAATAAGGACTTGCTGGTAGCGGTCGCGGAGTTTCTGGTTTTGCGAAGGGTCGGCGTCCTGAGCGGCCAGCAACGCGGTGAGGGACAGCACAGCGCCGGTGGCGAGGTAAAGCCGGAATCCGGGGTGCTTGTTCATGGTCGGATTATAGGGTTTGGGGTCGAAATAGGCGGGTAAGTGTTTCGATGGCTGTGGTTTAGAAGATTGTTTTATTTTTGTTATTTATTTATTGACTGTTTATAGTTTTGGGGTAAAATTTTGTTTGTGGGCCTGGAGGTATTACGGGCGGGCGAGGGGTGGGGTTCGGGAGGGGGAGGTTACGAAGAGGAGCTTGTGAGGAAGAGTTTTTAAACATGATTTACAAGATTGAACAAGATTTACATGATTTTGATCTGGTGATTTGCGGGGGGATGCGTTGATGGAGATGCGCAGTTAACCACGAAGACACGAAGACGCGAAATTAAGAGAGGGGGCGGGGAAGAAGATGCACTCGTGAGGAAGAGGCTGGTCCGTGATTTGGAAGAATCAATGGGTATCCAGCTCGCAATGGTGGGCCTCGAAGACTCGGCGCCACCCTACGAAGAGAGTTTTCGGACAGAGTGTTAGTTCCAGTAGCCGTTGCGGGAGTGGTCGAAGGTGACTTCGTGGCCCATCCGGGAGAGGTCGTAGGCGCCGTGGTGGAAGACTTTGTGGCCCATGACGAAGGTTTGGACGGGCCAGCCGGTGAGGGTTTGGCCGTGCCAGGGGCTCCATTTGACTTTGGTCATCTGGAGACCGTTGAGGATGGTTTGCTTGAGGTTCATGTCGACGAGGACGAGGTCTGCGTCGTAGCCTTCGGCGATGCGGCCTTTGTTTACGGCGTCCCAGACGCGGGCGGGGGCGTCGGACATCCAGTGTGCGATTTGCTGAAGGGTGCAGCGGCCTTGGGAGGCCTGGTCGAGCATGAGGGCGAGTGAGTTTTCGACGGCGGGGAGGCCGGAGTGGGATTGGGGGTAGTGGTGGGCTTTTTCTTCGAGGGTGTGCGGGGCGTGGTCGGTGGCGATGACTTGAATGGTGCCATCGAGCAGGGCGGCGAAGAGGGCTTTGTTGTCTTCTTTGAATTTAAGGGAGGGGTTTATCTGGACGAGGGTGCCGAGACGGTCGTAGTCATCGACGCTGAAGAAGAGGTGGTGGGGGCAGACTTCAGCGGTGATGAGGTTGTGGTGGTTCTGGACGACGGGGAGTTCGCCGGCGGTGGAGACGTGGAGGACGTGGAAGCGGTGCTTGTGGCGGATGGCGAGGTCGCAGGCGCGTTTGGTGGCGATGAGGGCGGCGGCGTGATCGCGGATTTTGGAGTGGTCGTGGATGGTTTTGCCGCCTTGGAGTTTGGCGGTGTTGGCGCGGACGGTGGTTTCGTCTTCGCAGTGCGCGCAGATGGGGAGGGTGGTGTTGGCGAAGATATTTTCGAGGACGGCTTGTTCATCGACGAGCATGTTGCCGGTGCTGGAGCCGATGAAGATTTTGATGCCGGGGGTGCGTTTGGCGAGCTTGAGTTCGGGGAGGTTGTCGAGGGTGGCGCCGATGTAGAAGCTGTAGTTGACGAGGGAGCGTGTGGAGGCGAGCTGGAGTTTTTCGTGGAGGCGCTGGACAGTGATGGTCTGGGGGTTGGTGTTGGGCATTTCAAAGAAGGAGGTGACGCCGCCTTTGGCGCAGGCGAGGGAGGCGGTCCGGAGGTCTTCTTTGTGGGTGAGTCCGGGTTCGCGGAAGTGGACCTGATCGTCGATGACACCGGGGAGGAGGTGGAGGCCGGAGGCGTCGATGACGGTGTCGTGTTGGGCGGATTGGGGGGGATCGATGGCGAGGATTTTGGAGCCGTCGATGAGGAGATCGGCCTTGCGGGTTTCGGTGGGGAGGATGCAGGTGGCGTTTTTGATGAGGGTGCGCATGGGGTAGATGGTAATGAAGTTTTTGAATGGAGTTTTTTTGACTGGGATTAAGAGGATTGGGGATGATTAAGAGGATGGGAGGGGGAGACTGCTGGTTGAGTTGTGGGAGGGAGAATTTTTGAGACTTTAGCGCTAATACAGAGAAGAGATTCTTCAGCACCCATCGAGGGTGCTGAAGAACAAGAAAGAATCAAACGATCATTTTCCGGGGGCTGCGCTCGAGGACTCGCTGACCCTCGGCTACAACCGGTCGCCCCGCTGGGGCGGAGAAAATGTCGGTCGCACTCGGATTCAAATGCGCGCAACTCTGTAGCGTTGGTAAAGAGTCGAATTTTTACATGATTAACAAGATGTTCAAGATTTACATGCTTGGTTTTTGACGGTTGAGCGAGATTGGCGTTTTTGGCGGCGGGAGGAGATGGATTTGTTTTGAGGGAATGGCATGCGTGGGTGGCCCTTGGAAAGGAGACAGAAGCAGAGCAGAACGCTTTCCCTTTTCCCTGAGGGTGAGGGGGAGCGGAGAAGACATGCTCAGGCGGGCGGGAGAAGGCGCACCGTAGCCGTGTGCCATCCGGAAGGGGGCGTGGCCGGCTATTTGGATTGGGATTGGAGGCGGGCGGCGAAGCCGGCGATGACGCCGGGGACCTGGGGGTAGAAGTGCTTGGAGAGAGCGATGGCCTTGTTGGCGTTTTCGAGGGCCTGGTCTTTTTGGCCCAGGTCGAACTGGGCTTTGGCGAGCTCGTGATAGGCCCAGACTTTTTGTTGTTTTTCGTCGGAGAGGAGCTGAATGGTTTTGAGGAAGTCCGGGGCGGCGAGGTCGGGCTTGGCGAGGGCCTGATAGCAGTTTCCGCGGGCGTAGTGGATGAGGCCCAGGGCCATGGGTTTTGCGGGGTCGGCCAGGGGGATGGATTTGGAATAGGCGTCGACGGCCTGGGTGTAGAGAGGGAGCTTGTCCTGGGCGTCGGCGGCGAGGTTTTTGGAGGCGTCGCCGATGTAGGCCCAGAGGGAGGACTGGAGGTCGTCCTGCTTGCCGATGAGGGCACGCATGTCGGCGATGCAGCGGGGGTAGTCCTTCATGTGGAAGTAGAGTTCGCCACGGTAGAAGAGCATGTCGAAGGGGTGCTGGGCGTAGGGGAGGAAACGGGTGATGGCGCACTCGAGGGCGGGGAGCCTGGGGGAGCCGGGGTGGGCGTCGTCGAGCTCTTTGGCGAGGTAGTCGCTGTAGGCCTGGAGGGCGACCTTGGTGGTGAGCTTGGCTTCGATGCGGTCGCGTGCATCGGCGGCATCGACGGCGCGGCCGGTGAGGTCTTTGATGGGGTTTCCGCGGGTGGCGATGTTGTAGAGGAGCATGGCGTCGATGGGACGGTTCTGGGCTTCGGCGGCCTTGCCTTGAGCGATGCGTGCGCTGGGGTTGTATTTGTCGACCAGGAGGGTGTCGTCGATGGATTTCTGGAGGTCCTGGGCGGCGCCGAGTTTTGTCCAGGCGGCCAGGAGCGCGTCGAGCGCGTCGGGGTTGGTGAGGGGTTGGGCGGCGGCTTCCTCGGCGAATTGACGGAGGGTTTTGTCGTCGATGTCTTTCTGGGTGAGCTGGGCGGCGTAGAGGGTTTGGACGTTTGGGAAGACTTTGGAGGCGTGGTCCCGCTTGTCTATGAAGAAGCCCAGGGGGTGGAAGGTGGAGGCCCATTGGGAGCGGTTGGCGCGGTGGGTTTGCTGGGCCTGGACCCAGTCCTGTTTTTCGACGGCGCGGGTGAAGAGAAGGAGTTCTTTTTCAGGGGCTGAGGGGTTGGCTGAGCGGAGGCGATCAAGCTGCATGAAGAGGCGGCGGCCCTGGACTTCGGGGGTGAGGGGCTTGAAAAAGCTGAGCGCGCCAGTGGGGTGCTGGAATTTGTGGAGGGAGTCGATGGCGCAGGCGAGGGCGGCGTCCTGCAGGGCGGCTTTGAGATCGCCTTTTTGATAGTGGATGAAGGAGCGGCGAAGCAGGAGCCAGGGGTCTGGGTAGATGGCGAGGACTTGATCGAAGAGCGCGCGGGCTTTGTCGGGGTCGGTGGCTTCGATGTTGAGCGGGATGTTCAAGGATTGGGAGAGGGCGTTGGCTTTGGCGCGCAGGGCGGCGATGTCCGGCGGGATGGCGTCTGGCGCGTTTGGGTTGAGCTCGGAAGCGTGGAGGGGGATGAGGGAGGCGTCTTTGGCGTTATCGAGCGTGGGGGCGACGACGGCGACCTCCTGAATGAGGGCGTCGATGGCGGATTGATCGGCGGAGGATTTCTGGAAGGCCAGGGCGAGGGCGAGGAGTTTTGCGCGGGCGTCCTGGAGGGTTTTGAGTTCGAGCGCGGTTTTCTGGGTTTGGGCGAGGGAGAGCTCGGTGCGTTCCTTGAGGGTGGCTTCGAGGGGCTTGATGAATTTATCGAAGCGGTCGGGAGAGGTGGAGGGATGGAGGGTGAGGAGCTTGTCGCGGCCTAGTTTGTAGTCGGCGAGGGCGTTGGCGAGATCGCCGGTGGCCTCGCGCTGGCGGGCGCGGGCGAAGAGGGTTTCGTAAGTGGGAGCGGCCTTGGCGTTTAAGGTTTTGAGGAGGAGGGGGTCGGAGGTGGAGGCGATGGCGAGGCGGTAGGTGTTGTCGGCCTCGGCGGGCATGTTGAGGGCGGCCTGTAGGTCGGCTTTGGCGGTGAGGAGCGCGGTGTTTTTGGGGTTTAAGGCGAGGGATTTATCGAGGGTTTCCAGAGCCGCTTGATGGAGGCGGGTTTTTATCTGGAGGTTGGCGAGCATGAGGGTGGCGGGGACGTGGCCGGGTGTGAGGGCGAGGGCTTTGAGGAGGTCGGCCTTGGAGGCGTCGAAGTCACGGAGCTGGGCGTGAACCTCCGCACGGACGAGGTAGGCGAGGGGTTCTTTGGGGTGGTTGGCGACGAGGTTGTTGACGGTCTGGAGGGCGGCGGCGGAGTCGTTGGTCTGGATGGCGGATTTGAGCTTCGCCATGTCCTGGGGGAAGAGGGTGGCGGGGGTGGGTTCCTGGGGCTGGGTGGTTTGGGCGAGGGCTGGGGTGGTGATGATGAAGAGGAGGGTGAGGGCGAGGATGTGGCGGGTGGGGGGCATGGGGATTTGATTTTAGGGGATTTATTGAAGAATGGAGTTTTTTGACTGGGATTAAGAGGATTGAGGATGATTAAGGGGATGGGGAGGAGGAAAGGCGGGGGAGAATAAAGAGTCGGGGGTGGTTTGGCAGATGGCGGAGTATTGAATTTCGGGCGAAAAATGGGATGTCGGATTACGACGAGGACGTCTAATCCGACCTACGTGAAGCGTGGGGCTGGGGATCAGCGGTCGAGGATGAGGAAGATGGCCAGGGGGAGGAGGTGGAGGAACAGGAAGAGGATGAGTTTTTTTCGGGGTTTGCGGGTTTTGTAGCCTTTGATGGCGAAGATGCCGGTGATCCAGCCGGCGACGAGCGCGGCAAAGACCAGGAGTGTGAAGTCCATGTTCATCTTGAAGAGAGTGAGGCAGAGAATGAGCAAGTCCAGGCCGAGGCCCGTGGTCATGATGAGCTGATCCTGCTGAGGACTGGTGTGCGACCCCATGATGTGATCCCCTGGTGGCGAAGCAAAATAATCGAAAGGCCTGGATGATTCAATGCAACTCATATATGAGTGTACTGCTTGACGGGGAGTAATCGAAATTGTGGGGCCGGTCGAGCAGAGGTTTTTCCGCGACCATCGAGGTCGCGGAAAAATAAGAGTTATTCAAAACAACTGCGTTCCGGGGGCTGCGCTCGAAGACTCGAAGACTCGCTGACCCCCGGCTACGGGCGGTCGCCCCGCTGGGGCGCAGAAAATGCCGGTCGTGCTCGCATCCAAATGCACGCAACCTGTCATGTTGCTAAGGAGTCCTTTAAATATTTCAACCCAGGGTTATTGCCATTGCATCGGGATAAAAACAATTCAGATACGAAGTCCCCTGATGGGAAGACGCGGAAGGTGGGAATGCGTTAGACTTTAGGGTTGGCCGGTTTTGATCGTCATGGCCGGCGGCGGTGAGCAAGTGGCTTTTTTCTATTTCATTGGACGACCATGTTTACAGTGATCAAAAAGCTTGGCGTGACGCTGTTTCTGTTGGCGTTGGCGTCGGGGATCATCCTCGGGGTGGATGCGTGGCAGCGTTCAAAGAAGCAGTCGAGCACGCACCGGCTGCCGGTGATCGGGTTTGTGCAGAACAACTCGATGCCGGTGGTGGACCAGGCGATCGACGGGTTGCTTGTGGGGCTGGAGAACGCGGGGTACTTCAAGGATGTGCATTACGTGTTTGAGCCCAAGAACGCGCTGGGGGATTCGGGAACGCTGCAGCAGATCGCGGCGGGGCTGGCGAAGGACGATTCGGACCTGGTGATCACGTTCACGACGCCGGCGGTGCAGACGTTCAGCGCGGCCAACAAGCAGACGCAGAAGAAGCATGTGTTTGCGCTGGTGACGGACCCGTGGGCGGTGGGGATCGGTTTGACGAAGGAGCCGCCTAGCCAGCCGGCGTACATGACGGGGGTGGGGACGATGCAGCCGGTGAAAGAGATGTTTGTGATGGCGCGGAAGCTGAACCCCAACTACAAGAAGGTGGGGCTGGTGTGGAACACGGCGGAGCTTAATTCGGAGATCAATACGAAGATCGGGCGAATGGCGGGGAAGGAGCTGGGGTTTGAGCTGATCGAGGCGAATGCTTCGGGGACGTCGGAGGTGGGGACGGCGGTGGAGGCGGTGCTGGCGCGCGGCGCGGAATTCGTATGGATTTCGGGGGACACGACGGCGATCGCGGGGGCGGAGGTGATCGTGGGGTCGGCGCGCAAGGCGGGGGTGCCGGTGATCAGCAACATTCCCGGGCTTGAAAGCAAGGGCGTGCTGGCGTGCGTGGGTGCGAACTACAACATGGTGGGGCGTCGGGCCGGTGAGATCGCGGCGTCGATTCTGCAGGGGCAGAGCCCGGGGTCGATCCCGGTGGATGCGTTTGTCCCGGAGATGCTGACGTTCAATGTGACGGGGATCGAGAAGCTCAAGGACCGCTGGACGGTGCCGCAGGAGCTTAAGGACAAGGCGCTGCTTTATATTTCGCCGGAGGGGACGATCGATAAGCGGCCGAAGGCCAAGAAGGCGCTTCCTGCGCCGACGACAGCGCCGGGAAAGCCGGGTGAGGAGCCTAAGGCACGTGCGAAGGCGATGAACCGGCCGGTGAATATCCACCTGGTGCTGTACAGCGATGCGCCGCCTCTGGAGCAGGCGCTGGCGGGGCTGAAGGATATCTGGCGCAAGGCGGGGATGGTGGAGGGGAAGGACTACCGGCTGACGTACACGAATGCGTTCATGGATGCGGGGGTTTCGGCCAGCGCGCTGGCGCGCGCGGAGAACGATAAGGCGGAGATCGTGTTTGTGATGGGGACGGCGGCGCTGCAGGCGGCGATCAAGCGTTTTAAGGACCGCCCGGTGGTGTTTTGCTGCGTGTCGGAGCCGTTTGCGGCGGGGGTGGGCAAATCCAACGACGACAAGCAGCCCAATGTGACGGGTGTGATGTCGCTGGCGGCGTATGAGGAGGCGGCGGAACTGCTGCACAAGAACTATCCGAAGATCAAGCGGGTGGGGACGGTGTACAACCCCAACGAACTCAACAGCGTGGTGAGCCGTGACCACTGGCGCGCGGCGCTGGCGAAGCAGAAGATCGAACTGGAAGACGCGGCGGCGATGACGCCGGCGGAAGTGGCGGTGGCGGCGCAGGCGCTGTGCACGAAGGACATCCAGATGATGGGGCAGATCATCGACAACCTGACGGGCGGGAACTTCAATTCGATCGTTGCGGCGGCCAATAAGGCGAACCTGCCGATTTTCTGCTTCACCTCGGCGACCAGCGAGCAGGGGGCGATGATCTCCGTGGCGCGGGATTACCACGACATGGGGATGGAAGCGGGCAAGATGTCGATGGAGATCATGGCGGGGAAGAACCCGGCGCAGATGCCGATCATTCCGCTGCCGCAGCACAGGCTGATCGTGAATCTGGCGGCGGCGAAGAAGCTTGGGCAGGAAGTGCCCAAGGCGCTGGTGGACCGTGCGGACAAGGTTATTCAGTAAAGAGGAAGACGGATGGAGATTATTCAAAAGTTTTCAGGTGATGTGGCGCGGCTGGTGCTTGAAGGCCGGCTGGACGCCTATTCGGCGGAGCACCTGACAGGGACGATCCAGCAACTGGCGCGCGAAGGCAAGCGCGAGGTGGCGCTGGATATGGCGGGGCTGGTGTTTTTGAGCTCGGCGGGCATCCGGTCGCTGCTGAAAGGCGCGCGTGAGATGCGGACCATCGGCGGGGCGATGACGATCATCAACCCTTCACCGGCGGTGCTGGAAGTGCTGCAACTGGCTCGGCTGGAGATGCTGGTGTCAACGGGGGACGGAACGACGAGCGAGCCGAAGGCGACGCCCGCGCCGGAGCCGCGGCCTCAGCCTGTGAACAAGGCATCGCCCGAGCCGGCGGCGGAGCCCGCGGGGCCGATCCGGGAAGGGACGTTTGAAGGCGTCACCTATCGGGTGCTGGGGGACGGCTCGAATGTGCTGACGGGCAATCTGGTGGGCGACCCCGGCGCGGTGGGCACGCGGGCGTTTAACGAGAAGGACTGCGGAAAGCGGACTTTTGAAGAGCCGGTGACCGGGCTGGGGCTGGCGGCGCTGGGTGACGGGTTTGAGGAATGCAAGGGCCGGTTCGGCGAATTCCTGGCGGTGGGCGGTGCGTTTACGTACCAGGCTACGGACCGGGGGCAACGGGCGGACTACCTGGTGACGACGGGGCAACTGGTGCCCGAGGCGCAGGTGCTGTACGCGCTGGAAGCACGGGGCGAACTGCCGGTGGTGGTGGCCTTTGAAGCCGAGCCGATGACGCCGGTGAAGCTGAGCGACCTGGCGAAGCTGGCGCTCAAAGAGACAGGGCAGACGGGTGAAGCAGTAATGTTCGTGGCGATCGCGGAGGCGCAGGGCCTGGTGGGCGTGTCATTGCGCAAGAGCCTGGCGCTGGCGACGGACCCGGCCGCGGCGATGCGGTACCCGGAAGTGCGGGAGTGGATGAACTTCACGACCGAGCCGGTGCATACGGAATCGGTGGTGCTGATCGTGGGCGTGGCGGTGCCGGAGGCGGGGTTGGCGGCGAGCGGTCTGGGGGCGTTTGTGAGGCCCATCGCGCCGGGCGTGATGGGTCATGTGCATGCGGCGGCGTTCAGCTATAAGCCGCTGCGCAAGGACGTGACGCGGATCATGAGTTCGGTGGAGCAGTTGTTTGAGGAGCAGGCGCTTAAGGGCGTGCTGCACCTGTTGAACGATACGCGGCCGATCAACGGCAACGGCGAGAGTCTGTTTGTGAGAGGGACGCTTTGGGCCGGGCGCCTGGGCGCGATCAAGACACAAGGGAGCAATCCATGAGTTTTCTGGTGAATGCGTGGATCGTGGGGCTGATTCTGGCCATGCTGTCGCTGAGCGCGTATGTGAGCTTCAAGGTGTTTCGTTTCCCGGACATCACGGTGGACGGCACGTTTACGCTGGGGGCGGCGGCCTCGCTGAGCCTGATGGTGAACGCGGGCAAGCTGCCGGCGGAGTATGCGTTTTTAAAGCCGATCATCACCGACCCGGTGGGGGCGACGCTGGTGGCGACCCTTGCGGGCGCGCTGGCAGGGGCGACGACGGGGCTTCTCCATGCCTACTTCAAGCTGGAAGGGCTGCTGGCGGGGATTTTGGTGATGACGGGGCTGTACTCGATCAACCTGCTGGTGATGGGAAACAAGAGCACGGTGTTCACGCCTTCGGACGGAAGCGTGAAGACGCTGATGCACTATGCGACGAAGTACGGGGAATGGCTCGGCGTGGGGGGCGCGGAAGACAAGGTCAATATCGGCCAGTGGACGGTGTCGTCGCAGGATGTGTCGGTGCTGCTGACGGTGGCGACCATCGCGGTGGCGCTGGGCGTGGGGCTGTTCTGGTTCTTTAAAACGAACCTGGGCACGGCGATGCGGGCGACGGGCGACAACCCGCAAATGATCCGTGCGCTGGGGGTGAACACCGGGGGCATGGTGATCCTGGGGCTGGCGATGTCCAACGGGCTGGCGGCGCTTTCGGGCGCACTGTTTGCACAGCTTGGGCAAAGCGGCAACGCCGACGCGCAGATGGGCGTGGGCATGGTGGTGACGGGGCTGGCCAGCGTGATCCTGGGCGAAGCGCTGATCGGCGCGGGCGGGGTGGGGCTGGGGCTGATCGGCGCCATTGCCGGATCGATGCTGTTCCGGCTGATGATCGCGATTGCGCTCTTGTGCAACCTGGACCAGAACTACCTGAAGCTGGTGACCGCTGTGTTTGTGTTCGTGGCGCTGGTTGGGCCGGGAATGTGGCCGCAAGTGAAAGCGTGGTACGGAAGGAAGTTCGGCGCTGGCCGGGGCGCTGCCCGGAACGCCAAGGAGAAGGCTGCCCATGCATAAGATGATCGACGCATACAAGACGTTTTTCCCGGATACGCCCAATGAAGTGCGGGCGCTGCGGGGCATTAACCTGACGATCGAACCCGGACAGTTCACGGTGGTGATCGGGAGCAACGGGTCGGGCAAGTCCACGCTGCTGTCGGCCTTTGCGGGCACGTTTTTCCTGGATGAAGGCAAGGTGCTGATGGACGGCACCGACGTGACGGACTGGCCGGAACACAGGCGGGCGCAGCTTGTGGGGCGGGTGTTTCAAGACCCGTTTGCAGGCACGGCGCCGCGGATGACGATCGCGGAGAACTTCGCGCTGGCGGCGAGGCGGGGGAAGTCCCGGTTGCTGGGCTGGGCGATGAAGCCGAGCCTGATCAGCGACTTTAAAGAGACGGTGCGCGGGCTGAACATGGGCCTGGAGAACCGGCTTAACAACCCGATCGGGTCGCTTTCGGGCGGGCAGCGCCAGGCGCTGACGCTGCTGATGGCGACGTGGCTGAAACCCAAACTGCTGCTGCTGGACGAACACACCGCGGCGCTGGACCCCAAGAGCGCGGACCAGGTGATCCGTTTAAGCGACCAGATCATCCGGCGCGATAACCTGACGACGCTGATGGTGACGCACTCAATGCAGCAGGCGGCGAACCTGGGGGATCGTCTGGTGATGATGCACAAGGGGCAGATCATCCGGGATTACCAGGGTGTGGAGAAGGCGCGGATCCGTCCGGAGGACCTGCTGGAGACGTTTGCGGAAGTGCGGCGTCAGGATCAGTTTGATGAGGCCGCCGGTGCGATGGTGAAGGCGGGGTATGTTTGAGGATGGGATGTCGAATTACGATCAAGACGTCCAGGCTTTGTCTGAAAACACGATGAGCAAGGAAGATGAGGAAGAAGCTGCACCCGTGAGGAAGGGGCCTGCCTGTGATTTTGGCAGAATCAATGGGTATCCGGCTTGCTATGGTGAGCCTCGAAGACTCCGCCCCACCGTACGAAGAGAGTTTTCAAGACAGAGCCTGATCCGGCCTACTTCGGCGCTGGCGCCGGGGGGGCGTTTAGGGCGAAGCGGATGGAGCGGCTGATGGCGAAGGGGACGACGGAGCCGTGATTTTCGCCGGGGTATTCGATAAAGAGCGTGCGCATGCCGGTGGGGGTGAGGGGTTTGAGCTGTTCGGCGAGTTCACGGGCGTTATCGACCATCCGCGCCTTGGTGAGGAACTCGACGCGTTCCTTGGGGGTGGTGGGGAGGGTTTTCTGTTCCATTTCGGCGACGGTGACGAGCAGGTCGAGCTCTTTTTTCTGGGCGTTGCCTGCGGCGATGAAGGCCTTGGCGTCCTGGAGGATGGAGGCTTTGTCCCACCAGATGGAAGGGCTGGCGGCGATGTACTTGCTGAAGGATGAGGGGCTGTTGAAGAGGGCGTAGAGGACGAAGCGGCCGGCGAGGGAGTGGCCGAAGATGGCCTGGCGGGCGGGGTCGACGTGGAATCGGCGGGCGATTTCGGGTTTGAGGGTGTCGTCCATGAAGGTGAGGAATTCTTTTTGGCCGCCAGTGCCGCCGGGCTTGACGGGGGGTTCGCTGGCGCTGTGAAGAAGGTTTTCGGTGACGGTGACGGGGGTGTAGTCGTAGTAGCGGCGGTCCTGAACGGAGGTGCCTTCGGGAAGCGGGGGATAGCCGATGCCGACCACGACGGTGGGAATGAGGCCTTTTTGAAGGCGTACGGCTTCAAGGGCGGTGAGGAACATGGTGTTGCCGTCCAAGACGTAGAGCACTGCGAAGCCGGCCGGCGGGGCTTCGCCTTTGGGCTCTGCAATGTAGATGCGGTAGGGCCGGCCTTCTTTGGAGGTGATGTCGAATTGCTGCGTGCGGGGGACGACGACGCCGACGGGCTGGGTGGCAGGATGGGTGTCGGCAGCGATGGGGATGGTGTTGAAGGAGAGAATGAGTGCGGCGGCGACGAGGGCGAGGCAGAGGGCGATCTTGGTTTTCATGAGTGATCGGGGTGTGATTGGGGTGGTGGGGGGAGGAGCGTTTGGCGGTTATCCGGGAATGGGGGTGGCCGGTTATTTGATTTCGAGGCCGCCGGTGTCGCCGAATGCGACGAAGGCGCCGCCTTGGTAGAGGGCGGGACCAAAGGGGTAGAAGACTTTGTGTGCGGCGTAGCTGCCGTAGGAAATGTTGGGGGTGACGCCGGTGTAGACACCCCAGTTTTCGCCTGGGGCGAGGTTGTGTTTGTCGTCGGTGAGATTTTTGGTGGTGCGGATGGAGCCGGCGTGCCCGTCGGCGAAGGCGGCGTTGAAGGCGTTGTTGTCGTGGCGGAAGACGAGGCTGCCGATGCGGTCATTGGCGGTGGTGGCGGAGACGACGCCGGGGCCGACGGTGGCGGCGAGTTTGTTTCCGCCGTCACGGTTGTTCTGGTAGTCGGCCCAGAGCATGATTTTGGTCTGGTCAAAGCCGAAGAGCTTTGCGCGGCGGATCCAGCGTTGGGTGGTGGTGCCGCCTGGGCCGGGGGCGAGGCTGGCGGAGGTGGAGTTTTCGTTGGCGCCGATGCTGACTTTGACGGAGTAGGTGTTGCCCTGGGAATTGGTGATCTGGTAGAGAGGGTCGGGGGTGTTGCCCATGTCTCCCAGGCGACCGAGGTCTTCGGTGGATTTATCGGCAGGGCAGCGGGCGACCTGGGGGTTCATCTGGTCGTGCTGGCTCATGTATTTGATGATGCCTTTTTTGTAGTCGAGGAACATGTAGACGTCGACGCCGAAGTCTTTGTTGTCGACCACGTAGGCTTCGGAGGCGACACCGTACTGGTGGAGGAGGGACTTACAGGTGGCGCCCTGGGCGACGGAGCGGGCCCTGCTGAGGGCGGGCATGAAGATGGCCATGAGGAGGCCGATGATGCCGATGACCACAAGGAGTTCGATGAGTGTGAAAGCGCGGTTGTGTCGGCGGATCATGGGAAAATCCTGTGGATGAGGGCTTGGATGCTTGTGTGCTGCAAGAGTTAGATGGTAATCGATGGGGGAATCGTTTTGAATAGATTTTGAGAATCATATTCATTATTTTCGGTGTTTGGCGAGTGATGTTGGCAGGGTAAAAGCATTTGTCGATTTCCCACGCGCCCGGGTTGCCGGGTGACGGGT
>CAZIWA010000099.1:0-11792 GCA_964542875.1 uncultured Phycisphaeraceae bacterium
TCGTCGCCGAGTGCGAACGCCCCGTGATGTTCTATTCCATCGGCAAAGACAGCGCCGTCATGCTTCATGTCGCGCTCAAGGCCTTCCACCCTTCCAAGCTCCCCTTCAAGCTCCTCCATGTCGACACCACCTGGAAATTCCGGGAGATGATCGAGTTCCGCGATCAGATGCAAAAGAAGCTCGGCTTCGACATGATCGTCCACATCAACCCCGACGGCCTCAAGCAGAACATCGACCCCTTCACCCACGGCAACCAACACGTCAATCTCATGAAGATCGACGCCGTGAAGCAGGCCTTCGCCGTCCATAACTTCGATGCAGCCTTCGGCGGCGCCCGCCGCGATGAAGAAAAATCCCGCGCCAAGGAACGCATCTTCTCCTTCCGGTCCGACCAGCACCGCTGGGACCCCAAAAACCAACGCCCCGAGCTCTGGAAGCTCTACAACTCCCAGAAGCGCAAAGGCGAACACATCCGCGTGTTCCCTCTCTCCAACTGGACCGAGCTGGACATCTGGCAATACATCCACCTCGAAAACATCCCCATGGTCCCGCTTTACTTCGCCAAGGAACGCCCCGTCGTTCAACGCGACGGCATGCTCATCATGGTCGATGACGAGCGCATGAAGCTCCGCCCGGGCGAAAAAGTCGAGATGAAAAAAGTCCGCTTCCGCACACTCGGCTGCTACCCCCTCACCGGCGCCATCGAATCCGACGCCGACACGCTTCCCGCAATCATTCAGGAAATGCTCGTCACCTCCACCTCAGAACGCGGCACCCGTGCCGTCGACCGTGACGGCACCAGCCTCCAGAAGAAGAAAGAGGAGGGCCACTTCTAATGACAACCGCCCCCAATAAACCCGCGATGGACATCGAAGAATACCTCCGCATCCACCAGCACAAGAGCCTCCTGCGCTTCATCACCTGCGGCAGCGTCGACGACGGCAAAAGCACCCTCATCGGCCGCCTCCTCTTCGACTCCAAAATGATCTTCGAGGACCAGCTCGCCAAGCTCTCCTCAGACTCCGTCACCAGCGGCACCGTCGGCGGCGAGCTCGACCTCTCCCTCCTCCCCGACGGCCTCGAAGAAGAACGCCAGCAGAAAATCACCATCGACGTCGGCTACATGTTCTTCGCCACCGACAAACGCAAATTCATCGTCGCCGACACCCCAGGCCACGAGCAATACACGCGCAACATGGTCACCGGCGCATCCACCGCCGACCTGGCCATCATCCTGCTCGATGCCCGCAAAGGCGTCCTCACCCAGACGCGCCGGCACAGCTACCTCGTCTCCCTTCTGGGCATTAAAAACATCGTCCTCGCCGTCAACAAGATGGACCTGGTCGACTTCTCCCAGAAAACCTTCGACACCTTCGTCGCTGAATACAAAGCCTTCGCCAGCCAGTTCAATTTCAACAGCATCGTCACCATCCCGGTCTCGGCGCTCAAGGGTGACAACATCACCCGCCCCTCCGCCAACACCCCCTGGTACTCCGGCCCCACGCTCATCGGCCACCTGGAAACCGTCAAGATCGATGACCAGACCCGCTCGGCCCCCTTCCGGCTCCCCGTCCAATGGGTCAACCGGCCGAACCTGGACTTCCGCGGCTTCTCGGGCATGATCGCTTCCGGCACCGTCCGCCCCGGCGACCGTCTCCGCGTGCTCCCTTCCGGCAAGGAAAGCACCGTCGACCGCATCGTCACCTATGACGGCGATCTCCCCGAAGCCATCGCCGGTGAATCCATTACCATCACCCTCAAAGACGAAATCGACATCAGCCGCGGCGACGTCCTCGCCCATGTCGATTCCCTCCCCGAAGTCGCCGATAAGTTCGAAACCACCATCGTATGGATGGCCGAAGAGCCCTTGGTCCTCAACCGGCCCTACCGGCTCAAAATCGGCACCAAACAGGCCACCGTCAAAGTCACCAGGATCCTGCACAAGGTCAACGTCAACACCCTTGAGCACATCCCCGCTGAAACCCTCAGCCTCAACGAAATCGCCGTTTGCCAGATCAGCCTCGATCAGCGCATCGCGTTCGACCCTTACATCGATAACCGCGACACAGGCGGCTTCATCCTCATCGACCGAATCTCCAACGCCACCCTCGGCGCCGGCCTCCTCCGCTCGGCACTGCGCAAATCGCACGACATCCACTGGCAGGCCACCCAGGTCAACAAGGAGGCCCGCGCCTCCATGAAGCACCAGAAGCCCGCCATCCTTTGGTTCACCGGCCTCTCCGGCTCCGGCAAGTCCACCATTGCCGACCAGCTTGAGCGCAACCTCCACGCCTCCGGCCACCACACCTTCCTGCTCGATGGCGACAACATCCGTCACGGGCTCAACAAGGACCTTGGCTTCACCGATCAGGACCGCGTGGAGAACATCCGCCGCATCGCGGAAGTCGCCAGGCTCATGGTCGATGCCGGCCTCATTGTCATCGTCTCTTTCATCTCCCCCTTCAAAGCGGACCGCCAGCTCGCCCGCGAGCTCGTCTCCACGGGTGAGTTCTTCGAGGTCTTCGTCAGCACCCCGCTGGAAGTAGCCGAATCCCGCGACCCCAAAGGCCTCTACAAGAAGGCCCGCCGCGGCGAGCTCGCCAATTTCACCGGCATCAGCTCACCCTACGAGCAGCCCGAAAACCCCGAGATTACCGTCGACACCACCAAGCTCCTCCCCCACGAAGCAGTCGAGCAAATCGTCGACCACCTCCGTAAGGCGGACATCCTCAGCCCCCTGGCCGACCCCCAAATCTAAAAGCCCAAACACCTTTCCTACACCACAGCACGGCCCAAAGCCGTGCTGTGTTCTTTCCTCTCTCTCTGACCAGACCCCAGACCCGAGACCCCAGACCCTTCTTCAAATAAGAGGAAACCCCGGGGAAAACCCGTGCATCAACCCTGCGGTTATTCACACCTCTCACCCGACCCACTCAAGTGTTATCGGAACCTATTTTCACTGATGTTAGGGTACGCCTTCATGTGCGAAAACCTGTGGACGACCCGTGAACTCAAAATCACAACTCGTGCTTACACAACATCTTTCAACCACTTTCCGGTTATTTCGGGATTCAAAACGCCTAGACTCTCCCCCCACCCACCCGAACGTTCAATTCCCCGGTTTTGCGAACCTAAAAAGCTTCCCACGCCATCGATCTCCCGTAAGATCGCACGTTGCCGATGCACCGCAAATTGCATTGGCATCGTCGCCAAAAGGCCCGGACGCCTGCAGGCATTCTCCCACCAAGGACGGACTCACCCATGACACACCCAAAGGCAAGCCATGGTACAGCCGTTCCAATTTCCGTCTTCCCGGGCCATCCAGAACCCAGGCGTCCAGAAACAAGACACCCTCGCCGTTGTCGCCATCGCCGAGAAAGCGCTTAAGGGCCATGTCGCTCAAGCGCTGGCCGGGCACGGCGTCCGCGTCGTCCTCGTCTCTACTCACCAGGCCCTCAAGGCCACGCTTGAGTCCAACACCCCCAGCCTGTTGATCGTCGATCTCGCTCTGGGCAAGGGTCAGGGCCTCAAAACCCTCCAATCCGTCTTGGCGGTCAATCCTGAAATCCACGCTCTGGGCATTGCTTCCCAAAAGAGCGCATCACGCATCGTCGACGCCTTCCGTGCCGGCGCCAAAGATGTCCTGCTCCGCCCCCTCAGCGCGCACACCATCGCCTGCCGGATCACCGCTGCGATGATCGACCTCCCCGGCCACTCCCTGGCCCAAACCGATGCCCCTGGCGCCGATCGCCTCGTCTCCCCCACCGGCATCGATCTTTACCAGCCCACCCAGCAGATCGTTGCGGACCACACCTTAAGCCCCCTGGCACGCCGCTTTGCCGCCCGGGTAGGCCAGGACCTCGACCTGGAAGCCCTCATCCGCCACACCCTCCAGATGGTCCTGGAAGTCACCGGCCCCACCAACGCCGCTGTCTTTCTCCCCGGCACCGACGAACAGTTCACCCTGGGCGGATACATCAACCACGACTTCTCCCGAGACAACGGCCAGATGGTCCTGGAACACCTCGCCGACGTGCTTGGCCCCAAGATCACCAATGCCTCCAAAGCCCTGAGCTTCGAAAACACCCACACCCTGGAATCCTGGTGTGGCGATGACGCCGGCTACCTTGGCGACTCCCACGTGGTCGCCGTTCCCGCCCGCCACCAGGGCGAAGGCATCGCCGGCCTTCTCTTCTTCCGCGATGAAGCCAAGGGCTTCACTCAGGCTCAAATCGACGGCCTCACCGAGGTCACCGCACTCTTTAGCGCCCGCCTGGCAAAGCTCATCCGCATCCACCACCGCCACTGGGATTATTGAACTCCTCTGGCGCAATACTCCGGCAATCCCTTTGCTTTCTTTCGTAAGCCTTCCAAGAACAACGCCCGGGCACCTCGTGCCCGGGCGTTGCCTTAATACTCAAACCAGTCTCAATCCAGGCTCTTCAAAAACTCCTTGGGAATCTTCGCCGCATACACCTGAGGCGTTCCCGCCGGGTCCGCGTTGTAGATCACGTGGCCGTTGTCCGCAGTCAGGTACGGGTGCGTGTGCCGGCACTGGTTCCCGCCGCTGGAGGCCTTGGAGTCTTCCACCAGCGTCCGGTACTTGCCCGTCAGCAGGTTACCCATCACCAGGCTCGGCGCAGCGCAAGCCCGGGTCTTGGCGCTGAAGATGCCCTTGCTGTGTGAATCGGCGACAAAGTACGTTCCGCACTTGGATGCGCACACATGGTTAAAGAAGTGCTCCGGCGCTTCAAAACATGTCGGCCTCTCGTCCCCCGGCTTGGCGGTGAACAAATTCCCTTTGGGGAATCTGTCATCGTGGCGAAGCGTGTAGAAGTCTGGCATCTTCCAGCCGACGCTGAAAAGCACTTTGCCTGTGTCGGCCACAAAGCACTCGTGCCCCGTCGCGCCCGCGGTGATCGGCTGCCCCACCGGCAGGTACCGCTTATTAGAGCCATCCAGGTTGATCACAAACAACGTCGTCCCCAGGCCGGGCGTCGTGGTGAGGCTCGAGCCATCCTTTTGAAGCTTCTCACCCCGGTTGTTCTGCACCATGATTTCTTTGCCCGTCACCGGGTTGAACTGGAGATGCGGATTCCGGATCTCGTCGTCTTCGTAAATCACCCTGCGAGAGCCATCTTTCACGTCCAGGATCACCAGTTGATACACCGGCGACCCCGGCCCTTCCAGCCGCGTCTGCATCCCCACGATGTATCTCTGGCAAGGCGAAACCGAGGCCCCAACCAGCGTCGCATTGGGGTCACGCTCGACGTACACCACCTTCTTTTCGAGCGACATCAGGTTCACCTGCATCAGCTCACGCTTCTCGTTCCAGTAATGCGCCAGCCCCGACCACGCATTATTGAACACCCCGCGGGCGCCCACGGACGCCTTCTCCACCATGGTGATCTTCAGCTTCTCCAGATCATGCACCAGCAGCGACCCCACTTCATCGAAGCAGAAGTCCGCCGACCGCGCGATGATCACGCGCTTGCCGTCGGGCGAACAGTAAGGCTGCTCGCAATAGATGTTGTTGCTGGTGTATCCGCCGCTGGTCAACTGAATGATCCGCGCGCCCGACACAGGATCATCGTAAAGGTCAGACGATTCTGCGGCCCAGGTAATTGGCATGATGTTTCCTTGTTTCTTGGTTGACACTCAAAAATAGACGCAGCCTGACTGGCCTTGTCCCTTATTTGGTCGCCTGTCCGGCCTGCGACGTGCAACAGCCGGACTTTGGACGCACGAGCCCCGACGCCCGTTTCACGCAAAGATCATAATTCCTCTGCCCG
Organism: uncultured Phycisphaeraceae bacterium; assembly: GCA_964542875.1. GTDB lineage: Bacteria > Planctomycetota > Phycisphaerae > Phycisphaerales > Phycisphaeraceae > CAZGOM01. The sequence continues at coordinate 5,793 of CAZIWA010000099.1, forward strand.
TCATCACAACTTACGCACCCTTGGCGTCAAATCCGGCATGCGCCATCAGGCACAGCCTGATCAGCCCCTCGCACGCGGGATTGAGCATTTCAAGATCCGTTTGCCCCTTGCGCAGCATCGTCTCCACCGTCCGGGCAGTGTCCGTGATCGTCGGGTAACCGTAGCTCCCTGCCGACCCTGCCAACTGATGGGCCAGACGCGCCAGTTCCTCGTATTGGCCCTTGGCCAGATGCTGCCGGACCTCCTGGGCCCGCTCAGGCAGCCTGGCCACGAAGTCACCGATGAGCTCTACCAGGCCTTCATCGTCGATCATGGTGCTGATGAGCACTTCTGAAGGCTTTGCAGCCTCTTTGGCCTTCTCGGCTTTGGCTTTCTCCGCCTCTATCTTTGCGGCTTCGGCCCTGGCCGCTTCCGCTTTGGCTGCGGTGATCTTTGTCGCCAGTTCCCTGGCCGTTTGTTCCCTGGCGGCCTGCTCTTTGGCTGCTTGATCCTTGGCTGCCGCAGCAGCCTTGGCGGCTTCCGCTTTGGCCACATCCGCCGCCGAAGCAGTCCGCATCGTGCTCGACGCCTCTGTCCGGGTCACGCCCGAATCCTGAGACGTAAAGCTCCGGTCACGCCCGATCCACGCCGCGCAGATCCCAATCAGCTTTGCCCGATCGATCGGTTTGGCCGTGTAATCGTCGCAGCCCGCATCCAGGCACTTGTCCGCATCGCCGGCCATCGCATGCGCCGTCAGCGCAATGATGGGAACCGTCGATCCCTTGGTCCTCAAAAGCCGCGTGGCCGTATACCCGTCCATGATCGGCATCTGCATATCCATCAAAACCAGGTCAAACTCAGGTTTGGGGTTAAGTCTCCCGTCCACCGTGCCGTCTTTGGAGAAGGCCCTCACGGCAAGCTCCCCGTTCTCAACGATGGTCACTGTCGCACCCGCTTTGCGCAGATGATGTGCAACCAGCCGCTGGTTGTCCGGCCCGTCTTCGGCCATGAGAATCCGTACGCCCAAAAGCAGCGTTCCCTCATCGGGGCGTGCTGCCGTCGCAATCGACTCGCGAACCACCTGCGAAGTCTGTCCCTGCTCGATCATCGGCACCCCGTCCAGCGGGCCCGTTGCCAATGACAGCGTGAAGGTGCTCCCATTTCCCGGCGTGCTGCTGACCGTGATATCGCCCGCCAGCATCTCCGCCAGCCGCTTGGAAATACGCAGCCCCAGCCCCGTGCCGCCAAAGCGCCTTGTCGTCGACGCGTCAGCTTGTTCAAACGCGCCAAACAGCCGCGACACCTGTTCCTGCGTCAGGCCAATGCCCGTGTCGCGCACCTCAAACTTCAAGATCGGCGTGCCTGTCGTCGTCTTGTCCATCATCACCCGGATCGTCACGCCCCCCACTTCCGTGAACTTGATCGCATTGCCCACCAGGTTCACCAGGATCTGCCTCAGCCGCAGCGGGTCTGACTGAATCCGTTCCGGCAGCGCCGTAATGTTCTGCGCCTCCAGCTTCAGCCCCTTGGCCTGCGCCTTCACATACATCAGCGACATCACATCGTGGATGATCTGGTCCGGATACGTATCGATCCGCTCCACCGTCATCTTCCCTGTCTCGATCTTCGACAGGTCCAGAATGTCGTTGATGATCGAAAGCAGGTGTTCCCCGTTGCGTTTGATCGTCGCGATGTATTCCAGCCGCTGCCGCGGCGTAAGGCCATGGTCCCACTCTTCGGCCAGCAGGTCCGTGTACCCCAGGATCGCCGTCATCGGCGTTCGGATTTCGTGGCTCATGTTGGCCAGGAACTCGCTCTTGGACTTGGTTGCCGTATCCGCGGCGTCGCGTGCCTGGCCCAGCGCATCCGCCGCCAGCTTGCTCTCCGTCACGTCCCATCCTTCAGGGATCAGCATGATCACTTTGCCGTCCGCGGACATCACCGGCGTAATCGTGAAGTCCACGAAGTGGATCGCTCCATTGACGTCCGGATGAGTGGTCTGGCTGCGCACCGTCTCGCCGCGCGCGGCACGGGCGATCGCACCCTTAAGCCACTCCTGAAGTTGCTCGGAATGCTTCCACCACGGCCCCTTCCAGAACGGCTTGCCCACCACATCCGCTTTGTTCTTCACCCCTGCAAACGTCAGGGCCGTCCGGTTCACGTCCACCACGGTCCCGTCGAGTGTCAACATCCCCGCGAACTGCCGCGACTGATCGATCATCGTCCGGAGCATACGCTCCTTGATATCCAGGTCTGCCGTCGCTTTGATCTGCCGGGTGATATCCGAGAACGTCGCCACCGCGGCTTCCACCCGGCCGTCTGCCGATCGGATCGCCTGCGTATTGACGCTGATCCAGCGGATCGAACCGTCCGGTTGTCTCAGGCCCAGGGTCGCCCCTCGGACCGCTTCCCCCGTCTTGAGCGTCACCACCGTCGGCAGCTTCTCAGGCGGCCACGGCGCGCCCTGTTCATCCACCACGTTCCAGGCCGCGCTCGCGCTCGTGCGCGAAAGGATCTGCTCCCGCGTCAGCCCCAAAATACGTTCCGCTTCGGGGTTGCAGTTGATCGTTGAGCCATCAACGGACTGCACCACCAGGCCTTCGGCCATCGCCCGGAAAATAGACGCCAATTGGTTCCTGTGGGTGATCTGCGCCGTGATGTCCGTCTCCACCACCACAAAGCCGATGATCGTCAGCGTCTCGTTGCGCACCGGCTGCACTTCGATGTCCACCACGTATTCCCGGCCAAGCTGCGCACGGCACACCAGTTCCAGCCGGCATTCTTCCCCGTTGGAGATCGCCTTCGTCAGGCTTTCGATGGCCTGCTTATCCGCCACGTCGGAATTCAGGAAACTGGCGAAAAGCTGCCCCTGCACCTGCTCCAGCGAATACCCCGTCACCTTCATGAATCCGTTGTTCACCCAGTCGATGTGCCCCACCGCATCGGTGATCACCACGGCGTTGGTCGTGTTTTCCGCCACCAGCGCCAGCCGGTGCATGTCCCGGGTCATGCCCTGCGCCAGCAGCTTGGCCCGGTGCGTGGTCGTCCCCAGTGTCAGCAGCACCACCATGATCCCGCCCGAAAGCAGCGCGCCCCCCAGCCCGATTCCCCACGCCCCGGAAGATGGAATCGCCCGAAACTTTGGCGTCGTCGTCAGCACCAGTGTCCACTTGCGCCCGCCGATCTCCACCCATGTGACTTTCCGAAACAACCGGCCCACGTACGACGCCTGAGAAGGGCTCCCGTCGAACTTCGCCAGGTGCGCGTCATCGTCGTACACCAGGTTCCTTGAATCCGCTTCCTCGCCGTCAAAAACCTCAAAATCGATTTCCCGGTCCGCCACATCTCCCGCGCCCTTGAAAATCCGGCTCGACAGCAGCGGCATATACACCCAGCCCTCAAGATTCGTCCGCCGTTCCTCAGGTGTATTGACCGGCGCATTATTCTTGTACACCGGCAGCAGGAACAAAAATCCCGGGCCCTCCTGGTCATTCTGCACCAGCGTCACATGTTCAGAAAGGCTTGCCTCCCCGGTCTCCATCGCCCGCTCCGCCACTTCACGCCGTTGCGGGTCCTGCGCCAGGTCATACCCCATCGCGCTGAAATTCACTTCGATCGGCTCCAGATATTCGACCACGTAGTAAGAGCCCATGTTCCCTTCGGACTTCAGTACGAAATTCGGCGCTTCATCCTTGCGCGTGCGTTCCAGGAATTGATCTTTTTCCGCCCTGGGCACCCGACGCACAAACCCCAGTCCCACCGCGCCGGGAAACTCCTCCGGCAGATTCCGGGAACGCACCAGCGCGCGAAACTCCTTACGCTCTACAAAATCGCTCGCCGCAAACACGCTCCGTGTTCCCATCAGGCCATAGCGGTACACCCCCACCCGCCGAATGATTTCACTCTTCACACGGTCCGTTAATCCCGCAAACTTCAGTTCATCCGCCTTGTACGCCTGCTCACGGTCCCACAGCACCGCCAGCCCGGTCAGCAAAAGCCCAAGCAATCCAGCCAGCACCGGCCACAGCAGCACCCGCTTGGGCATCTGCCCCACCATCACCAGCGCTGATTCCTCGTGGGGATACTGGTCCATTGATGACGGAATACGCTGCTTCCCCGCGTTTGATCTGGATTTAGCTTCCAATGCCTGTTTCCCAAGATGACCCACAGGTAGCGACAGCGCCCGGGCGTTCCCGAACAAAACTGCCCCCAACCCCGTACTCCATCAAACTTGCCCAAACATCCCGGCAATCTTGCAGACTTCCCAATCCGGCCGGGCTCGGCATTTCTTCTCACAGTCTACCCCACCCCCCCCACCCCCTTCCACCCGCCTCATCCACGCATCTTCAAATCACGCCCCAAATAAATACGCCCGGCGGACCATGGGTCACGCCGGGCGCTTCCGGGGGCAATTGTTTTTCTCACTCAGGGCGCTCATCGCCCCTCTGTCACAAGCATAGGCCCCGCCTCTGGCAAGTCGAGCCCACACCCAAGTTTTTTAATGCCCGAGCACCATCGCGAAAATCAGCGGCGCAACAATCGTCGCGTCGGAGTTGATCGCAAACTTCGGCGTCGTTTCATCCAGCTTGCCCCACGTGATCTTCTCCGTCGGGTTCGCACCCGAGTAAGACCCGTAAGACTCATTGGTGTCCGTGATCTGGCAGAAGTACGACCAGAACGGCACATCGATCTCCATGTCCTGCTGCAGCATCGGCACCACGCAGATCGGAAAGTCGCCGGCGATGCCCCCGCCGATCTGGAAGAAGCCCACGCCGTGCCGGGCGCAGTTGGCCTGGTACCACTTGGACACCAGCATCATCATCTCGATGCCGTTCTTCATCGTGTTGGGTTTGATCTCCCCGCGCAGGCAGTAGCCCGTGAAGATATTCCCCAGGGTGGAGTCTTCCCAGCCCGGGGTGAAAATCGGAATGTTCTTCTCCGCCGCCGCCAGCACCCAGGAGTCCTTGGGGTCGATCTGGTAGTACTGCTTCAGCACGCCCGAGCGCACCAGTTCATAGAAATATTCAAACGGCAGCTTCGCTTCGCCGGCCTTCTCGGCCTTCTTCCAAAGCTCCACGATGTGTTTTTCGATGCGCCGGATCGCTTCGTGTTCGGGAATGCAGGTGTCCGTCACCCGGTTAAGGTGCTTGTCCAGCAGTTTGCGTTCATCGGCCGGCGTCAGGTCCCGGTAGTGGGGAATGCGCACGTAGTGGTCATGCGCCACGAGGTTGAAGATGTCTTCTTCGAGGTTGTTGGCGGAGCAGGAGATCGCATGCACCTTGTCCTGCCGGATCATTTCCGCCAGGGAAAGCCCGATCTCCGCCGTGCTCATGGCGCCGCCCATGGCCAGCAGCATCTTCTTGCCTTCACCCAGGTGCTTCTTATAACCCTCTGCCGCATCGACCACGGTCGCCGCGTTGAAGTGCCGGTAGTGATGCTTCATGAAGTTCGAAATAGGACCGCTTGCCATGGTTGATTTCCTCGCTGTTTTGAAGGTTGAAGAGTGTACCGGAATTTCATTCGAATTGCGTCAGCCGGCCTCAACAATGCCAAAATCCAGGCGGCGCAGCACGCCCCGCGGGCGTGCTGCGCCGCGACATCTTCCATTGCGCAGTCATCACATCCCTTCACCACCGACTTCCAATGCCGGCACCTTGCGCCTGATGGTCTTGCGGTCCAGCCCCCGGAGAATATCGCGCATCAGCTCGATGGTCGCCGGAACTTCAAAATAGGCCGAGTGGATGCCAGACCGCAGGTCTTCAAAAAACGGCGTGCAATCCACCTCGCATATATTGTCGGGCACGTCGCAGTGGGCATCGAGCCCGGAACGCCCCAGCCGACGCTTGCCGAAATGCTTCATCCCCGCAGACAAACCCAGCACAGAATCCCGTTCGCTGTAAAGCGCGGTAACCCGGTAAGTCAGATTGGCGATGGCGTCGCCATCTCCTTTTTCGATGCTCTCGCCCGATTTGAAGATGTCATTGTCCACATCCGCCGCCACCATGATCATCTGGTTGAACA
>CAZIWA010000099.1:11892-21516 GCA_964542875.1 uncultured Phycisphaeraceae bacterium
GATTTGAAGATGTCATTGTCCACATCCGCCGCCACCATGATCATCTGGTTGAACAGGCTCAACAGAAGCGGCTGGAGTCCCGAGAAGTCAAACGCAATGCGGAATTAGATGAATGTTGACACTAACCAGTTGTATTATCCAGGATTCATCCGTCGACTCAAGCCATTTTTTCACTCGGCCCGCTCTTGTTCCGGACTCTTCACCGCGCTTGCCTGTTACAATAAACTTTGTCCTCAATTCCCGCTTACCTTTATCGGTCTTTAAACGTGACCCAAAAACTCCGCGTACTTTTCATTTGCATGGGAAATGCCAATCGCAGCCAGATGGCCGAAGGATTCGCACGCGCTCTAAAGTCCGACTCCATCGAAGCTTACTCCGCAGGCCTTCTCCCTGGGGAACTTGGCCCCATGACCATTCAATCCATGGCCATGGCGGGCGTCGACATCTCCAATCACCGCTCCAAGCACGTCGAAGAATTCATCAACGCCTCCATCGACTACGCCGTCGTCCTCTGCCCCGTCGTCCAGAAACAAACCCCCTGGCTCTCCCACAAATTCAAAGTCCTCCACATCCCCTTTGACGATCCCCCGACCGTCGCCCACAGGCTGCCGACCGACGAAGAAAAGCTGACCGTCTATCACCGCGTCCGTGACGAAATAAAAGCCTTCGTCCTCACCCTCCCAGGCGGCCTCATCAACCTCGAAAACCGCATGAAGCTCGAAGCCTCCGAGCGCGCCATGGCTCAGTTCGCCGCGCCCAAACGCAAGAAATGGTTCTTCTTCTAAACCCCGCCAAGGTGACAGCGTTTGCCGACTTCCCACGCGCCCGGCTCGCCGGGTGATGGAAGAGTCACGTATCCATGAGTAAGTTCAATGAAGATTCATGCATGATTGGGCCGTGGCCTCCACTGACCTCGACTTTCTCAAAGCCCCCCGTCACCCGATACCCCGACCACCCGGGCGCGTTGGGTCGCGGGCGCACGGGCCTTTGATATTTCCAAATGCTTTTACCCCGCCCCTCCCGGGTAACATGCTCGCATGAACTCATCTTCCGGCTGGAAACAAGCCGCTCTTGCGGGCCTGCTCCTTGCCCTGCTGAACCTGGCCAAACCCCTCGTCGTCGATGACGGCATCTTCATCCAGGTCGCGTGGAACATCCTTTCCCACCCCCTGGACCCGGTCGGCTTTGAAACCGTCTTCCGTGGCATCCGTGAGCCCGCCTCATGGTTTCCCGCACCGCCCGTCGTCCCCTACTGGCTTGCCGGTTCCATGGCCCTGGGCGGCGATTCTGAAGTCTGGCTTAAGCTCGCCTTCATGCCATGGGCCTTCTTCTTTGCAGCCGGCGCATGGCTTCTCTCGCGCCGATTCCTCTCCCGCACCAGTACGCCTTTCCTCTGGACGGTCTGCCTCTCCCCCGTCGTTGTGCCCGCCATCAACCTCATGACCGACATCCCCGCCATCGCCCTCGGCCTTATCGCCCTGGCGCTCTGGTTTAAAGCGGTCCTCCAAACCTGGGATGGCTTCACCATCGCTCCCGTGCCCGACCGCAAATGGGCCTGCTGGGCAGGTGTCCTTCTGGGCCTCGCCTGCCTCACCAAGCTCTCTGCGGTTTCCCTGGTTCCCGCCATCCTCCTCATGGCCCTGGCCATCGGCCCGCAGGCCTTCGCCGCCGCCGCCGTCACAGCCGTCATCGCCATTGCCTTCCCCATCGCATGGGAATTGTTTTACTGGTTCCATAACGGGATCTCCCCTGTCGCTTTCCAGATCGCCCACCCTCCGCACCCCAAGAGCTGGCCGGGTGTCGCCCTGGGCAATCTTGCCCACTTGGGCGTTGCCGGTCTGGGCCTGGGCTTGGTGCTTCTCTGGGCGCTCACGCGCAGTGCTGTGGCCACCTGGCTCGCCGTTCTCTTTTTCGCTGGTTTCACCGCCCTGCTGGCTTACGTGGAAGTCTCCTTCGCCTACACCCTCGCAGCCACCCTCTTTACCCTCGGCCTCATCCTCTGGGCGGCGCTGAAACAATGGCGCACTCAACCTCCTTCAGACGCCCCATCTCCGCTCAAATTCAACCTCAGCATCGAATCCCTTCTTCTCCTGTGGCTCGCGCTGGAGTTCTCCTGCGCATGGGTCATCTCCCCTTTCCCCGCCGCACGCCGGGTCATCCTGCTTGTCATTATCCTTGCCCTGCTGGCCTGGCGGCTTGCCGAACGCAGGCTCCAGGCTGACCCGCTGCCCACTGGCCAACGCCACGCCCTCACCGCTGCCGGCATCGCCGCCGCCGCCCTCGGGTTGCTCTTCTTCACCGTCGATTACACCTATGCCTTTGATGTCCGCGCCGCCATCACCCAGGCCCGCGTGCAAAACCCAGCCACCGACTCAAACCCGCAAAACATCTGGTTCGTCGGCAACTGGAGCGGCGCCTACTACTCCCGCCAGGCCGCCTTCCTCGACACCCTCCCAAACGAAAGCGTAATGGAGCCCGGTCAGAAACTCGTCATCGCCGAGGACGGCCTTTTCATCCCCAACTACAAACTCCCCGCCAGCGCCGTCTCCCTCATCAACCGCATCCCAAGCCCTCCTGGCCCCGGCTACTCCCTCCTCCACGGTTACTACGCAGGCAACTACCCCCTGCACCACCGCACCACGCCGCACATCACTCTCGCGGTTTACGACATCGTCAAGCCGTTCGTATTTGAAACCCTCACCCCCGGCGAAACCCTGCTCTGGCGTGCCTTCGATGCCCACCACCCCATCGCCCCCGGCGATGCCCGTCCCTTCCTCACCGCAGTCCTGGCCCACCAGCCGGCCGACCTTCCGCGCGCAATGCAACTGCTTGCGGATTCAACGCCCCTCTGCCTTGAACCCGCCCTCATGCACCCCGATGCCAACGTCAGGGCAGCAACCCTCAAGCAGCTCAGCCTCACCCCGCCGCCGCCGGCGCTCGCCCCCCGCTTTATCCCACTGCTGGAGTTCCTCTCAACCAACGACTCCACGGAACCAAACCGCCAGGCCGCCAAGGCGGCCCTGCAAACGCTTCATTGATCGTCATCCCCAAAGTTGTCGTCATCATCTTCAGAATTACCATAGTCATCCTTGTCGGGATCAACTTCCGGAAGAATCAATCCTTTTTTCCTCATCCGTGCCACGAATCCCACGGCATCTCCCGTCAAATGACTCCCATCGTCCCGTCGCTGCCCATCATTATCTTGGGCACAGATCTCCGCTTCATGGTATTCCGCAAAGAATCTCAATATTGCTTCCCCGATCCCTTGACGTTTATATGAATTCCCCTGTTTATCAAGGAAGCAATAGGTCAATAGATACAACCATTTCCCCGGTACCATACTTTCATCCCGGAACCTGAAGCAGCCGATCTCCTTGCCATCAGCCGAGTATGCAAATACAGCGTCTGCTCCCATCGGTTCCAACTCCAGCTTAACCGTTCGTCCGTCTCGCAACCGGTACCAGCGAACCTCTGCCAAATCCTCAATTAATTCCATATTGCCTCTTTCTGTTTGTGTTAAAGCATCTGAGAAGACGAATGTATTCCACTTGGTTCATGATGATCAAATAATTCCTCAGGAATCCTGCCGGTGGACTTGCCTTGCCGTTTGTAGAGCTCACAGCTCCGCCCCGCTTAAAAACAACCCGGCCTCCGAATAACTCGGAGGCCGGGCATCAATTCTTCAGCTTTCAATCAATCAGGCTCAAGCCCGCGCACGCACGCCAAACACCTTCGCGCGCGCGGCTTCGTAGCCCACGCTCACCCGGGTCAGGCCTGCGCCAACGCTGGCGCGCACATCCACATAGATCTCGCCGGCGCGCAGCATGCCCGCGTTGATCGCAGGAACGCCCGCCACCACCGAGCTCGACACCGCGCATACAAACGGCAGGGATTGCACGATCAGCGCAAACACCCAGGCCGCTTCCACCGCGGTGCTCATCGGGCGCGTGAGCAGGAAGGCCAGCGCCACGGCCCACAGGCCCGCGGCCAGAGCCATCTCGTCACGCACCATGATCAGGCACTTCGACAGCGCAGACTTGCTGGCCGTCTTAGGCGTCCGCAGGAACGGCCGCCCCGTCGTCAGCAGCCCCGTGATCATCGCCCGGCCCACGTAGTACGAAAGACCCATGCCCGCCATCGCCGCAGTCAGCCTGCGTGCCAGGTTGCAGGGCACCTTCGCATAAAAGAGCCAGATCGACCGGATCATGTTGAACAGGGAGAGGAACGCCGCAGGCAGGATGAACGCCATCACCGGCATCTCAAACCGTTCCGGCAGCGCCAGCATCCCCAGCGTCCAGGCCAGCATGCCCAGCGTGAAGATCAGGTGCATCGAATCGCCGAACCAGGGCAGCCAGCCCGCCACGAAGTGATACTTCTGCCAGCCGGTCAAGCCCGACTTGGCCCAGGGCAGCATCGCCTGCCAGTGCCTGCGGAGGATCATCACCGAACCGTAAGCCCAGCGGAAACGCTGCTTCTTGTACGCATCAAACGAGTCAGGCACCAGGCCCTTGCCGTAGTTGTGGTTCACGTAAGCCGACTGCCAGCCCGTCTGCATCAGGCGCAGGCCAAGCTCAGCGTCTTCCACAATGCACCATTCGCTCCAGCCGCCAACCGCGTCAAACGCGCTTGTGCGCACCAGCGTCATCGTGCCGTGCTGGATGATCGCGTCGTACTCGTTCCGGTGCACCATGCCCAGGTGGAAGAAGCCCGCGTATTCCCAGTTGATCATTTCCTTGAATGCGCAGTCCTGCCATTCGCGGTTGTCCTGGGGGCACTGCACATAACCGATCTTCGGGTTGTCAAAGTACGGGATCACGCTCTTGAGCCAACCCGGCTCAACGTTGTAGTCCGCGTCCAGCACCGCGATCACCTTCGCGTCAGGCGAGGTCTGCGTCCGGGCGAAGTTCAGCGCGCCGGCCTTAAACCCGGGCCACGGTTCCAGGTGGAAGAATTTGAACTTCGAACCCAGCGCCTTGCAATGCGCCTCCAGGGGCTTCCACACCGCGGGGTCCTTGGTGTTGTTGTCCACCACCAGCACTTCATAGTCCGGGTAGTCCAGCCCATTGAGGCTGTTGAGCGTCTGGATCATCATGTCCGCGGGCTCGTTGTAGCAAGCCACCTGGATGGAAACCTTCGGCCACGCCCGGTCAGGGATGCCCACCGTCGGCAGCGGCGCAAAGTGCCGCTTGTACCGGCGCAGCCACAGCAGTTCCGAAAACTCATACCCCTGCACCAGCATGATCGCCGACATCAGCACCATCGCCGGCACCATCAGCGCCCAGGCCACCACCACGCCCTTGCCGTACCACGGCAGGAAAGGCATGGCGGCCAGGAACACAAACAGCGACACCGCAAACTGGAAGAACAGGCTCTGGCTCAAGCGGCCTTCAAAGTACAGGTCGCGCTTGCGCTTATGGGAGAACCACGCGCCCAGGCCCACACCGATGGCCGACGCCACCAGTGACAGGCCCACCATGCTCATGAAAGGCTTGGTCGGTTCCGCCCAGACGAACTTGGGCGTACGGTCGACGTTGTAAAGACCCCAGTGCGCGCCGACCTTGCCTTCGTCGCTCTTCCACGGCTGGTCAAAAGCTTCAACCACGAAGTAGTCGATCGGCGCCTTGAGCGTCGGCAAGCTGGCGGCAAACGCCCGGATGAAGTGTTCCTGGTTCCAGTGGCCGGGGACCGCGGCTTTGAAGTTGCCGCCGCCCGAGGGCCAGCCTACTTCAGCCAGCATCACCTTCTTGTCGGGGAACTTGTTGTTGGCCAGGTCGTAATACTGCGCGTAAACGTGTTCCACGCCGCGTTCGATTTCACTGCCTTCCCAGTAAGGCAGGATGTGGGCCGCGATAAAGTCGGTATGGTCGGCCAGCTTCGCTGACTTCTTCCACATGTCATACGTCTCGGATGTCGAAACCGGCACCCGGACCTGCGCCCGAACCCGGTCGATGTACGCCGCCAGACGGTTCACCGCGATCTCATGCTGTTCCTTGTCCTGGGCTTCACGGGCCACCGGATCGGCGATCTTCGCCGTCTCCGTCACCGGGATCGCCCGCAGCTCGCGCCGGTACAGCACTTCGTTGCCCACCGTCACCGCGATCACGTTCGGGTTGCTGTTGGCAACCCGGATCGCCGCGGCCACTTCACGTTCGTTGTTGGCAAACAGCTTCTGGTCGATCTCTTCACCGGCGTTCCCGCCGCCGATCCAGCAGCCGATCATCACCTTCAAACCATACTTGTTGGCGATCGCCGGAATCTGCTCCATCACGCCCGAAGCGCCGTAGGTACGGATCGAGTCCACCTTGCCGGCCAGGAGCTTCATGTCTTCATCGATCTGTTCCAGCGTCGGCTGCGGACCATGGTCCGGATGCTGCCCCTCACGGAACGGGCTGTAGGAAACGCCCTTCAAATGCTCAAACGGTTTGCCCGGCTGATACACCGGCGTGTCGGTAAACCACGACCACACTAAAAAGTTGACCGCGAAAAGGATCAGGCAGATAACGATGGTTGGCGTATGGCGAAGAACCATAAATCGAGCTTTGCCCTTTGTTTAGGGGGCAACTCCGGGGGGTGCTTGTAAAACCATCATCCAGACCGCACGACAAGACCAAGCCTTCTTAAAGGCCCACATCTCGCAGGGGACGATCAAAGATGGATGACTGACGAGCCGAAGAAACGAGAGATACTTGGGGAAAAGTGAGATGAATCTCGTTTGTCTGATCGCGGCTCGACCTCCTCGGGCCCGTCTCCTGGTCGACCGGCTTTGCCACAGCCCTGTCCGGAGCGCGTCCCAAAACCTGTGGAAGCTGGCCCACAGGCGCAAATATTTTATCGACATTCCCTAGGGTGTCCATAGCTTTTGCATCCCGGTGCCCCTCCCAAAGACCCAATCCAAACGCGGCACTGTTTATATCGGCACAATAGCCTGTTTTGGTCTTAAATTTATAGTTGTAGACATAAAATATTACTCTACAGCGTTGTAAACAATATAAAATCATATGGTGGTAACACGTATATTTCTCCCCCAACCACCCCTTTTCCCCCAGGATTGGGAATCGCTACCTGGGTTCTCCCTTGTTTGATTATGCCCCCAGATGGTCTGCACATATTAAAAAAACTAATACTAATCAACCCAATGACAGCAAAAAACGCAAACGCCTCTGATTTATAAAACCAGCATCCAAACCCTGCCGCGATCCGCCCTTCCCCATGCCCCTTACAGAATCGCCCGGATCTGCTTATTCAAATCCGCCGCACCCGCCGCGATCGCCCCCTGCCAGTCGCTCGTCGCAGGCTTTTCATAAGCAAAGATCACCGACCGGCTCGCGGTGATGATCGCCCCCGTCCCGTCCGCCTTAAAGCAAGGCCGCACATCCTCCGCAGTCCCCCCCTGCGCACCAAATCCCGGCACCAGGAACAATTGCTGAGGCATCCGCTTCCTGAGTCCCACCGCATCCTGCGGCTTGGTCGCCCCCACCACCGCCCCCAGCAGGGAATACCCGCTCTTGCCGACATTTCCCGCTCCGGTCTTCACCACAATGTCCGCCACCGCATCGCTTACCGTCCGGCCATCGGCCAGTGCCAGCGATTGCAGCGCATCCCCCCCAGGATTGGACGTGCGCACCAGCGCAAAAAGCCCCTTGCCCTGCGCGCCCGCCAATTTCACCAGTGGTTCCAGGCTGTCGTGCCCCAGGTACGCATTGCAGGTAAGCGCATCCGCCCCGATGGGCTTGTTCAGATCCGTATAGGTCGTATCCCCCAGGCAGCCCGCCGCGTAATGCTCCGCGGAAATCCCGATATCCCCGCGCTTGGCGTCGTTGATCACCAGCAGGCCCAGCTTGCGCGCTTCCACTGTCAATTCATGTTCCAGCGCCACGCCCAGCCACAGGTACCGCTCAAAACACGCCGACTGGAACTTCACACACGGCACGTGAGGCGCAACCGCCTTCAAAAGCCCCAGGCCCCACGCCCGGATCGCCTCCAGCGCCGCCGCCGCGTTGTCCTCCACCAGCGTGCCGTCCGCCCGCACCGGCTTCAGCGCCGCCGGCAACTTCGCCAGCACCGGGTCGATCCCCACGCACACCGGCGCACCCTTGAGTTTTGCTTCGTGCAGAAACCGATCGGCAAAGTGGGTGGTCATGCGCTTCCTTTGGTGTGTGGCGTGAATTCCGGGCGCAAATCATACCCGGTCTTGAATGTCTCTCACGCCGGGCTCATCCGCTTGGGACAAAAGCTCCCCAAACACCGTCTGCCTCGTCCTCATGCACCGGGAAAGATACGGCCGGCACATCCCGCAGCCATGCCCCGCATCGGTCTTATCCATCAACACCTGCAGAGGCCATGCATTGGCACGGGCCTCATTCAAAAGGTCCTCAAACGTCCGCTGCGTGCACACACACCGATCGATCCTCATGAAAGCCGCATCCCTCTTGCCCCCAGCCCTCAACTACTCCAGCCTGCCCAGCACGCAATCCAGATTGTCTTCCCACTTGGGAAACGCCCCCAATAATGATTCTGAACGGCTGATGTCCATCACGCTGTACGCCGGCCGCCTGGCGGGCCGGGGAAACTGGTCAGACCCGCAAGGCTCCACCTTGCACGCCGGATTGGCGTGCCGGGCGATCCGGGTCGCAAAATCAAACCACGTGCACTGCCCCGCATCGGTGATGTGCCACGCCCCTGGCGCTTTCGCCGAACTGAACTCCAGCCGCCTGGGCCCTGCCTGGATCAGCCCCAGCGTCGCCTTCGCCAGGTGCTCTGATGACGTCGGCCTCCCGTGCTGGTCATTCACCACCTTCAGCACCGGCCGCGTCTTGGCCGCGCCGGCGATCGTCCTCACGAAATTCTTCCCCCACGGCGCATACAGCCACGACGTTCGGATCAGCACATGATTTTTCGCCTTGGGGTCCAGCTCCTCGAGAATCTGTTCTCCCTGCGCCTTGGATCGGCCATACGCGTTCACCGGTTTGCGCACGCCATCTGTCGCCAGGGGCGAGCCCGTGCCTTCAAACACATAATCCGTCGAGTAATGCGCCAAAAGCGCCCCCATGGTGATGCACCGGCTCACCAGTTCTCCAATGGCCGTCGCATTGCACAGCGTCGCCCCGGCTTCATTGCTCTCCGCGCCGTCCACGTCCGTCCATGCGCTGGCGTTGATCACCACCGGCCGCGTCCGGGTGATCCATTTATCCAGGTGCTTGGGATTGGTGATGTCCAGCTCCACATGCCCCGGCGCGGCGTATTGCACCCGCTCCATATCCATGAGCTGGCGAAACGCCCGTCCAAGCATGCCAGAACCGCCAATGAGCAACACCGGGCCAAGCTGGGGAATAGTCGTCATGGTGCGTCCGAAAAATAATCGGTAAAAAAACAGGCCATAAGCATTCTACCCCCGCCGCCGGCTGAACTTCCTTCTTAAACTTGCCAAGTCCCCGGCAATTGCATTTGCACAATATGAAGGCGAATGCGCCCGGCTATGGAGTTGTCAGGAGGCTTCGAAAAAGCCTGCTCCATCCCAGGTGCATGTCCCTTGAACGCTCAAACCTCAATTAACCCACTCTTGGATACCCCCGACAACCCGGACGCATGGGCTTTCGTCAAATGCGATTGCCCGTACCCAGCCCC
>CAZIWA010000100.1:0-21366 GCA_964542875.1 uncultured Phycisphaeraceae bacterium
GGAAGTATTCGCCGTCGTTGAAGAGGGCGAGGCCCATTTCAAAGAGGGCTTGGGGGTCGTCGGGGAGGTCGTCCATGCGGGTAGTCATTATTGATTCATCTTGATCACGATCACGATAATGGCGAGCAGGGTGAGGGCCGAGAGCACGGCGGCGGTGATTTTCATGACGCTCCAGGGGCGTTTGCCCTGGACTTCGCCGGTGCGGGCGTTGATGAGGAATTGATAGACCAGGCCGGCGTAGTGGAAGGAGCTGACCCAGACGGGCAGGAGGATGTGCTGGTAGGTGATGGCGAAAAAGCTGGAGTTCATGGAGTGGATGCGCTGGTGGTCTCCGCCGATGTCGAAGCGAATCTGGCTTTCGATTGTCGGGCGGACGATTTCCTTGGCGAACTCAAAGCCTTGCTTGAGCGGGACGCGGTAGGCTTCGGCGCGGAAGCCGGAGATGTATTCGTCCTGGTAGGGGACGGTGGAATGGAGGTCCCAGGGTTCGAGGGGTTCCACGAGGTCTTTGGGGAGGGAGACGGAGGCGCGGACGAGGACGTCGACAAAGGTTGAGCCGACGACACCGGAGACACTGCGCCAGCGGGTGCGTTTGACCTGGCGGCTTTGACGTTTGCCTTTGCTGTCGGTGTAGCTTTCGGTGGTCCAGTAATCGTCGCCTCGCTCGCCGGTGTACCGGGTGGTGGCCTGGGTGTCGTAAACCCAATAGGGGAGGTAGATGCCGGCGAAGCGGGATTCGGCGGTGGCGCGTTTTTTGAGGTCGCTGGGGGCGAACCAGAGGCCCGAGAGCCAGCGGTCGAAAGCGCGGAGGGCTTCTTCTCGAGTGACCTTAAAGGGCAAGAGGGCGGCGGGCTTGATGTGCCGCTGACTGCGGCCTGTGGCGACGATGCCGTTGCCGCAGAACGGGCATTCCATGGCGACCACGGCGTCGGGGAGCGTGGTGGTGGCGGCGCAGGCGGTGCATTTGACCTCAATGGGCTCGAAGCCTTCGGCCTGGCCTTCGAGCCGATCAAGCTCGGCGAGATAGTCGTTTTCCTGGACGGTGACGTTGATCTGGGGGATGTCGTTTGCCGCGCCGCAATGGGGGCATTTGAGGGTTTTGGTGCCGGGGGCGAAGCTCAGGGCAGCGCCGCAACCGGAGCAGGGGAACTGGCGGTCGCGGGGGGCTGGCGGTGGGGCGTTGTCTTCTTGAGGGTCAGATGTGATGGGCATGTTGAAGAAGGTCCCGTGTCCTGTGTCACGTGTCGAATGGAAGCGGAATCTGAAAGGGATGCGGAGTTGAAGATGAATGTTAAGGATGTCCATACAGCCCCACAGGCCACGGGCTGGGCTGCCCGTGGCCTGTGGGATGAGGTGGGTCGGCAAGATTGCTCAGGCCCGAGGCGGCAGCGGGGGAGGCACGCTGACGAGGATTTTGGCGACTTCCGGGGCCTGGGATGCAGGCACCCAACCGGCCATGCCGGCTTTCCAGACGAGGGTCTGGGTGGTGAGTGCGCCGGAGGACGCCTGGGCGCGCAGGCCAGCTTCGTCGAAGGGGCCAAGCTGCTGGCCGTTCACGCCGATGTAGTACTGGGCGGCGGTGGGGAGCGGCGGTGGGACGGCGCCGGGAGCGGGTGCGGCCGGGGGCTGGGCCATGCCCTGGGTGAGGGCCTGGCTGACCTGGCCGGCCATGCCCATGCCGAGGCCGATGCCAGCGCCTGCGGCGGCGAGGCCGCCCGGGTTGGCTGCGGCGTCGGGGATGGAGGTGGCCACCTGGTATTGGGTGTAGGCCCCGAGCTTGTCGCCGATGATGCCCATGCTGGTGCGTTTGTCGAGCACCTGTTCGACTTCCGGTGGAAGGGAGACGTTTTCGAGCAGGAGCTTGTCGAGCTCAAGGCCGTAGCGTTCAAAGTCCGGCTTGATTTTGTCGGTGACATAGCCGGCGAATTGTTCGTAGTTGGCCGCCATGTCCAGGACGGAGAGCTTGCTCTGGCCGGCGATGTCGGCGAAGCGGGAGACGATGTAGTTGCGGAGCTGTTCGGAGACTTCGCCAGTGGTGAAGCGGCCGTCGGTGCCGGAGAGCTCCTTGATCATGACGTCAACTTTCTTGACGCGGATGATGTAAGAGCCGAAGGCGCGGATGCGGACGGGGCCGAATTCCGGGTCGCGCATCATGATGGGGTTTTTGGTGCCCCATTTGAGGTCGGTGAAGAGCCGGGTGGAAGCGAAATAGACTTCCGCTTTGAAGGGGCTTTCGAAGCCGTACTTCCACCCTTTGAGGGTGGCGAGGATGGGCATGTTCTGCGTGGTGAGCGTGTAGGTGCCGGGCCCGTAAACATCAGCGAGCTTGCCTTCGTTGATGAAAGCGGCGCTCTGGCCTTCACGCACGACGAGCTTTGCCCCGTATTTGATTTCGTTTTGGTAACGTTCAAACCGGTAGATCATCGTATCGTTGGTGTTGTCGAGCCATTCGATGATGTCGACCAGTTCGCCTGTCAGTTTCTTCCATAAGCTCATGAGTTATTTCCTTTGCTGTGCGGCTGAGACTTGTGCGGATACGGGATCGTACCTTTACAGCTTATTCGGACGAGACGCTTTGCGCCTTTAAAAAAGCCGGATACGCCAACGGGCCATTTGGATTTCTCCTTGTGACCCGTTGGCGCCGAGTACAAGAATAACCATCCAAAAATTTCGCAATTGAGAATCCCGGGTTCCACGTTGCATTTGTGCGAAGGCATTTTGTGCGTGTTCCAGGCCGGAAGAGAGAACAAAAAAGGGGAGACTTTAGAGCCAATACAGAGAAGAGGTTCTTCAGCACCCATCGAGGGTGTTGAAGAACAAGAAACGATCAATTGAATCTTTACACCAGGGGCTGCGCTCGAAGATTCGCTGACCTTCGGCTACGGGCGGTCGCCCCGCTGGGGCGCAGAAGATGCCGGTCGCACCCGCATCCAATATCAATCATAATTCCTGCATGTCACAACCCACCGCTATTGTTACCGGCGCCGGTTCGGGCGTCGGCCAGGCCGCAGCCTTCCTTTTCACCCAGGCGGGATATCGCGTCGCGCTTGTGGGTCGGACGGCAGCGAAGCTGGCGTTGACGCAGAAGCTGATCGAGCAGACCACGCCGGATGCCAAAACGCTTTTGATCGCGGTGGACCTGGAGCAAGGGGGCGCGGCGAAAGAAGTCGTGAGCAAGACGCTGGAGGCGTATGGACGGATCGACGTGCTGGCGAACATCGCCGGGCAGGCGCCGATGACGACCATCGACAAGATCACTCCCGAGGCGTGGCGTGCGTGCATGGATGCGAACGTCTCTTATGTGGCGCATCTGACGTCGGCGGCATGGCCGGTGTTTAAGAAGCAAAAGTCCGGGTTCATCGTGAATGTTTCTTCCATTGCTGCGTTTGACCCATTTCCGGGGTTCTCCATGTACGCCCCGGCCAAAGCGGCGTTGAACATGTTGACGTACTGCGCCGCGGTGGAAGGACAGCCGTTTGGCATTCAAGCGGTGACGGTTGCTCCCGGTGCGGTGGAGACGCCGATGCTGCGAGGGCTTTTCGGTACCGACCTGCTTCCGGCGGATAAGACACTTTCCCCTGGTGAAGTGGCGCGGTTCATTGTGGATCTGGCGCTGGGCAAGCATGCATTTACGCCGGGGCAGACTTTCCTGTACCCCAGCCCCGGGTCAGGGCCGGTGGGGCCGGGGATGGTGGTTTCCACGGTTCCAGGGGTCTAGAGAATCGGTTTTGGCAAGCATAAGATCGGTTTTGTCAGTACATGAGGCACCAGAGCCCTGCTAGGGTGATGGTGTCTCTTCATGTGTTCCTCATATTCTTTAAATTTAAGGTGTTTGCCATGTCGCATACCCAAACTCGCAGTCGGTCCGGATTTACGCTCATTGAGCTGCTGGTGGTGATCTCAATCATCTCAGTTTTGATCGCCCTTTTGCTGCCGGCGCTGTCGAGCGCGCGGGAGAACGCACGCCGGGCCATTTGCCTGGGAAATCAGCGGCAATATGGCGTTTCGGTCAGTGTTTACGCCAATGATTCCAAGGGTTATTACCCGGGCATCGTGAATCTTGGGCAGGGGTTGCTGCAGGACAACGCGATTACGCCGATGTATCTGAGCTACACCTGGATGACCGACGCCAACCGTGCCGCTGCGGAGTACATTCCCAAGGCTGTCACGCTTTGCCCGGGCGCCGACCCGCAATACCAGACTCCCAAAGAGTGGATCAACTTCGGGCCGGGCCTCTACTGGGGCGGGACCGACTATTCACTGAAAGTAGGCTTTGGGTCCAACCATGCGGCGGTGACGCCTGTGGACTACACGCCGACGCCCGACATTCTTAATTCCTACCGGGGCTTTTACGACTGGCGTTTCAAACACCGCAAGCACGGTTTCTTCTTTAACTTCCGGCAGGAACAACGCAATCCATTTCCTCAGTACGCCCCTGAAGACAAGATGGTGCAGAGCAATCGTGCGATCATGCTGCTGGACCGGTCGCGTCCGCCTCAGATCAGCGCGAGCGACATCAATAACGGCGGCGCATACAAGATGTACCGGTCGAACCACCCGATGACCAACGATCCCAATGGCGCAGCGGAAGGGCAAAATGCGTTGTTTGCCGATGGGTCTGCCCGGTGGATGTACATGGCGCCGATCTGGCAGCGTCCGGATCTGGAAGACTTCAGGTACGACATCGCCGGTTACGCCGAAGGCAGCTATCCGCAGTATGTGGATGAGGAGATCAGGAACCTGTGGCCTTAATCCGCAGGGCTGAGGGAGTGCGATAAGACATTTCTTTTTCACAATCGTTCAAATGTCTTAGTTGCATCTCCATTTTCACTTTCGTGCGTATACAATATGCGTCTGTCGGGGATCACTCCTTACTTACCAAGGCAGCCGCAACATGAGCGTTCAGATCAACCTGCAGGAACTTGAAGAACAGGGTTACACAGTCGTCAAGAAGTTTCTTGACCCGGTCGTCACGGCGGCGATTCGTGACCGGATGGACTTTTTGATCGGGCCGGTGGCGCCGGCCGACAAGAAGCCGGAGAACGGAATACGGACGCTGCGCCATCCGATTCCCGGGCAGATGATGGTGCCGTTGGCGGCGAATCCCCGGCTGATCGATGCCGCGCAGAAGATTCTGCGGGTGGATAATCCTTCGGACCTGCGTCTTTTGGAGCAGGTGTTTATCCGGAGTGACCCGGTGAACCCGCCTTATGAAGTCAACGGTTGGCACATTGATATGTCTTTCAATGTGAGCGAGTACGACCGGACGCCGCGGTACACGTACTACCACATGGTGCATTGCTGCAACACCGTTCCGGAAGGCGGGGCGGCGTTCACCATCGTGCCCGGCTCGCACAAGCTGACCTACAAGGCGACGCAGAATCTCCACACTGCCGAAGAGCTTAAGGCGTTCCAGAAAGATGTGATCAAGCAGGCGGGCATTGACACTTCCAAACTCAAGAATGTACTGGCGGAGGACGGCGATCTTCTGATCTTCAATCCGATGGCGCTGCACAGCTCATCGCGCAACTCCACCAACGTGCCACGGTATGTGTACTTCGCGTCATTCCGGCATAAGGATGCGGCGTTCCTCAATGAAGAGCTCAAGCGGTCGCCCACGAAGCCGCATTACCCTGAGGACTTTGGCCAGCAGTTTCCGCCACACCTGAAGGATTTGATTGAGCAGCCTTGAGGTTGTGAGTGTCGAATGAAATTCAAAAACCCTGGCGCTGTATAGAACCAGCGCCAGGGTTTTTTGTTGCCCGGATGAAAGGGAAATGGTTTTCATTGCGTCAAAATTCGCTATCATCCCGCAATGGCGAATTTTGAATCTCAACCGACGTTTTGGCGGCGATGGCTTACCCTCGCGGCTTTGATTGCCTTGAGTTTTTCGGGTTCGCCGGCGATTGCGCAGGAGACACCGCCGCCCGGCATGCCGACAGGGCCGGGGATGCCGGAGAGCGTGAGCATTCCGACAACGCAGGAGGCGCAAAAGCGCGCGCCCGAAACGGAAGCGCCGCGGTTTCCTGAGCCGGTGCAGCAGCTTGCCCCGCAGGGATCAAGCGTGGAGAAGGCGGCGGATGTTGGCGAGGTAACAGTGAAGGCGCATTCGGCGCCGCATTGGCTTTGGATTCTGCCGTTTGTGCTGCTGCTGGGCTCCATTGCGCTGGGGCCGCTTGTGAACCCCCATTGGTGGGAGCACAACTACCACTACGTGGCGATCGGCCTGGGGTTAATCACGGCGGTTTACTACCTGTTTTTTCATGGGGACAGCCATCCGTGGTTCCATGCGATCATTGAGTATTTGAGCTTCATCGCCCTTTTGGCGTCGCTTTACATCGTTTCGGGCGGGATCGTCATTCAAGTGGGGTCCCGCGCGACGCCGATGGCCAATACGGGGTTGCTGCTGGTGGGCGCGATTGTGGCCAACATCTTCGGCACGACGGGCGCCTCGATGCTGCTTATCCGGCCGTTTATTCGGATGAATAAGAACCACATCAAGAGCTACCACGTGGTGTTCTTTATCTTTGCGGTTTCGAATCTGGGTGGGGCGCTGACGCCGATTGGCGATCCGCCGCTGTTTTTGGGGTATTTGCAGGGGATTCCGTTCTTTTGGACGCTGACTCACCTTTGGCCGCTCTGGGTGGTAGCCAACGGAGCGCTGCTGGCGGTGTTTTTTGTCATCGATACGCTTGACCATAAGAAGACCCCGCGAACCCATGAGAACGAGCCGGGGTCGGTGATCAAGATCGCAGGGTTAACGAACTTCATTTTTATCGGGGTGATTCTGGTTGGTGTTTTCCGGCCGAGCATGTTTGATTACTTTGCCTTGATCAGCCAGGGGCATGCGACGGTGGTGAACTTCGCCAGCATTTTGATCTCGCGGGAAGTGTTGATGATTGCCGCTGCGGTGGCTTCGCTGAAGTTCACGCCGAAGGTGATCCATGAGCGCAATCAGTTCACATGGGGCCCGATTCGTGAGGTGGCGATCATCTTCATCGGGATCTTTTCGACGATGGTTCCCGCGCTTGCCTGGCTGGAGAGCAATGCGGCGTCTAAAGACGGCAATGCGCTGCCTTTAAAGACGCCAGGACAGTATTACTTCGCTACGGGCGTGCTTTCCAGCGTGTTGGACAATGCGCCGACATATCTGGTCTTCCTCACCACGCGGCTGAGCATGCTGGACCAGGAGCATGTGAACATGGCGCACCAGGAAGTCGCCCGGATGACCAAGGAACAGAAACTTGAGTTTGATCCCAAGGGCATGCCGGACGATGTCGCCAAGGCGGTGGAGGAACTGGTGCATGACCACCCGGACCACATTCTTTCAGGAAAGGTGGACCGGCGGGAGGTGGAACTGGCCTTCCTGCTGGGCAACCTGGCGCTTAACGCGTTCATTGTCGCGGTTTCAGCCGGCGCGGTGTTCTTCGGCGCGGCGACCTATATCGGCAACGGGCCAAACTTCATGGTGAAGTCGATCGCGGAGAGCTCGGGTGTGAAGATGCCCAGCTTTTTTGGCTACATCCTCAAATTCACGCTACCGATTCTGCTGCCGATCCTGATTGCCGTGTGGCTGATCTTCTTTGTCCTGCTGGCCTGAGGCCCGTTGGAGGCGGAAATTGAAGTATCATGTCGCGCTTGCGAAATGTTTAACCTCTGAAATCCAAGCATTTAATAACCAACCATGGCCAAGAAGAAACCCACCAGCCGTTATGCCAAGTCTGAAGCAGCTTTCACCCGTGCACAGAAGGTGATGCCAGGGGGCGTGAGCTCGCCTGTGCGTGCTTACAAAGCCGTCGGCCGGCAGCCGATTTTCATCAAAAACGGCAAGGGCGCGCGCGTCACGGACATCGATGGGAATGTTTTCGTCGATTATGTGATGAGCTACGGCCCGCACCTCCTGGGGCATATGCCTGAGGCCATTAAGGTTTCGCTGATGAAGGCGCTGGAGCACTCCACCAGCTTCGGCATGCCCAGCGAGGCGGAGTCTGATCTCGCGGAACTGGTTACGCAGGCGGTGCCGTCGATCGAGAAGGTTCGGTTCGTGAACTCCGGGACCGAAGCGGTGATGTCGGCAGTTCGGCTGGCCCGGGCGGCCACGGGGCGCAACAAAATCATTAAATGCACCGGGTGCTATCACGGGCATCTGGACGCGCTGCTGGTGCAGGCGGGCTCAGGGGCGACCACGCTGGGCACCCCCAGCTCCCCGGGCGTGCCGGCTTCGGTAACGAGCAACACCATCCTGGTGCCGTTTAACGACCTGGCTGCGGTGGAACGGGCCTTCGTTGAGCATGGCAAGGACATTGCCTGCATGGCGGTGGAACCCATCGCGGGCAACATGGGGACGGTTCCCCCTGCGGACGGCTACCTGCAAGGGCTGCGCGACCTGTGCACGAAGTACGGGGCGCTTTTGCTGTTTGATGAAGTGATGACGGGGTTCCGGGTGGGGTACGGCGGGGCGCAAGGCTTGTATGGCGTGAAGCCGGATATCACCTGCCTGGGCAAGATTCTGGGGGCCGGGCTGCCGTGCGCGGCATACGGCGGGCCTGCATCACTGATGAAAAACGTTGCGCCGGAAGGGCCGATGTACCAGGCGGGGACGCTTTCGGGCAATCCGCTTGCCATGGCGGCGGGTATCACGATGCTGGAAACCCTGCGTGATCCCGCGATTTATGAGGCGTTGGAAGCGGCAAGCCAGAAGCTGGAAACGGGGTTGGTTCAAGCGTCGGCAGCGGCCGGGGTGAAGATCTCGATGACGCGCGTGGGCTCGATGATCTGCCCGTTTTTCCTGAGCCAGGCACCGGTGAACTACGAAGAGGCGACCAAAGCCGACACGAAGGCGTTTGGCGTGTTTTTCCGGGCAATGCTGGATCATGGCGTGGTTTTGCCTCCCAGCCAGTATGAAACGTGGTTTGTGAGCACGGCTCACGATGACCAGGCGTTGCAGGAGACGCTGGATGCGGCGCATGCCGCGTTTGACGCGGTGCATGCTTCCAGCTCTCGCGGCTGAGGCTGAGAAATATCTCTATATCCACTTTGAAAACACGTAGTTACGTGACCGGTGTTCATTGGCATAAATGAGTGAGGATTAATGTCGGGGGTGTTGGTTGGTCGATAACCAGATAGGCAACGGTCAGATTTCCCCCGATTTGCGCACCAGGTGTTCACATCCGATCCACGCCTGGGGTGAGAAAAAGGCAGCGGGAGGGGGGCGGGAGTGGTTTGAGGTGGGGAAAGTGGGGGATTGGCGAGAAGGGCGGCAGGAGTGGGAAAATTCCCCACCGAGCCCCACGTTTGTCAAGCCAGTTTTGTATAGTCTATAAAGTCAAATGAAATATGGGATTATGAAAAATCAAGAGGGGTTGTCGTCCGATAATGTTTTCCACAGGGGCGAATTTAAGTGAGCAGAATTCAGTTGTGGTGGGGAATTGTGTTGATTTGTGGTGAATGGCGATGTAATCTATAGGAGTCACCTAGGAACAGCGCCGTGCGCGTCTTCTTCACCGGAACCTACGATTACTCCCTCGACTTAAAAGGTCGTGTGGCGATACCCGCAGAGATCCGGCAGCAGATAGCACACGCAAGCTTGGGCAACCCGGCTGGACCGCAGTTCCTTTATGTGACCTTGGGGCCTAACAAAAACCTCTGCCTCTACACCGACGCTGAGTTTCAGAGACTCGCCGAGTCTTTGGACAACAGCACGATGGACCCACAACTGCTCCAGCAGTTTGAGGAGATGTTTTTCAGTAATGCCCGTCGGGTGGATATCGACTCGCAAGGCCGCGTGTTGATTCCTGACCAGCTTCTTAAGGACATTGGCCTTGCGACTCCCAGCAAAGTGGCTCTCGTGGGTGTGAAAGACCATCTTGAGATCTACGGGTTGGAAGCCTGGACCAAGCGTCGGCAGGAAGCACTGGAGAAAAACCCGGGCATTTTGAATCCGCCAAGGGTGGCACGAAATTCTCAGCCCGCCGCTTAAAACACGGCAGGCAGTTAAGACAGGCGATATCTGGGAAAGGATTCCCAGTAAGCAACAGGTGTGACGGAACGGATTCCAACTCAACAACTTTCAGAGGCGAAAGGAAGGTTGACAGGTTCGCAGGCATGGCTGGTTTCGGATGAAGAAGGACGTTTACCTACCGAGTGTCATTAATCCGCATCAATTGTTCATGGATGAACAGCGGGTTACCAGGGTGGAGACCACAAGGATCGGCGCTCACTGAACTTCAATTTCTACTGAGGAAGCACAGGTAGGTAGTCAGCCCGGAATCGAACAAGCTTGAAGAAAGTCCAAACGGCAGGAAGCCCCAAAGACTTTCACCCAGATTAATGTGCACAATGAACCTGTGAGTGATTCGCACGGATGCGAGACACCTAAAAATGAAAACACCCCCGCACGCCTCGCGGGGGTGTTTTTGCGTTTGGGTTTTTGAGGGCGTGGTGGGTTGCGGGATCAGCGGACGAACCAGCGCAGGGCGAGCCGGGCGGGATGGTCTGAGAAGGTGCGCGTCCAGGGGTTGAGCTTGCGGATGGTGCACTGGCCGGTGGTGTTAACGCAGACCCAGGAGACGTCCCAGTTTTGCGAGGCATAAGCCAGTGGAATGCCGGGGGCCACACGCACAAGCGGGTGGGTGAGGGACTCAAGGGTTTTGCGGCCGGTGTGATAGAAGGAAGAACCCAGAAGAGAAAAGACCTCGTGGGGAATGGGCTGACCGGTGGCGAGGTCGCTGCAGAGCCCGGAGATGCCGACTTTGAACTCGCGACCCTGGGACTGGGCTTCGCCGATGGCGTCGATGGAGCCGCGGATGACCTGGCCGTTTGCATCGTGGGCAAGGACTTCCTGCCAGTTATCACAGACGAAGTACCGATAGACTTCCATGTCGTAAATGAAGTTGCGGGAAGGGGCGTGTGAGCCCAGGTCAAAGGCGGTGGTATCGCGGAGCTTGGGCATCTCCCTGGGAACGGGTTCAATGGCGTTTGTGCCTGGGCGAGCCGCCGGAGAGTTATCGAGAATCAGGCTCGCGCAGGCCTGGCCGGCGTCCATGTTATAGAGGAAGAAAGACATCCTGGGCTGGGTGCCGTTAAAGCCGGTGCTGGGCTCCAAAGGCTGGCGAAGCATGGTGACGCCGGCGACGTGGGATTGATTGATGAGATAGGCCACGCGGAAGTCGATGATTTCCCGGTAGAGCCCGTTGAAGGCGGGGTCTTGGGTGGCGGGGGAGCCGAAGGGGACGATGTGCTCTTCGTGGGTGAACTCGGTATAGACGCGCAGGTCGGCACCGCGAGAGATGGCGGCGGCAAGGTCGGCGTAAGCGCCGGAGGTGATCTTGCGGGAAGGGGCTAGTTCGAGCGCGCAGCGCCAGGGGTTTGGGAGTTGGGGCATGTGGGGAGTGTAACGGTTTATTGGGCGTCGTAGAAGTTCCAGAGGGCGGTGAGGGCTCCGTTGCCGGCATAGGCGTAGCCTGCGGAGGAGCCTGTGCCGCCGGTACCGTCGGCCTGGGCGAGCGAGCGGCCCTCGACGGTCATGGAGAAGTAGATGAAGGGTTGGTATCCGCCGATGTTTTTGGCAGCGAATTTAGAGGAGCCGTCGTTGAAGAGGAGATTTGTGCCGTCGCCGTGGGGGTTGGAGACGCCGACGCCATTGACCCATCCTTCGTTGTCGATGATGGTGGTGTGGTTGGGTTTGAGTTTGGAGACTTTGTTGCCGCCGTACCATCCGCGGTGGAAGTAGTTTCCGCCGCCGTCGGGGTTACAGTCCCAGTTTCCCACGCCCATGAAGGTGGAGGGGTAGAGATTTTGTTTTGCGAATTGGGTGGTGTAGGAGAAGGCGGAGTCGTAACTAAAGTTGTTGTAGGCGAAGGGAGTGCGGTTTGCAGTGCCGGCGACGATCATGGGGGCCACATCGGGGCATTCCCAGATGCTGCGTTGCACGAATTTGGAGGGCAGGGGCGCCTGGTAGCCCATCCAGAAAAACCATCCCAGGCCGATGGGGGTGACCCGGTTCCATCCGCCGAGGATGCCTTCGGGGCAGGCTTGGCCCTGGGCGGAATTATTGCGGACGCTGGCGAAGGAGGAGCCGCCCAGGAGTTTGCCGCCGCCCTGGCCCCAGATGTGTTTGGAGCCGGGTTGCGGGACCCAGTCTTTGGCGTCGGCAGCGTACATGCCGAGCATGATGCCGTGCTGGTGGAGGTTGGCGGAGCATTGCGTGCGTCTGGCCAGGTCGCGAGCAGAGCGGAGGGAGGGGAGGAGGATGGTCATGATCACGGCGATGATGGCAATGACGACGAGGAGTTCGACGAGTGTGAAGGCGTTGGATGATCTGCGGGGCATTGGTTGTCGCTCCGTGTCGCGTTGGGATTAGGTTGTTGTGGTCAGGAACCGGATCTGGCTAAATGTTATTACATTCGTGAGAATACAAAAAAGAGGGTGCGCTTACAAGTGAATCCATTGACGATTGAGGTTTTTATTTTTGGGGCGACGAGGGCGGGGGATGCGTGTATGGGATGGTCGGGGCGGGTGGCGCGGCACGATTTGACCGACCGTGAGTGAAGGTTCCTGATATCTTGGGTGGCGTTCGCAGGGATGCAGAATCGTCGGGCTAACAGAAACCATACGCCATGGCCAAAGAGCGGCTTATTACAGGATCGGCAGTGACTCCGGAGGAAGACCGGGTCAACCAGTCGCTGAGGCCATCGAAGATCGATGATTATGTGGGTCAGCCGAAGCTGATTGAGCGGCTGAAGATCACGCTGGCGGCGGTGAAGCAACGCAAGGAGCCGATGGAGCATGTGCTGCTGCATGGGCCGCCTGGGCTGGGGAAGACGACGCTGGCGCACATCATCGCCAATGAGATGGCAACGCATTTGATTGTGACCTCCGGGCCGGCGATTTCCAAGCCGGCGGACCTGGTGGGCACGCTGACGAAGCTTCAGCACGGGGATGTGCTGTTTATCGATGAGATTCACCGGTTGAACATCGCGCTGGAGGAATACCTGTATTCGGCGATGGAAGACTTCAAGATCGATTTCACCCTGGATTCGGGGATGCATGCGAAGGTGATCACGATGCAGATCAAACCGTTTTGCCTGATCGGCGCGACGACCCGGGCGGGGCTGATTTCCGGGCCGATGCGGTCGCGCTTTGGGCTGCTGCACAACCTGGAGTATTACGCAGAGGAAGACCTGATTCGGATTCTGCACCGGTCGGCGGGGATTTTGAATGTCGGGATGGGCGGGGGGCCGGGGAAAGAAAAAGAGATGGGCGAGAGCCTGCGGGCGATTGCGGAGCGGTCGCGGGGAACGCCTCGCATTGCCAACCGGCTGCTGAGGCGGGTGCGGGACTTTGCGCAGGTGAGGAACAACGGGGAGCTTTCGCCTCGGGTGATTCAAGAGGCGCTGACGCTGGAAGGCGTGGACCAGCATGGGCTGGATGAACTGGACCGAAAGTACATGCGGGTGATCGGCGAGGTGTACCGAGGCGGACCGGTGGGGCTGGAAGCCATCGCGGCAACACTGGGCGAGGATTCGGGCACGCTGGAAGACACGGTGGAGCCGTATCTGCTGCAGATCGGGTTTTTGGCTCGGACGCGCAAAGGGCGGCAGTTAACGATGGCGGGCGGGGCGCATGTCGGGCTGAAGGTGGCGGAGCCGGAGTTGGGGGATGAGGCTTTGTTTGGGGGGTAAAACGGGACGTCGGATTGCGACAAAGGCGTCTAATCCGGCCTACCTCAGACCATTTGTGTGAAGCCGACGTGAAGGCGCGGTGAGCCTCAGGCACGCGGTGAGGATATTGTTGAAACAAAGAATTTTGATGTCGACAGCGAGACGAGACGGTTTGGGCTGGCTAGCATTGGGTCTTGTGTGAGATTTTCTTCCTTTTTGCTTGGGGCTATGCAATGGCGATGAAGTTGAGTCACGTGGGGCGCGGGATGGTGGCGGCGGCGATGCTGGCTGGGGTGATTGGCCTGGCAGGATGCAAGGATGACAAGCAAGCGCAGGCGGGCCCCAAAGGGGGACGCGGCGGGGAAGAAGTGAAGGAAGACCCGATTTATGTGGAACTGCTGGATGTGAAGCGGGTGCCGATTCAGCGCAGCGTGGAAGTGGTGGGGACGCTGTACGGCGTGCTGGAGACGACGATCTCGGCGAAGGTACCGGGGCGGCTGACGGAAGTGCAAGTGGATATCGGGCAACGCGTGAAGCCGGGCGAAGTGCTGGCGCAGATTGACCCCAGGGACTACAAGCTCGCGGTGGAGCAACGGCAATTGGCGGTGTCTCAGGCGCTGTCGAAGCTTGGGCTCAAGGGCATGCCGGATGCACAGTTCAATGTGAATACGGTGCCTTCGGTGGTGAGGGCGAGCGTGCAGGTGGACAATACGAAGTCGCGTTATTTGAGGGCCAAGCAGCTTTACGACCAGAAGCCGCCTCTGCTTTCGGCGCAGGATTACGGGGATATCGAGACGGCGTGGAAAGTGGCCGAGAGCAACTATGAAGTGGAAAAAGTGGCCGCGGGCGCGCTATTGGCAGACGCAGGCTTCAACGAGAAGGCGGTGCAGATCGCTAAAGAACAGTTGGCCGATACGAAGGTGATCGCGCCGGTGGACATGACGTGGGGGGCTTCACGCGAGCGCGCCGCAAAGGGCGCGGGGCAGGGGCAGACGTTCATCGTGGCGCAGAGGCTGGTGAGCGCGGGCGAGAACGTCAAAGACGGCACGCCTATGTTCAAGTTGATCGCCGATGATCCGATTCTGCTGAGGGCTTCGGTGCCGGAGAAACACGCCTCGGAAGTGAAGATCGGGCAGGTGGTGAAGTTGTCGGTGCAGTCGAGCCCGGAGGTGTTTGTGGGGAAGGTGGTCCGGGTGAATCCGCAGGTGGACTCGACGAATCGGGCGTTTGCCATTGAAGTGGAGTTCGACAACAAGGGCGAGAAGCTCAACCCGGGTTCGTTTGGCACGGCGCAAGTGATGACGCGCGTAGACGGAAGCGCGGCGCTGGTGCCGGCTTCCGCGGTGACGACCTTCGCCGGTGTGCACCGGGTGTACAGCGTACGCGACGGCAAGCTGCTGGAACTGCGCGTGACCCTGGGCGAGAAGCAGGGGGATCTGGTGGAGATCGTGCAGGGCCTTGCGGAAGGGTTGCCGGTGGTGATCAAGAGCTCCAAGCGGCTGCACTCAGGCGCGACGGTGACGCTGACGAAGCCTGTGGAGGCCGAGACGCAGCCGACGACGAAGCCAAAGTAAAGGGGGACGACGTCCCGTGTCGCGTGTCCTGTCTCAAGAGTTCAGAGTTTCAGAGGTGTGTGGGGCTCTGGGTTAAGATGGTTGTTTTGGGGGCGGGGAAGACACACCGTAGCCCGCGGACGGTCTACAGTGTGCCACCCGGAATGGGGGTTAGAGGAATCAACGGAGAGTCGGGCGATGAATGATCTTGGTAAGGGTTATGCGCTCAAAGAGCGCGAGTGGGAAGATCAGTTTGCGGAGGAGGGGTTTGCCATTGTTCGGGGCGTGGTGGACCCGGCGCTCTGCAAGCTGGGGATGGATCGGGTGCGCGAGCAGTACAAGCTGGGAGATACGCCCGGCAACACGTGGGAAACGCCCACGGTGCCGGTGAAGCATGATGCGTACTTCGGCGAAGCGGGGCCGGGGCTCAGCGATCCGGTTTATGACAAGGTTCTGGATTCGCCGGAATTGCAGGGTGCGATCGACCGGCTGTTTGGCGGGCCGGGGCACTGCAACCGGCAGAAGAACTATTACCTGTTTCTGCGGACGTTTGACCCCAAGGCCAAGCAGGGGCTTTCGCCGACGGGGCATATCGACTTTGGCGGGCAGCCGATTCCTGCGTTGTACCGCGGGTTTGTGGTGCAGTTGTTTCTGCATGACAGCGAACCTTTCGCCGGGAACCTGACCCTGCACCCCGGCACGCATAAGACTGTGCAGAAACTGGTGATCGACGACCCCACGGTGCAATTCAAGAGCGGGATGGTGCCGGACCTGAAACAGCCTGCGCCGGTGGAATTCGTAGGCAAGGCAGGGGACATCTGCTTCATGCATCACCTGGTGTTCCACTCGGGGAACGTGTCACACGGGGCCAACCGGATGCCGCGGGTGGCGCTGATGATCGAGGCATTTCGCGATAACTGGCTGGGGTCGATCGACCCGGCCCAAAAAGGGCTGAGCCCGTGGCAGCGGAGTCTGGCCCACAACGGCGCGTACACGGAGCGGCCGGAGACGGAAGCCAGCAACCGGGCACGGCGCGCGGAGTACTACGCGAAGCTGCGCGAGGGGACTGCGGCGAAGGCGTATTGAGCCTTGTGCCTTTGAATAACCGGCAGCTGTGATACGGTTTGATTCGTGACGATAAGGAGCAGCGGCGGCAGGGGAGTTGAGTCGTTTTGGCGTATACGGCATGTGATGGCGGCAAGTGCGACCCCTCCAAGGTCGAAGACAGAAAAAGAAAGAACAAAAAACGGGAGACTTTAGCGCCAATACAGAGACGAGATTCTTCAGCCCCCATCGAGGATGCTGAAGAACAAGAAACAATCAATTGATTCTTCACCGGGGGCTGCGCTCGAAGACTCGAAGACTCGCTGACCCCCGGCTACGTGCGGTCGCCCCGCTGGGGCGCAGAAGATGCCGGTCGCACTCGCATCCAAATGCACCATTTGCCTTCCAAAAAACAGCCAAGAGGCTATCGCATGTCCATTGCACTGGAATGCTTTAATATCTGGGCAGGA
Organism: uncultured Phycisphaeraceae bacterium; assembly: GCA_964542875.1. Lineage (GTDB taxonomy): Bacteria > Planctomycetota > Phycisphaerae > Phycisphaerales > Phycisphaeraceae > CAZGOM01. The sequence goes on from CAZIWA010000100.1 coordinate 16,729, forward strand.
CAGTTTTCCGGAGAAACAACAGATGCGGCAGATTTTCGTATTACTTGCAGGGGTGATGTGTGTGCTGGGATGGGTGAGCCCGGGGGTTGCACAAGAAAAGCCGGCGGCCGAAACCTTCACGGTGAAAGTACGCGAGGCAGGCCTGCCTGAGGCGAAAGCGCAAGAGATACGCGAAACATTCCTGAAGCTGATGGAGCGGCGAAGGTTCGACATCGGCGATACCTACGGCCGGAGCAAAGCCTTTACCTTTTCAATTATTTCGCCTGATGCTACCCGGGTCGTCTACCGGGAAGGAAGGGTGTACCGGGTTTTTCAGCATTTAAAGCATGAAGGAGCCATGGTGCTGATGGCCGGCCCCGGCGGAGTCATCTTGATTGGAGAAGAAGGCGGCCGGGGTGTTCTTCAATTGGTGCGGGATATCGGGTTCAGCGCGATCATCGGTCCGGGCGAGAGCGGCGATGGAATGATTTGCGAGATTCAACCGGAGGTCAATCCCAAGCGACAGGGATTGTTTGATATTCGGTTTACACCCATTCTGAGGGCGCATGCCCAGGTTTATAACGAGCTTTCGGTGGGCATGGAGGGTGACACCATGCGGGTTCTGAGTGCGGGGAAGAATACCGCCATGGAACTGGTCTATGACGTGGCCAAGGATCGGCTGGAGCAGGTGGTCATTCTGCAGCCGGGCCGGGGGAGCATACTGGAGGTAAGCCGGTTCATGGAGCTTCCCGCAGGGCTATTTACAGATCCTTGGACAACCGTTGCGCCGGGAACCCGGATCCATGAAGTCGACTTCATCATGCGTGAGGGGCCGACGAAGCTTCAGGATGCCATGGCGTCCTACGCGCGGGTGATGGAGCCGTCCCATGCAAGGCTCTTTAAATTGGCCGTATCGGCGTTTAGAGTCCATGCGCAGGTGATGATGCCCGACCAGACGCGGCGGCATATGACCTATTCCGGGCTGATTGACATTCGAGAGATTACGTTCAATCTGCTGAACCCCAAGGTGCTGCAAAGCGCCGACGGGCTTAGGAAGGAGATGGATGAAACCATAGAATCCTGCCGGCATGCCCAGATGACCGGGAGCCTTGCAAAGTCTGAGGTGCGTTTGCGATTGGGGCAGGTGCTTTCGCTGCCGCTGATGGGCAAGACGCCCCTGCTGGTGCTTCGGAGGCAGTTGCTGTTGGCTGATTGCTTCATGACTCCGGCGGAAACGGGGATGACGCCGGAGTCGCTGACGCCTCTTGATGGGCTGGTGGCTGGTTTTCTGGAAGGATCGCCCAGGTATGCGCCGCAGACGGGGATGCAGGCCTATGTGGAGACCAGTGACGCACCGGCATGGGCGAAACTGCTTTCACGCATCCATGACAAGACGCTTGGGAAGATGCCCCAGCAGGAGCGGTGGGGGCTTGTGGAAGCGGGTTTGGAAGAGCTTTCCACGGAAGGAGAGAACTATCTTTCAACGGCGCGGGTGCTGTCCAATGTGTTGAAAGACCCGGATGTGCGCGAGGGGGTGGAGAAGGGGATACAGCATCGGCTTGAGGGGAAACTGACGCAGGCGACAGAGAAGGTGCTGATGATGCTGATCGTCGAAGATGCCGATCCGGCGAATTTGCGCTGGATGAACGACCTGATCGTCAGCACTTCGCAGGGATTGAAGAGCCATGCGTTGACGCCCCTGAGCGTGCCTCTTTTGAAGGCGATTCGCGAGCAGCGCGGGACCCGGATGTGCCTGGTTGCGGCGAAGCTGTTTGAGCAGCGGCCGGACCCCGAAGGCAAAGGCGAGGCCGACGCCAACGGGAGGAAAGCGTTTAAAGATGAGCTTCTGGACCCTAAAAAGTTCACGATTGCCTCGACGATCGAGGAGGTCAGCAGTCCGGAGTCGCCTATCAGGATAGAGGCGTCTGTTGTCGCGATGGTTGAGAGCCAGAGTCTGCCATGGAAATGGCGCCGGGAGCTATGCCGACGGATGGGGCTGACGCTTGAGCAATTGCCTAAGGCTGCCGAAGAGGAAGTGTCGGGATTATTTGGCTGCCTGGATGCAATGGACTTCATGCCAGATGTGTTTTGGGCCAATGCCCGGCCGGGTGTGAAGGCGTACCTTTTGAAGGCGCAGAAGCCTGAGTGGGCCAGGGCAAGCAAGGTGCTGTTTACGGATGAGAATGCCCAAGGGCTGATCACGCTGACGGGCGCCAAGCATCGGGCGGGTGCGGCCCGGCTGCTGCATGATGAGGCGCTGGTGAAGGAACATCTTGGAGAACTCAGGGGTTATGTCGAGAGCGTGAAGGTGATCGAGCCTGTGAAGTGGCTGGAAGAGCCGTCGGCAAAGGCGGGTGGTGATGAAAAGTAAGTGGATTTAGGGTCTAATAGGAGGCTGCGGCGTCGTTTTTGGCAGCCGCCGGGGAGACGAGTATGGCAGACAGCTTTGTTGGATCAAACGCGGCGTTCACCAAGACCGACCAGGTGCATTACATCCGGCATAACCCGTTTGTGGTGTATTGGGTGATTGGCGTGGTGTGTGTGGCGATCCTGTCGGCCTTTGTTCACTGGGCGTGCATCGGGCTGGTGCTGCTGGCGGGGCTGGGCCTGGTGGCAGCTTTTTTATGGCGCATGGACGACATGCATGCCAAGGGGACGACCAACCCGGCGATCGTGACGTGCCTGGAGCCTTTCACTGTGGCGGTGCTGGCGGAGATGACGCTGACGCAGGGGAAGTCGTTTCCGGGTGTGCAATTTGCAACGGTGCCGGACCCGTACGGCGGGCGGGCGCGAGTGGGGATGAAACTGCCGGTGGTGTGCAATTACCATCTGGGGCCCGAGGGGTTTGCCGGGGAGCACTGGGGAAGCGTTTCGCCGACGCCGATCGCGGTGCTTACGCCGGACCCGGAGGCTGTCGAGCACGCCGCACGGATGATTTCCCCAGCGGAATGGGTGGTGCTGGAGAATGCGATCAAAACGATCCCGGATTTACGGACGCCGAGGATGTATCTGCTGCAGGCGTCGCCGATGGCGGATCGCAAGAGCGAGGAATTCACGGAGTTGTTTAAGCGGTACGTACCGAATTGGCGGTAGGGGAGTTACGAATTGTGAGTTGGACGGGGAAGTGAGTTTGCAGGGGCAGGGGTGAGTGCGGCGGGGTTGGGGTGGAAGTGACCAACGGGATTCCGGACAGGTTTAGAAACCAGCCTCTGGCATTCAGAGTTTTAAGATTATCGCAGTGCCACGAATAGTGGCGGGAATTATTTGGGCGCGGGGCGGGAGGGGGGCTTGATGTTGCCGTTGGGTTCCGGGGCCGGGGCGGGCGGGGGCGGGGCTTCGTTGCCTGGGGCGGGGGCTGCGGCGTGGTGATGTGCCTGACCGGGGGGGAGAGAGCCTTGGCGTGCTTTCTCGTCGGCGAGCTCTTTGCGGTTGATCTGGGTTTCGGTGGGGAAGTCAAAGGAGAGCTTGACTTTATCCCCGCGGATTTCGACGACGCGGATAGTTCCCAAGGGATTCTTGGGGTCGCCGATAACGATTTCTTCACCTATGCGTCGTGTAAGTGCAAGCATGCCGTGTTCTCTTCCTTGATTATCGGCGCGACGGGCGATATGCATGCAATATTCTTATCGGAACCTGGTCAGAAATGGATTTTCATGGGATCAGGCAGCGAAAGCAGGCACCCGGGGAAAGGGTGTGGGAGGCGTCTTACTGCACACGTTCGACACCGGTGATTTCCGGGATTTTTTCGCGGATGTTGCGTTCGATGCCGTTTCGGAGGGTGATGGAGCTGGAGGGGCATGAGACGCAGGCGCCGTGGAGGCGGATTTTGCAGACGTTGTCTTTGGTGATTTCAACGAGTTCGACGTCTCCGCCGTCGGATTTGACGGCGGGGCGGATCAGGTTGATGACGGCCTGTACGCGTTCCTGGAGGGAAGTGGGCTTGATGGTGGTTTGGTCTGACATTCGGGCCTCGTGGTGGTCGTTAGTTCTAATGATAGTCGGGTGAGGGATGAAAACCAAACCGGAGCGGGGGATTGGTTTTAGGGTGATGTTAACGGTTGGATGAGAGAATTGTGGTTTAAGTGTCGGTTCGGCTGGAAGGTGAGGCGGGGGTGACGGTGTAGTGAGAAGTGGAAAAGTGGGGTGTAAGGGCTAAGTTGGGGGTGTAAATGGCATGGTGGTGGAGGGGGCCGTGCGTAATGTGTGTGTTTGACTTAAGAGACGTGGATTGCTAACCTAGTTTCTCCTTTGGTGGAGCTTCCATCATTTTTTGCGTCGGCGCTTTGGCGGCGGTGTCGAAAAAAGGGCCTGTAAAAGGGCTTGAAGGGTCTGAATGGTTGCCGCCCTAGCTCAGTGGTAGAGCACTCCCTTGGTAAGGGAGAGGTCGAGGGTTCAAATCCCTTGGGCGGCTTTGGAGGGATAAACCCCTTCAAGCCCGCCGGTGTAAAAGCCGGCGTTTTGCACAGGTTCCCTGGATCGCTTGTGTGAGCGAGGGAGCCTTTTAAAGAGTCGGGTGAAACCCACCCATGTAACCGGGCCGATAGTGGTCCAACAACGAAAGCCTTACAGGCGGAGAGTTTAAGATGGCAAAGGGTGTATTTGAGCGTAAAAAACCGCACGTTAACGTTGGCACCATCGGGCACGTTGACCATGGCAAGA
>CAZIWA010000101.1:0-20972 GCA_964542875.1 uncultured Phycisphaeraceae bacterium
TGTCCATGCGGAGGGTGGTGTCCATATCGACGACGCCGTCGATGGTGGAGGATTGCTTGACGAGGGCATCGCCGTAGATGGCGAGCTGTTCGAGGTTTGGGCCGCGGATGACGAGGTTGATGTCGAAGTTGCCGCCGCCGATGTTGAATGCGGGGAAGGAACGGACGGAGACGCGGAGGTCTTTGAATTTGCGCAGTTTTGCGCGCACCTGGCGCATGACGTCGGCCTGGCTGTAGTTGCCTTCAAAGGCTTCGCTGGGAGTACCCTTAAAGAGGGCTTTGAGGAAGCGGGTGATGGAGAAGGTGCGGCCTTCGTAGGATTCAAGCTGGACGTAGATGTTGCCGGAGTTGATGCCGCCCAGGAAGCCGCCGCCGACGGTGGTGAGCTGGAGCTTGACGCCTTTGATGGAGGCAACTTCGGTTTCGACGGCTTTCATGGCATCATCCATGGCGGCCAGGCTGGTGCCTTCAGGGGCGCTGATGCCGATCTGAAATTCGGATTCGTCTACGGTGCCGGGCGTGTACTCCATGGGGACCATCTGATACAGGTAGTACGAGGAGCCCATGATGGCGATGGCGATGACGGCCACGATGATGCGAAAGCGCATGCTGATCTTCAGGAGCCATGCGTAGCCGGCGTCGATGTAGTAGTAGAAGCCTGTCTTGGAGTCGTGTCCATGAGAGGAGGATTCACCGGATTTGAACATCCGGGAGCTCATCATGGGGGTGAGCGTGAAGGAAACCAGGAGGCTGACCATGACGGAGACGGCGGCAGTGATGCCGAACTGGTAGAGGAAGCGGCCCGAGATGCTGGACATGAACGAAACAGGCACGAAGATGACAACGAGGCTGAGCGTGGTGGCAAGGACTGCGAGGGCGATTTCCTCAGTGGCTTCCTTGGCCGCCTGCATGGGGGTGAGCTTTTTCTCTTCGATGTAACGGAAAATGTTTTCCAGAACGACGATGGCGTCGTCAATGACAACGCCGACCATGAGCACCAGGGCCAGCATGGTGACGCTGTTTAAGGTGAAGTCCAGCAGCCACATCATGCCGAAGGTGGCGATGACGGACGCGGGAATGGCGACGCTGGCGATGATGGTGGCACGCCAGTCGCGCATGAAGAGGAGCACGACGGCGCAGGCCAATAGACTGCCTAAAACGAGGTGGAGTTTGATTTCGTGAAGCGCGGCGTAGATGTAGTTGGATTGGTCACGCAGGATGACGAGCTGGACGTCCGCGGGGAGCTGGGCGCGGATGATATCCAGCTTGGATTTAACGCCTTCGATGACTTCGATGGTGTTTGCGCCGGACTGACGCTGGATGGACAGAGAGACGGTTTGAGTACCGTTCAAACGGGCGAGGCTGCGCGGCTCGGCGATGCCGTCTTCCGCGGAGCCGACATCCTTGAGCTTGATGGGCGTGCCGTTGATGTTGGCGATGACGATTTCGTTAAAGGCTGCGGGGTCTTGAAGGCGGCCGAGGGTGCGGACGGATTGTTCCCTATCGGACGCGGTGAGGTTGCCGCCTGGAGCGTCGGTGTTGTTGCGGAGAATGGCTTCACGGACAGAGGAGATGGGGAGGTTGTAAGCGGCAAGGCGCTTGACATCCATCCAGATGTTGATGGTTCTGCGTTTGCCGCCGATGACGACGACTTCGCCTACACCGGTGGAGCGTTCGAGCTCCACTTTGGCGACCTGCTCGGCCAGCTCGGTAAGCTCCCGTATGGGGCGATCGCTGGAGAGGGCGAGGGTGATGACGGGCTCGGAATCGTTGTCGGCTTTGACGATGGTGGGGGTGGTGGCATCGTCGGGCAGGCGGTTGATGATGGTGGCGACGCGGTCACGCACATCCTGGGTGGCGACGTCGATGTTGCGGCTGAGGTTGAAGGTGGCGATGACGACCGAAGCGCCGGGGCCGGAGATGGAGCGGAGTTCATCAATGCCTTCGACGGTGTTGACGACTTCTTCGATGCGCTCGGTGAGTTCGCTTTCGACTTCTTCGGGCGTGGCGCCGGGAAGCGTGGTGCGGATGCTGACGACGGGAAGGTCGACGGAAGGAAGCCGGTCAACACCGAGCTTGGTGTAGCTGACGGCGCCGACGACGACCATGGCCAGGATCATCATTGCTGTGAAGACCGGCCGCTTGATCGAGATGTTCGAAAGGCTGGCCATGGTCTAGAGCGCGTCCTGGGTGGGTGTTGGGGGCAAAGTGGGTTGTGGAGCTGATTGAGTCTGGGCTGGCTGGGTGGCGGAAGGCTGGGTGGCGGGGTACTCAAAGAGGATGGCGCCTGAGCGGTCGATGAGCCGGGGGACGGATTGGCCCGAGAGACGCCAAAGGGTGAGATAAAACTGTTTGCGGTCGTATTCGGTGTTGTTGATGCCGAGCTGGGCGCTTAAGAGCTGGTCCTGGGCGATGAGCTGTTCGAGGTTGGTGGCGAGGCCGACTTTGTAGGCTGCGGTGGATTGGTCGAGGGCGAGTTGGGCGGCGTTTTCCTGTACCCGCAGCTGAACAATGGCCTGAGCGGCGTCGTTTACGTCGTCGAAGGTGGTTTGAATATCCGACATGATTTTTCGACGGAGGTTGGTTTCGGTGAGGACGGCTTTACGGAATTCCGACCAGGCGATCTTGATATCGGCCTCAATGATGCCGGCGGTGAAGATGGGCATGTTTGCTTCAACCAGTGCGGCCCAGCGGCTGACGGTGGGTTCGCTCTGCTTGAAGAGGAAGGCTTCAAAGTTGAGCGTAACGCTGGGGTAGTAGCGGCCGAATTCCGCTTCGACGAGGTTTCTGCGTGCTTCAATACGGTTGAGGATGGCGACGAGGTCTTCACGGCAGACGGAAGCGGAGGTCTGGAATTCAAGGATCGGCGGGAGGGTTTGAGGCGGGGTCAGATCGTCGATGAGGGGGCTGTTTTCGATGGGCTGACCGATGAGGTAGCCCAGCAGGGATCGACCATTCTTCGCGGCATTGAGGGCTTGAATGAGGCCGACCTGGGTGGCGGAAACCTGCGCCTGCGTCTGGGCGACGTCCAGCAGCCGGGCAAGGCCGGCCTGCTCACGTGCGCGGACATCACGGACGCGTGCGGTCTGCAACTCCAGCGACTGGTTTAAGACCTGGGCGGAGCTTTCAGCCTGGAGAATCTGATAGTAAGTGACGGCGACGTAGAGCAGGAGCTGCTGCTGAAAGTCGCGCAGGAGATGGCGGCGTTCCTCAATGGTGAGGTTGGCGGCGTCGAACCGGTATTTATCGCTGAAGCCGCGGAAGACATTGATGCGGCCTGGGACGGAGATGTCGGCAACCTCGTTGCCCGAGACGCCCGAGGCGCGCTGGCGGCGGAAGTATGTGGCGGCAAGGTCGAAGGTGGGGAGGAATGCGGCAAAGGCCTTGTCTTTTTCGTAATAGGCCTGGAGGTAGTCTTCGCCACGTTCGGCGATCTCTTCGTTTTGCGTATTGGCCAGAGAGAGTGCGAGGGACAAAGGCAGCGGCTGGCCGGCGTGATACACGCCGGGCTGGGTGGTAGCGGTCTGGGTGACGTCTTTGTAACGCTGGACTTCTTTTTCCTGATCAACCTTGCAGCCGGCGAGGAAAACAAGCGCGAGGAGGAGGGGGAAAAGCAGAGCACACGCCCGGTACGGGAGAGGTGCGGAGCGAGTGTCAGTCCCTTGGCAAAGAGAGCCAAGAGGGGAGAAGAGCGAGCATCCCATCAGCGCAAAGCTTTCATCTGGAGTCAGAACTGCAAGACCGTAAATTGTTGAAACAACAAATGCCAAGCGCAACTACGCCGAGCATAATACGTTACTCAGATGCTGGTGGTGCGGTTTGCGTTCCATGAATTTACGCATCAGGGAATCCCTGATGCTCAAGGGGTGTTGCCGCCTTTGGATAATCCATGCAAAGAACGCCCTTGACCGGTCTTCTCCCTGATGGATGAAGAGGATCGGAAGGAGCAAGAGGGGTGTTCAAATGTTCTGTTTATAAGGCTGGTTACCAGACGTCCAGACGCAGCGGGTCGGTGACGGGGCGTGCTTTGGCGAGGATGAGGGATTCACGGAAGGTGTTGGCTTTGCCGTCGGTGAAGATGATGTTAGTGCCGGTGAAGTTGTAGTGGTTATGAATGGCGTTTCCGCCGCCGGTGTAGAGGAAGTAGGGGTCGTTGCCTTTGATTTCGCCGAGGTAGGCGATGGCGTATTTTTGTTTGAGTTCACGCTTCATGGTGTAGCGGGCGCGGTCGAGCGGATCGGTCCAGAGTGGGTCATTGCCGCCGCCGAATTGCATGGCGGTGGTGTAGTTGAGGACAAGACCGTTGCCGCCGCCCATGAGGTAGGGGTAGATGTCGGTGGTCATGGAGACGCCGGAAGATTTGGGGATGAATTGGGTGCCCGGGCACATGAGCATGTTGGTGCGCGGAGTGGAGGTGAATGCGCCTGAGGCATTGGTGATTTTGTTCATGCCCTGAGGGAGGTAAGGCAGGATCGAGAAGCCGAAATTGCTGTCAAAGGGAGGAAGCCCGGAATTGGCGTAACGGTAGGTGTGGTTGGCGGGGTAGAACTGATTGTTATCGTTGCGATAGACCATGGTCAGCACATAGATCTGGCGCAGGGAAGAAAGGCATTGAACGGTTCTGGCATGGTCGCGTGCCTGTTGAACAGCAGGAAGCATCATGGATGCAAGGGCGGCGATGATCGCGACGACGACGAGGAGTTCTACCAAAGTAAATGCTACTGAGCGGGTTTTCATGGGGTTATAGATCCAATAGGGGAATGATTAAATGGTCATAAAGCTCAGTGTCGACAGGCACCATAACTGTTATCAAAAAACCGAATAATAAAGTGCGGACGGGCGCATCAGACATCGTTATGAGCACGTTTTAAAGGCTTGGGTTTCGCCCCGGCGTAATGGGCTGGATACAATCCCGGCGTACTCCGGGTACTCAACTATTGAAGAAAGAAATTGACGATGGCTAAAAGCAAGATGATGGGGGTTGGCAGGTCGGCGGCGTTTGTTTGCCTGCTTGCGACGATGGGGCTTGGGCCGGTGGCGTTTGGGGATGGAGGTCCGGAAGGCGGATCGCTCCTGACGTTGAGCAAGGCGCAAGTCGACCAGAAAAAGAAAGAAAACGCGGATAAGAATGATCCGCTGGCGCCCAACAATGCCGCGCCGGAGGCCCCGGCCCCGGGCGGGCAGGCGGCCCCGGGGCAGCAACCTGCGGCGGGGGGCAAGGCCCGGCGGGCCAATAAGAAAGCGGCAAAGAAAGTCGCGTGGCTGGAACTGGATAAGAGCTTGCCGGATGGACCGCCTTCGTTTCGGCTGCTGCCGACGGATGAGGGTCCCAAATCCATGAGGCGGATCGTCAACCGGCTGGCGGAGCTTTCGCGCGATAAGACCGTTACCGGCGCTGTTATCTACCTGAATCAGCCGCAATTGGGGATGTCGCAGGTTGAAGAGCTCGGGCGGGCTTTGACGGCCTTTCGGGTGACAGGCAAGCGCGTGATCGTGTTCGCGGAAGCCTATGACCTGCCGACCTATCTGCTGGCGACGTATGCGGACCGGATCACGATTTTGAAGAACGGGGAAATCGGGATCACCGGGCTGAGCATGGAAGAAATGTACCTGGCGGGATTGTTTGAAAAAGTAGGCGCCAAGGCGGACTTCATTCAGATCGGCAAGTTCAAGGGCGCGGAAGAACCGATGACCCGGACAGGGCCTTCGCCTGAATGGAGCAAAACCATCGACGGCGTGCTGGACGACATGTACAGCCAGTTTGTGCAGCGCGTGGCACTGATCCGTAAGAAGAAGCCGGAAGAAGTCGAAAAGTTCTTCGGTGAATGCTGGAAGATGTCTTCCGACGAATATGCGAAGGAAAAGTGGGTCGACGCCGTCGTGGACCGGGGCATGGTGGAAGAGACGGAGAACGTGTTTGGCGCGGAATTCGAATACTTTGACCTTCTGGAAAAGAAGTCCGCGGGGCAACAGCCCGAAAGCCCCTTCGCCATGATGCAGATGCTGATGCAGCCGCGGCCCAAGACCGTGGCGCGCAACTCCATCGCGGTGGTGATGGCGCAGGGCGCCATCGGCTCCGGCAGGAGCCAGGGCCATATGCGGGCGGGCTTGTTTGACGAGCCTTCCATCGGCAGTCAAAGCCTGGAAGAAGCGCTGATCGAAGCCAAGAACGAGCCGATGATCGTGGGCGTGGTGATTCGGATCAACTCGCCAGGCGGGTCCGCACTGGCCAGCGAAGTGATCTGGCAGGCCGTGCGCGAAGTGCAGGAGAGCAAGCCGGTGTTCATCAGCGTGCAGGGCATGGCGGCTTCGGGCGGGTACTACATCGCCTGCGCGGGCGAAAAGATTTACGTGCTGCCGAGCACGATCGTCGGGTCCATCGGTGTGGTGGGCGGTAAAGTGACGCTCGGCGGGCTGTATGAAAAGCTGGGTGTGAACGTGCACCGGCGCAGCCGCGGGCCCAATGCGGACATCTTCAACAGCGTGACCGGGTTTACCCCGGCGCAGACTGAGATGCTCAAGGCAGCGATGCAGCGGACGTACAACACGTTTCTGGATCGCGTGAAGGCCGGGCGCGGCACGAAGATCGCCAACATCGACGATGTGGCCCAGGGCCGGTTGTTCTCGGGCAATCAGGCTGTGGCAAACGGCATGGCCGATAAGGTGGGGGGCTTGTCGACCGCTGTGGACGACATGGCCAAGCAGCTTTCACTGGCGACGGGCAGCTACGACGTGATCGAATGGCCGGCGCCGATGACGCTGGGCGAGTTCTTTGACAATTTGCTGCACAACCTGGCTGCCGCCGACGGTGCGCCGCAGGACCAGGCCATGGCCAAGGCGCCGGTGATGCTGGCACGCCAGATTCTGGGTGAGCAGGCGTGGCGGTCGGTTTCTCCGGTGGCGACGGGCATGATGCTGCTGTCTGAAGAGCATGTGCTGACGCTGCTGCCGGTGGCGCTGGTTGTGAAGTAAAGGCGGTTGAGTTTTCGGCTGGTGAGGGCCGTCGGTGGGTGGTGGAGAGGCTTTTTCTTCATCCGGTGACGGCCCTCACCCCAGCCCTCTCCATTGAGGGAGAGGGGGTTGGAACGAAGTTTCAGCAAGGCTCCATGAGGGGCTGTATGAAGGATCGGATTCATGCGTATTGCGGTGATCATTCCTGCCGCCGGGGTCAGCCGGCGGTTCAATCAGGCGTTGACTCAGGGCCAGAGCGATTCAGGCAAATCGAAGATCGAGCTTGAATTACTGCGGAAGCCTGTTTTCCTGCACAGCGTAGAGTTGTTCCAAAGCCGATTGGAAGTGCAGGAAACCCTGCTGGCGGTGAACCCCGACGGTGTGGAAGCGTTTAAGTTCAAATATGCCGATCGGCTGGATCTGCACAGCGTGCGCATCGTGCCCGGCGGGGTGGCCGAGCGGTGGGAGACTGTGCTGCGGGCGCTGGAGAAGGTATCCGACGGGATTACGCATGTGGCGGTGCATGATGCTGCACGGCCGCTGACGAGCCCGGAGTTGATTGATCGGGTGTTCAACGCAGCCAAGGCGTATCCGGCGGTGATTCCCGGGCAGCCGGTGGCTGGGACGCTTAAGCGTGCGGAACTGGTGGCGTCGCCCAAGAGTGCAGACCCGCTTGATGCGATTTTTGCGCCTGAGCCAGGCGTGCCGGCGGCGAAGATCCACAAGGTGACGGAGACCGTGGACCGGACCCGGCTGTTTGAGGTGCAGACGCCTCAGGTGTTTGAGATTGGGCTGCTTAAGCGGGCGTACAAGCAGATCACCGATGGCAAACTGACGGGCAAGGGCATTACGGATGACGCCGGGCTTGTGGAGGCGCTGGGCGAGCTCGTGCATCTGGTGGAGGGAGAGCCGACGAATTTGAAGATCACACTGCCTTCGGATGTGCCGCTGGCGGAGATGGTGCTCAAGGCGCGAAAGCCCAAGGACCCGTTTGGCGAGACGCGCAAGAAGAAGCTTTTCGATGATGATGAGGATTGAAAGAGGAGGGAAGAGTTAACTGCTAAGACACGAAGACACGAAGGAAGAGAAGAGCGGAAAAGAGCAGATTTTTTTGACTGGGATTTAGAGGGTTGAGAATAATTTAGAGGATTTCCAGCAAGAGAAGATAAAGCTGTGCGAATTGAGATGTGAAACGAACAACGCCGTCCTTGTGGGGACGGCGTTGCAGTTTTGGAACCATGTTGGCCTGAGAGTTTTTAGGCTCGCAGGGTTGTCAACATTGATTACTTCTTGTCGTCGTGGAAGTTGGCAGAGAAAGTGCTGCGGACATTGGTTGCCTTGCCGTTGAACACGGTGACTTCCAGGGTCTTGCTCTTGTTGTCGCTGGAGACGATGAAGTTGTTGCCAGTGACGTAGGACCAGGTGAGGACCTTGCTGCCGTCGCTGTTGGTGGTGGTGTAGTTGGGCTGGCCGAGCTTGGAGACCAGTTCGCTTTCGGTGGTCTGGCCGACCTTGATTTCGGAAGCAGCGGTTTCGTTGTAGTCAGTGCCGAAAGAGTAGCAGCCGGCAGCGAAGCCGAGAGCGACGACCAAAGCAGCGATTTTGAGATTCTTCATCATTTGTAGAGCCTTCCCTGTGTTTGTTCAGGAAAAAGTGAAAAACGAAATAATTCGCCAGCGACGCGTGGCGAATATGCCAACCCTCTTGAACTCCCACTTTAGAGTATGAGGCCTAAACATCCCTGTGCAACAAAGTCAAGAACTTTTTTTTCAATAAGATTGCGTGAGGTCTGATTTACACACCCCGTCCACTTTGACGGGCCGTGCTGGACACGTCATAAGGCATGCCGGACACTTGGCATACAAGAGAGACCGACTCAACTTCATATCAGGAGAATCAGGGATGAGAGGCATCATTTTGGCTGGCGGTAAAGGCACCCGGCTCTATCCTTTGACACTGGCGATCAGCAAGCAACTTTTGCCGGTCTACAACAAACCGATGATCTATTACCCCCTGGGCACCATCATGCTGGCGGGGATTCGTGAAATCATGCTCATCAGCACGCCTGAGGACCTCCCGCTCTACAAAAGGCTGTTGGGGACCGGTGAGCAGTGGGGATGCCGGTTTGAATACGCCGAGCAGGCCAAGCCCAATGGGCTGGCCGAGGCATTTGTGATCGGCAAAAAGTTCGTGGACGGCAAGCCGGCGTGCCTGATTCTGGGCGACAACATTTTTCACGGGGCGAGGCTCTCGGAAAGCATTCGGGCGGCGGCGATGACGCAGGATGGCGCGACGATTTTCGCCTACGGCGTGCGAGACCCGGAACGGTTCGGCGTTGTGGAGTTCGACGCGACGGGACGGGCTATTTCGATCGAAGAGAAGCCCGCCAAGCCCAAGTCGAACTTTGCGGTGCCGGGCATGTATTTCTATGACAACCAGGTGTGCGACATCGCCAGTAATCTCAAGCCCTCCAAGCGCGGGGAACTGGAGATCACTGATTTGAACCGGGTGTACATGGCCAAAGGGCAATTGAAGGTGCAGACACTTGGCCGCGGCACGGCGTGGCTGGACGCGGGTACACATGAATCACTGCTGCAGGCGTCGCAGTTTGTGCAGGCGATCGAGGAGCGCATGGGGTACATGGTGTGCTCACCGGAAGAAATCGCTTACCGGATGGGATTCATCACCGTGGATCAGCTCAACAAGCTGGCCGACAACCTTGGCGGCAATGAATACGCCCAGGCGCTGCGCAGGGTGGCAAGCGAGCCGCGATAAGCCCCGCGTCTCGTTTTGGATGGTTATGCTGGCTAGGATATGGACAGGCGTTCGTAAGGTTCCCCCACGCCCGGAGATACATCCATGTCGAGTGTCAGCGGCTCCGCCATCCTCAATGAGCTTGGCTTTCGTTACGATCCTGCCAGCCTTTATCACCAGACCATCACCAGCGTGCTCCATGCTGCGGAAATACTGGAGTTGCCGCACCATCTGCAGTTGATGATCTCGCAGCCCAAGTCGGAGATCATGGTCCATTTTCCGGCTCGGATGGACAACGGTGAGTTCAAGCTGTTCAAGGGATACCGGGTTCAGCACAACAACATTCTCGGGCCGTACAAAGGCGGCATCCGGTATCACCAGAATGTGGCGCTGGATGATGTGAAGTCGCTGGCGGTATTGATGACAATGAAATGCTCCCTGGCACGTCTGCCGTTTGGCGGGGCCAAAGGGGGTGTGCAGGTAGACCCCAGGTCGCTCTCGCAGGATGAGCTGATGCGCATGACCCGGCGCTTCACCACGGCGCTGGGAAGGAACATCGGGCCCGACTACGACATTCCCGCGCCGGACGTGGGGACCAATGCGCAAACGATGGCCTGGATGGCGGATACGTTCATCATGTTCGACAAGGGCCAGCATGTGACCGGCGGGCAGGGCGTGGTGACGGGCAAACCCCTGGAGTTTGGCGGGTCTCACGGGAGGGACAAAGCGACAGGGCAAGGGCTGGTGTATGTGCTGGAGGAACTGCTGCCGAGCATGAAACTGGCGATCGGCCAGTGCACATTCAGCCTGGTGGGGTATGGGAACGTGGGGTCGTGGGCGGGCCGGCTGCTGGCGCAAAAAGGCGCGAAGATGCTGGCCGTGTCTGACCATACAGGAAGCATCATCAACCCCGCGGGAATCGATGCGCAGGCGCTATCGGACTACGTTCGGACGTCCGGCGGCGTGTCAGGCTTCCCCGGGGCGGAGAGCATCGACCGCGACACGTTTTATAAGACGAAGGTGGATTTGTTCATTCCCGCAGCGCTGGAACAGATGATCGATATGCGCACGGCGAGCATGCTGGACTGCAAAGTGCTGGTGGAGGCCGCCAACGCGCCGACCATGCCCGAGGCGGAGCGCGCGCTTCTGGCCCGGGGTGTGGGCGTGCTGCCGGCCATCTTGTGCAACTCCGGCGGTGTGACGGTGAGTTATCTGGAATGGAAGCAGAACCGGCAGGCGGAGACATGGTCTGCGGAAGTGATTGATATTGAGCTCAGAAGAATCATGCACGTGGCCGCGGGTCTGGTGAAGAGCTCCGCGGCCCGGTACGGGTGCGACATGCGCACGGCGGCGTATATCTCGTCGCTGGAGCACATTGCGCGCGTGTACAAGCTGCGGGGGATTTTTCCGTAAGGATTAAAGAGCGGCAAAAACAAAAAACGCCCGGCGATGCCGGGCGTTTTTTGTTGGGATGCCGGAAGCGAGGTGTTATTGCTGGAGGGTGAACTGGAGCTGGGGGACGGAGAGCTCGCCCATGACTTTGCGGATCTGTTCGCCGGTGATTTTCTGGGGCGCATCGGCGGCGGAGCCGGAGATGAGGCCCAGGAGTCCGCCGTGACGGGCGGGGTGGATGGAGACGATCATGGGCTTGATGTTGGCGCCGATGTTGGCCTTTTTCTTGGCGGCTTCGATGGCGTCTTCAAGGTAGCCTTCGGTGTCGACGAGTTTGTTGGAGATGGCCTGGGAGGTGGTGAAGACAGCGCCGGTGGCGAGCCTTTCCACTTGATCGCGGGTGAGGTGGGCTTTGCGGCCGTCGAACACGATGTCGATGAAGCGGGTGTGGGTGTTATCAAGGATGCCGCGGAGGATGCTGCGGTCGCTTTCGGTCCAGGCACGGAAGGGGCTGAGCGTGTCTTTCTTGTCGGACTTGGTGGCGACGACGATTTCAGGTGTGACGCCGATTTTCTGCATCAGGTCCTGGACGGTGAAGGCCTGGGCGATGACGCCGATGCTGCCGGTGATGGTGGTGGGCTCGGCGAAGATTTCGTCTGCCTGGGCAGAGACGTAATATCCGCCTGAGGCAGCCAGGGAGCCGTAGCTGGCGATGATGGGGACGGTGGGGTTCTGGGCCTTGAACTTTTTGAGTTCGTGATAGATGCGGTCGGAGGGGGCGACGCCGCCGCCGGGGGAATCGATCCGGAGAACGATGGCCTTGGGGGGCGCTTCTTTAAGATCGCGGATGGCGGCGATCATGAAGAGGGCGGTGTCGTCATCGATGGCGCCCTTGACGGGGAGGATGACGATTTTGTTGGCGCGGTCGCCGCTCTGGTAGGTGGACTCAATGGTGGAGCCCTGAAGCTGAGAGGCAAAGAGCAGGAAGAAATAGACGTTCAACACGACGGAGAACATGAGCACACTGACCAGGAGCCCGCCCAAGGCGCGTCCGGCCCAGCCGAGGATGCTTTTGCGCTCGGCGGGAGGCGGCGGGGGAGCGTACTGCTGCTGGTAATACCCCGGCGGCGGAGGGGGCGGCGGGGGGAAACCGGCGGAATCGTGTTGATTGGGGGGCTGACCGTTGGATTGGCTCATCTGACTGGACCTTTATTCTTGCAAACAGTTGTGACTGGGGAATATGGCCGGGCTCGGCGCGCGGCGAGACACATGCCTCACATCCGTGTCGCATCACTTGTGACATATCTTATGAAGACTACGACAGGCTATGATTGAGCGTTCATCTTTTTCGTAATCTCGAAAGCAGACAAATGGGAAAACATCTCCACATCGACCCTTTCTCCGGCATCGCGGGAGACATGTTTCTGGGCGCAATGATCGATCTTGGCCTGCCGCTGGAGGAGATTAAAAAAGCCTTCAAAAATACCGGCAAGGAACAGGAATACGCGCTGAGTGCAGAAAAAACCATGCGCTGCGGGGTGACGGGGATCGACTTTAAGGTGCATGTGAAGGAAGCCACGTGCAACCATGACCATGGACACGATCATGGACAGGGGCACCATCACCACCATCATCATGTGCATTACCGGGACATGCTGGGGATCGTGGAAGGCCTGCAGGCCAGCGACCGGGCCAAAGGGTGGGCGAGGAAGATCGTCAACGCCCTGGCCGATGCGGAGGCAACGGTGCATGGCAAGCGCATCAGCGATGTGCATTTCCACGAAGTGGGGGGGATCGATTCGATGATCGACATGCTGGGGGCCGCGGTGGCGCTGGACCTGTTGGATGTGACGAGCCTGTCGTGCGGGCCGATTCCCGTGACGCATGGGTATGTGCGCTGCGACCATGGGAAGATGCCGCTGCCGGCGCCCGCGACGGCGCTGCTTTTGCGCAACAAGCCAGTGATCGGCATCGATAAGCGCGTGGAACTGGTGACGCCGACAGGCGCGGCCATTCTCGCGGGGCTTTGTGAAACGTATGGCCCCATGCCTTCGATGACCTATGAAAAGGTGGGATACGGCGCGGGCGACCGGGACGAGCCGGATACGCCCAACATGCTCCGGCTGTTTCTGGGAAAACTGGGGACGCATAAGGCCAGCACGCATCAGGCCACGGCACCGGTGCATGCGCATGAGCCAGTGCCTGCCGCGATACCGGCAGGCAAAACGGTGCCGCTGAATGTGAAGATCGGGTAAAAGTACGTCGCGGCTTTTGAGACGACACTTTTGGATGCATGAAAATGAATCAGGCTCTTTCGCTTTGGGGCTCCCTTGAGCCCGCACCGGATGTGGATGTGCTGTTTGAGACCCTGGGCGATGCGCTGGTGCAAAGCGCATTGAACGCCGTACAGACGCGCGGGGTGTTTCATCTGGCGCTGTCTGGCGGGGGGACCCCCGAGCCGTTTTACATCCGGCTGGTGACGGACCCGAAATTCCGGATGCTGCCCTGGGAAAAAACCCACGTGTGGCTGGTGGATGAACGCCGGGTGCCGCTGACCCATGAGAAAAGCAATTACAAAATGATTGCGGAGTCTCTGCTGGATCATGTGCCGATGAAGAGCCGTAACAAACACCCAGTGGCGGTGGACGATGCCGACCCGGGCCATGCGTATGAGCGGGAATTGATCGGCACGTTTGAGAACGGTGTTGAGCCGATATTGGATTTTGTGCTGCTGGGCATGGGTGATGATGGGCATACGGCGTCGCTGTTTCCGGGATCCCGCGGGCTCAATGAGAACGTGCGCTGGGTGATCAATAATGACGGGCCGGGGGTGGTGCCGCCTGACCGGGTGACGATGACATACCGGCTGATCAACGGCGCGCGGCATGTGGGGGTGCTTTGCGTGGGGGCCAAGAAGCTGCCGACGCTGCAAAGGATCGACGAGCAGGTGAAGGCAGGCGGGCCGGATGTGGTGAAGCTGCCGATCACCGGTGTGCGGCCGACACGCGGTCGGTTGGTGTGGTATCTGGACAAGGACGCTTCAGGGGCGGACTTTCAGATTCCGTTTGATTGAGGATGGCGTGGTGGGCCTCCCGGACTCGACCGGACCCTGCAAGATGGGGTACGATTATGCCCATGACCAGCAGCCAGTACGCATGGAAGCACAAGCATCTCCTGGGCCTTGAGTACCTTTCGCGGGAGGATATTGTCCACCTGCTTAAAACAGCCCGGGGGCAGGAAGCCATCAGCACCCGGAGCGTGAAGAAAGCAGCGACGCTTCACGGCAAGGTGGTGGTGAACCTGTTTTACGAGGATTCCACCCGAACCCGGACGAGCTTTAACCTGGCGGCAAGCCGGCTTTCAGCGGATGTGCTGGACATCACGGCCAAAGGCTCCAGCGCGTCCAAGGGCGAAACCCTGCGGGATACGGCGAGAAACATCGAGGCGATGGGGGTGGATGTGATCGTCTGCCGGCACCAGTCGTCGGGCGCATGCCATCACCTGGCACGGAGCGTGAACTGCAGCGTGGTGAACGCCGGCGACGGGCAGCATGAGCACCCGACGCAGGGCCTTTTGGACATCTACACCATCGCCAAGCGGTTTAAGCGGATGGAAGACTTCGATCTTTCAGGCCTGAGCGTGGCCATCGTGGGGGATATCCAGCACAGCCGGGTGGCGAGATCGAACATTCATGGGCTGACGAAACTTGGGGCCAAGGTGGTGCTGGTGGGCCCGCCTACGCTGCTGCCCAAGGGGCTGGCAGACCTGGGATGCGAGCTTTCCAATCAGGTGGACGATGTGCTGCCCAAAGTGGATGTGGTGAACATGCTCCGGGTGCAATTTGAACGGCTGACGAGCCCGATGTTTCCCAGCGTGCGGGAGTATGCGGCGTTGTTTGGGCTCAACCCCAGGCGATTTGCCCGGGCCAAGAAAGGCGTGCTGGTAATGCACCCGGGCCCGATCAACCGGGGCATCGAGATCGACTCAGAAGTGGCCGACGGGGCTTCCAGCGCGATTCTGGATCAAGTGTCGCACGGGCTGGCTGTCCGGATGGCGGCGCTGATCCTGGTGAGCAGCGCCTCGGGCCAGACTGAATCCAAGAAGAACGTCGCTTAACACAGGAACGAAGATCACCCATGGATGGGACTCAGAAAAAGTCTGGCGTGCTGCTTGTCATCTCCGGCCCTTCGGGCGTGGGCAAAACCACGATCACCCGGCAGGTGGAGCAACAACTGGGCGGGGAATTCAGCGTTTCGGTCACCACCCGGCCCAAGGGGCCCAAGGATCGGGACGGCGTGGACTACCACTTCATCGACAAAGAGCAGTTCATCAAACTTCGCGATGAAGGGCAATTGCTGGAGTGGGCGGAAGTTTTCGGGAATTTTTACGGCACCCCGCGGGCGCCGGTGGACAAGGCGCTGGCTGAGGGTCGGCTGATGATCCTGGAGATTGACGTGAAGGGGGCGATCCAGGTGAAAAAGCTGCTGCCGGACGCGTTTGGGGTGTTTGTGCTGCCGCCTACGGAATCGATTCTGCTGGAGAGACTGCGCGCCCGGGGACGCGAAGCGGAAGACGTGATTCAGCGGAGATTCGCAAAGGCCAAAGAAGAAATTTCACAAGCCAAAGCCTGCGGTGTTTATGATGTGTTCATCGTGAACGATTCGCTGGAGGCCGCCATCAACCAGGCGGTGCAGGAAGTGAAGCGAAACTGGGACACGAAATGCGTTTAACCTGAGACGTATGGATTGAAACAATCAAGGCAGGGAGACGGAACTTCCAGCCTCCAAACCACGGACGGAGCCGAGCATGAACGCCGCGATTTTCCTTGACCGGGACAACACCCTTATTTATGCAGATGGCGATGTGGCGGACCCTTCACAGGTGAGGCTGCTACAGGGGGTGCCATCGGCCATCGCGTCGCTGCGTGGCCTGGGGTACAAGATCATTGTGGTGACCAACCAGGACGGCATCGCCAACGGCCGGTACACGGAACAGGCCGCAGACGCCGTGCACATGAAGATCAATGAGCAGATCGGCAATATCTCCGGGACATCGATCGACCGGTTTTATTACTGCCCGTTTCATCCGGACGCGATTTTGGAACGCTATCGCAAGGATCATCCGTGGCGCAAGCCCAACCCGGGAATGATCGCCCAGGCTGCGAAGGACCTGGACATCGACCTGACGGCAAGCTGGATCATCAGCACCGATCCTGCTGATGTGAAGACGGGTTACGCCGGCGGCGTGCGCACGATGCTGCTGACCTCCAAGGCGGAGGACATGATTCCGCTGAAGCTGGAGGAGATTTTCATTCAGCAGACGCGGGCGCTGGTGGCCAAGGAGACCGACGGGCCGTATTTCACGGCGAGATCGCTGGTGGAAGCGGTGCGTGTGATTGCCCAGCAGCGCCGCCCGGACTTTCCCGAAGAGCGGGTGGTGCGTGACCGTTTTGGAAGGAAGATCACCGCGGGTGATACAAGGCCCAAACCGCAACTCCAGGGCGAGGCGCCTACGCCGTTGTTTACCGGAGCGATGATTGAGCCCCCGCCGGTGGCGGAGCCTGCACAGGAAGCGCCTGCGCCGGTTACGCCTCCGGCAGAGCCGGAATCCATCGCGGTTGCCGTACAGCAGCCTACTGCACCTGTTGAGCCTGAGCCGGTGGCGACGCCCATTGCCGTGGAGCCTGAGCCCGTGTCGGTGAAAGCTGCGGAGCCCGCGACGCCCGCCGCCGTGGAGCGCGAGCCGATGCTGATCCCCATGCCAGAGCTTGAAGACAATTCGGATGATGAGCATGAGCCGGTTGTGATTCATGAAAAGCCGGAGCCGGAACTCAAAGAAGAAGAGACTGTGTTTGCGCATCGGGAGGATGACAAGGCGGCCGAACCGGACCCCGAGCCTGAGCCAGAACCCACGCCGGTGCCGGTTGCGGCCGTGCCTAAGCCTGCGGTGAGATCTGCTGCGCCTGCCACGCCCAAGGCTGCCGTGAAGCCTGCGCCAGCCCCGGTTGCGGCGGCGCCGGTGTCGGCCGAGCCAGAAGTGGAGCCGATTGATGTGCCGGAGATCGAAAAGCTGCCGCCTGTGGAGGTGCAGTTTCAACGCATGGAGTCGAGCCTGAGGCAGATTCTCCATGAGATCCGGTCCAGCAAAGAGGTGGTGACGGAGATGAGCTTCTCCACCATCATCGGGCTGGTGCTTCAGATGCTTTCGATTATTCTGCTGGCGGGTGGGTTGTTTCACGGAGGTGAGGCTTTTACTCGGTGGGTGGCGTGCGCGATTGTGCTGCAACTGGCTTCGATTACCGCGGTGCTGATCAAACGGTAAGAGTCAGGCGCGGGGAATCGGTTGGTGTGAATGAGATTCAGAGTCTTTACAGGGCTTGTGGATAGCTCACATGTCCAGAGGAGCATCGTGACTTAGTTGCATCAGTCACAATCCCAATGGAGAATTATGTGCGTGACGTTCGTTTATCTCGCAGGCAGTTCACCAAGGCGCTGGGGGTTGGTGTGGGGCTGACGGCAACGGGAATTCTCCCTGCGGCCGACATTTCCCAGGATGGTTCCAAGTCGAATGTTCCGCCCCCAGCTAGTGAGTTACGACCCATGCGCGTGCTTCATATCAGCGATATGCATGTTCAGCGCGCCCTTGAAGGCGACAAAGGCTTTGCCCAGGCTCTTATCCACGCCAAGGCGCACGGGGGCCCCATTGATTGGGTGCTTAATACCGGGGATTGCGTCTTTGAAGGCATGACTGTGGACAAGAATACCACCCAGGAAAACTGGGATCTGTGGCGGGGCGTGATGAAAACGCACTGCACATGGCCGGTGGAGCACGTGGTGGGTAACCATGACATCTACGGGTGGGACCTGGTCAAGTCCGGCGCGAAAAAGAACGATCCGGATTTCGGCAAGAACCTGGCGCTTAAAGAACTGGCGCTGCCTGACCCGTGCAGGGTGTTTGATAAATCAGGCTGGCGATTCATCGTGCTGGACACGGTGCAGCAGCGCAAGGACACCTTCACGTGCCGGTCTGCGGATAAGCAGTACGAGTGGTTCAAGGAGCAGTTGGCCAAAGCGACCAAGGACATGCCGGTGTGCGTGGTGACGCATGTGCCGATTCTTTCGGTGGCTGCGGGGCTTTATCTGAATCGGCCGGAGCATGAGGAAGGGTTATTCACGCCGTTCTTTTTGCAGTGCACGGATGCCAAACGGCTTTCGGATGCGATTTCGGCTTCTGGCAAGGTGAAGGTGTGTCTGGCCGGGCACACGCATATGGTGGAGCGGGTGGACTACAAGGGCACGGCGTATATCACGCATGGCGCGATTTCCGGCAACAAGTGGGGAGGGTCGACACAGGGATTCGCCACGACTTACGGCGTTGTGGAATTCTTTCCTGACGGCCGGTTCAACTCGTATCCGATTGCGTTTGACTGGAAATTCAGAAGCTGATTGATTCGAAAATAAGGGGGCACTTGCAATTTCGATGGTTGTATGGAACGATCTATTAAGATGCGTTCCTGATATCCAATAGACAATCATGAGGCGTTTTAGCGATGACCAACCTGAAAGACCCGCAGAACAACTGGTGCACGGTTGAAACCCTTGGCAAGCGCTCTTTGAGCGCGATCAAGGCGGAGATTCTTAAGCATGAAAGTGTCAACGAGCGATTCACGCTGCCGGCAACGCCAGCACCGGCGCGGGATCAGACATTGTTTAAGGCGTATCGCAACGGCGATGAGTTGATGATCGCGGTGGCGGTGCTGGAATCATTTGCCCCGACGACACGGCACACGACCAGCCCGATGCCGAACCGAAACAGCATCGAGATGTTTTTTGCGCCGTGGAATGATGAGTTGGGTTGGGCGCAGTTTTGCTTTGGGCCTGACGGGAGCGTGCAGACGTTTCATCATTCGCCTTATGCGCAGGCGGCGTCGACGGTGTTTTCGCCGGTGTCGCTTAAGCGGCATGAATGGGAGACGGATACGGAGAGCCGGACGCATCGGTTGTATTGGCTGTTTGCGTGGTTCTCGGTGAGTGATGTATTTCGGGCCGGGGATGTGTGTGGGTTTAACGTGGTGCGGTACTCGCCGCCGCTGGAGGAGTGGAGTTCCTGGAATCATGCGTCCGCGGTGGGGTTTCAGGATGCGACGACATTTGGCCGGCTGGGGCTGCGCAAGCAAGGGAAGAAAGATGAAGTGCCGTCGCGGGTGGTGAAGCTGGGGCCGCCGACGCCGACGAAGGACTTTCGGCTTTCGGTGACGTACGACATTCCCGACAACATCGGGTACAGCAGCGGGTATACGCCCAAGCGGATGGAGAAGGAATTCGAAGTGTGGAAGTCGTACGGGATCGAGCGGGCGTATTGGATTGAGTATGGGCCGTTGAGTCAGTGGCCGAGTCTTTTTACGCCTGAGTTTTATCAGTTGAAGGGGGAGGCGCGGGAGCACTTTCTAAGGAATGTGGCGCTCACCCGGAAGACGTGTGACGACACGCTCAAATGGGCGGTGAAAGCCGCCAAGCGGGTGGGGATGGAGATATTCGCGGTTTATAAGCCGTTTGATCAGGGGTTTAACTTTTCATTCACGACGGAGCATGAAAAGGCGCGCGTGAAGGAGATCGAAAATAAGTTTGCGGTTGCCCATCCGGATGTGGCGGCGAATCAGGAATTCACCATGCGCGCCAACCCGGCGTGGCTGCGTAAGGCTGTGTTCCCCATCACACGGCTTTGTTTATGGTCGCAGCAGCCAATCCCAGCGTTTGACCCTGCGAAGCTGGCGCTATGGACCAGCACGGATAACCAGAAGTTCACCAAGTATCGGGGAGCGATGAAGGTGCGTGTAGGCGTGGTCAAGCGAGCGCACAGCCGATGGACACCCGCAGGGAAAGTGGCCGAGCCGGGGAGCGCGAAAAACTGGCGAATCGAGCTTTCCGAACTGGCGGTGAAGGCGCCATTTTTGGCGATTGAGATCGAAGGCAAGCGGTTTGCGCTGAGCCATCGGATGTTTGCGTTCGTGGAGGCGTGGGGCAAGAATGGCACCGCAGCGCCGGTGGAGCTTTCCGGCGCGGGCAATCGCACGACGGGGTATATGTTCAATAAGACATGGCTGGGCTGGGCCAATCAGACCGAACCGATCATCGACACATACACCTGGGCGGGGCCGGAGTTCTGCCTGCGTTTCGGCGATGCCGAGCAGATATCCACGCTGCTTGAGCCGACGCAGGAAGGCGCGCACCGGGTGTGGATGAAGCACATCAAACGCATTCTGGAGACGGGGGTGGACGGGGTGGATATCCGGACCATCGGGCATCACAGCGGCACGGAGAGCTACTTGAAATTCGCTTTCGCAGAGTCTGTTCGGGCCGAGTTTCAGCGGCAGTTTGGGCGCGAGGTGGAAGCGACGGAGGAGGATTATCAACGGGTGCGCAAGATCCGCGGGGATGCGTACACGCGGTTTATGGCTCAGGCAAGCGCGTTGGCGCACAGCCGGGGCCAGAAGCTGGCGGCGCACATCGAGTGGGGGACAGAGGTGCCTGCGCACCTGAGCCTCCGCCTGCAGATGCAGATGGAGCTTCAGTGGGCACGGTGGATTTCGGAGGGGATTGTGGATGAAGTGAGCCTGCGTGGGTGGGGGTCGCTTAACCGGCATGTGCAGGCGTCTATTTTGCCGTTGGCGCGCAAGCATAAGGTAGGCGTTCACGTGGTGAGCACGAATCTGGCGGGGGGGCTGGATGTGCGTGCGATGGAACTGGCCCCGCGCCTGGCTGTGGAGGCCCGCGATGCTGGATTTTCAGGCTATAGCTTTTATGAAACGGACAGCTTGTTGCGCATGAACGCGGAGGGCTATCCGATGCCGGTTGGGCTGGTGGATGAAGCCGTGAA
>CAZIWA010000102.1:0-20905 GCA_964542875.1 uncultured Phycisphaeraceae bacterium
TCTTGGCGGATTCGCTTGAACTATGGCTACGTGTTTTCGTACTTTGGGCTATTGGTTGAATAGACTTGGAATGTTATTTGGCGGATCGTGCGCCAGTGATTTATGGCGGTAAAAGGGATGTCGGATTACGACGAGGACGTCTAATAATCTGACAACCCTCGGAATATTTGCGCAGAGCTTCGTGAGGGCTGCGAGAGGGGAAAATGAAAAGAACCGGCCTGTGAGGGCCGGTTCGGGGTAGATTTAGATTTTAGACTTTGAGGTTTGGCCGGGACTTACTGCACGGGGTTGGTGCCGGAGAAGTCGTAGACCTGGGGCTGGGAGTCGATGCACCACATTTTGCGGCCCCACTTGAAGTTGAGGGGGTCGATGGTGGCTTCGACGGTGGAGACGGCGCCGTGGCCATCGGCGAAGACGTAGTTGGAAGAACCGTTGTGTTGTTCGGGGGAGATGTAGTTGAGGTGGGTGAGGCCGTTGTTGTTGGAGGCTGCAGTGGCGGTTGCCGTGCCGCGCTGGGTCTTGAAGGTTGCCGCGTCGATGGTGCAGGCCTTGGTGGAGCCGGAGCGGATGCCGCTCACGTCAGAGCCGGTTTCGCCCACGTAAGGGGTGGTGGAAGAGGCGCCAGCCATGATGGGCTGAGCGGGGCGGTGAGTCTTGACAGCCTGGGGGGTGGCGCCGGATGCATCGATGATGGTGCGGATGTCTTCGGTGTATTCAGCGACGAGGATGGTCTGGGAGGGGACGTCGATGTCATCGACGCGGACGTGCTTGAGGCCGAGGTAGGCCGAGCCGCCCTTCCACTGGGAAGCGGCGCGCATGCGGGGCATGAGAATGCCGTTGACGGTGTAGGAGAGGCGCAGGACCTGAAGATCGTCGACTTGGTTGGAAGCGCCGCCGGTGGAGATCTGTTGTGCGCCGTTCTTGTCAGAGGTGCCGCCTTCGGGGAAGCGGGAAGCGCTGAAGTTGGTGGGGAGCCAGCCGCCGGTGACCTGAGAGGGGCACACAAAAGACTTGCCTGAGCCGGCATGCTTGGGCATGTTGCTGATTTGGCCAGCGAAAGGCCAGAACTTGACGTTAGTGACGTCAGCAGAGGGCGCGCCCACGGGATCGACGGCGAATTCACCGAAGCCGCCGTCATTCATGTAGCCGGCCTGGATCAGAAGGCCCGTCCACTGGGTGTAGCCATTGCCGCCGCTGCTGCCGTTGCGGTAGTAGTAGGAGGCGGGGAGGTTGCCCTTGTTATCCGAGAGGTAGGTGTTCATGGCGACACCGTTCTGGCGCTGGTTGCCCAGACAGACGGAGGCCTGAGCGGCGCCACGGGCCTTGCCCAGGGCCGGCAGCAGGATGCCGATGAGCAGGGCGATGATGCTGATGACGACCAGCAACTCGATAAGAGTGAAAGCGGAACGACGGTACATCTTGGTCATGGAATCGACTCCTGTAAGGGTTTGTGGGTTTAACAAGGCAATAAGGTACGAGTCGATTTCTAGGGGCAGATAAGTTGTGCGTGAGGATTTGGTGAGGCGTTGGGAAATGGGCCAGAAGGGCTGAAAAAGGAAATTGGGCCGGAAAGTGAGCGGCGTGTTAGAACACAAATAGGGCGGGGTTAATTTTCCGATTAGGGCTATTTGGAAGGGGCGGATGTCTGAGAGAGAAGCCGGGTGACGCCGGCGCGAGCGTCACGGTCTGAAGGGTCTACGGCGAGAATGGCACGCTGGGCGGCGAGTGCGCCTTTGGCGTCGCCGGCATTTTCAAGAGCCAGGGCGAGGTTGGCCAGGGCGAGGGTGTCGGAGGGGTTTTGACGGGCGGCCTGGGTGAAGGAGGATGCGGCCTCGTGCCAGCGGCCGGCTTTGGCGTGGAGAGCGCCCAAACCGTTGTGGGCCCATCCGGTTTCCTGTGAGGGCGGCAAGGCGAGGATGGCCTGGTATTGAGTTCGGGCTTGATCGTCCTGCCCCAAATGGGCGAGGGCGTCGGCCAGGAGATAGCGGGGTGTGGGGTTTTGCGGGGCCAGAGCGACGGCGCGGGTGAGGGGAGCGATTGCCTGGGCGTGATGGTTGAGCTCTGAGAAGAGGCGGCCGACCTGGTAGCTGTCGAGCCATGTGGCATTGGTAGAGGCGGTTTCCAATGCGCGGGTGTAAGCCTGGAGCGCGTCGGCGGGACGGCCCATGGCTTCAAGCACGCGGGCCTTGACGCGCCAATTTTCCGGATTGGCGGGGGTGAGCTCGCAAGCGCGTGTGGCGGGCATGAGGGCGTCGGCTGCGCGCCCTTGAGAGAGCAGCGAGGCCGTCAGAATCTGCTGGGCCAGTGAGATATTGGGGGCGGTTTGCGTGACGATGAGGGCTTCCTCGCCGGCACGGGAGATGTCGCCCTGATTGAAAAAGGCAGCGGCCAGCATGGCGCGCGGGTAAGAACCGTCAGGGGTGACGCGGACGGCCTGGGTCCAGAGGGAGACGGAGTTTTGCCAGTAACCAAGCGTGGGACCGGCGGTGAGGCAGGCGGCTGCGGTGACGGCGACGAGGGAGACGGTGACGATTGGGGTCTTTGCGCTAAAGCCAGGGGAGCGGGCGAGATCCGCCAGGGACCAGACGAGGGCGATGAGGATGCCGATCATGGGGAGGTGGGTGTAGCGATCGGCCATGGTCTGGCCGCCTACCTGTACGAGGCCGATGACGGGGATAAGCATGCCCAGGTACCAGAGCCAGCCGACAAGGAAGTAAGGCTTGTTTCGATGCCAGCCCCAGAAGGCGATGGCGGAGAAGGCAAGGAATACGAGGCCCGCCAGAATGACCTGGCCTGCTGGTGCCCAGTCTGATGCGGAGTAGGGATAGAGAACGGCAAGATTTGTGGGCCATGCCATTTTCAGGAGGTAAGCGGCATAAGCGACGAGGGCGTTTAAAGCACGGGCCGGGAGGGGGATGGCCTGAGTCATCATGCCGGCGTGCCGCTGAACGACGAAAGTGACCATGCTTATGGCGACGATGACCGGCAGCATGGGGGCTTTTTCAATCAGGAGGGTTTTGATTGAGGTTTTGTATGGAGGAGTGAGGCGGCCCAGGGGCCAGATATCCAGCAACAGCAGAACGAACGGCAACGTGACGAGCATGGGCTTGGCCATGAGTCCGAGGATGAAAGCGAGCATGACGAGGAGGTATCGCGGCCACGTTTTGCTTTCGACGTAGCGGGCGTAGGCCAGGAGTGTGAGCGCAAAAAACAGGGCGCTTAGGACGTCCTTACGTTCGGAAACCCAGGCGACGGATTCGGCCCGCAAAGGATGGACGCCCCACAGGAGGGCGACGAGCGCACTGGGCCAGAAGTCACGTGTGAGGCGGGCCAGGGCGAGGAAAAGGAAGGCGACGGAGAGCGCGTGGAAGAGCGTGGAAGAGAGGTGAAACGCCCAGGGCTGACCGGAGCCGATGGAACTGTCGAGCAAGAGGGTGAGCCAGGTGAGGGGGTGCCAGTTTCCGCCATCAAGGGCGGTGAAGGACCAGAGGAAGGTGTCCCAATTCAAGCCCGCCATGACGTGGGGGTTGTTGAAGACGTAGGTGCCGTCGTCATAGTTGACGAAGGGGAAGGCGAGGGTGCGGGCAAACAGGGCAAAGGCGATGAAAGCGAGGATGACGGCGAGGCAGACGGGGTGCCGGGAGAGCCAGACCAGGGGCGTGGAGCGGGAGGGCATGAGCCCTTACCGTAGGGATTGAATGTTATGGCGCGGTTAAGCGGGTGTCGGGGAAGTGGCGTTTTTGAAACCAGAGAGAGACGTTCACGAGGCCGATCAGGGCGGGGACTTCCACGAGTGGGCCGATGACCGCGGCGAAGGCGGCACCGGAGTTAATGCCAAAGACAGCGACAGCGACGGCGATGGCGAGTTCAAAGTTGTTGCCTGACGCGGTGAACGCGAGGGTGGCGGTTTTGGCGTAGTCTGCACCGAGTTTCCTGGCCATCTGGAAGCTCACCAGGAACATCACGACGAAATAGATGACAAGCGGCACGGCGATCAGGAGCGCATCCATCGGGATGCGCACGATTCGGTCGCCCTTGAAGCTGAACATCACCAGGATCGTAAAGAGCAGGGCGATCAGCGTGATGGGGCTGATTCTGGGGATGAATCGGGTTTCGTACCACTGGCGGCCTTTGGCGCGGACAAGGACGATGCGGGTGAGCAGGCCGGCTACGAAGGGCACGCCGAGGTAGACCGCCACGCTGACGGCGATGGCGGACATGGTGACTTTTGAAAGGTCGACATCACCTAGGGAGATTCCAAACAACGGCGGGAGAATTTTGATGAAAAGCCATGCGTAGAGGCTGTAAAACAAGACCTGAAAGACGCTGTTGAGCGCGACAAGGCCGGCGGCGTACTGGCGGTCGCCTTTGGCTAGATCGATCCAGACGATCACCATCGCGATGCAGCGGGCAATGCCGATCATGATGAGGCCGACCATGTATTCCGAGTGTCCGCTCAGGAACGCCGCGGCCAGGGCGAACATAAGCAACGGGCCGACGATCCAGTTTTGAATCAATGAGAGAGCGAGGATTCTGGTGTCCTTGAAGACATCACCCAGTTCCTCATAGCGGACTTTGGCCAGCGGCGCGTACATCATGAGGATGAGGCCGGCGGCGATGAGAAGATTGGTGGTGCCAACCTCGAAGTGCTGGATGAGGTTCTGCACCCCGGGCGCGAAGTAACCCAGCGCCGTACCGATGGCCATGGCGAGAAAAATCCAGACCGTGAGGTAACGGTCGAGAAATGAGAGTTGTTTTGAGATCGTGCTCATGGGAGTTATCAGGCCGGTCAGGCTTTGAAGGCGGTTACATCCAGGCTGGTGATGAAGTCGGCGGCGGTGGTGCCACCGGGCAAGCTTTGGGCGATCTTTTGATAGAGCGGGTCCTGAAATGAAGAGAGCGCGGCGACATATTCGGGCTTGGGTGTCAGCTCGAAGTCTTTGAGGCCGGAGGCTGCGACCATTTCGCGGTATTGGTCCAGGAGCACGGCGCCTGCGACGCAGCCGACGAGGGCTTCAATCATTTGGTCTATGTCGGCGGGGAGAGGTTTTAAGAGTGCCATGTCAGAGACGGCGACGCGTCCGCCGGGCTTGAGGACCCGGGCGATTTCGCGCCAGACCTGGGGTTTGTCCGGGGAGAGGTTGATGACGCAATTGGAGATGACGACATCGACGCTGGCGTCGGCGACGGGGAGGTGTTCGATTTCGCCCAGGCGGAATTCGACGTTTTTAAGACCGGTGTTTTGTTGGTATGCGGGGATGTTTTGGCGGGCCTTGGTGAGCATTTCGGGGGTCATGTCGACGCCGATGACGCGTCCGGTGGGGCCGACTTTGGGGCCTGCGAGGAAGACGTCGAAGCCGCCGCCGGAGCCAAGGTCGAGAACGGTTTGACCGGGTTTGAGTTGGGCGATCTGGGTGGGGTTGCCACAGGAGAGGCCCATGTTTGCGCCTTGGGGGAGGGCTTTGAGTTGGTCGAGGGAGTAGCCGATTTTTTCGGCGAGTTCTTCTGCGGGCATGGTGTTGCCGCCGCAGCATCCGCCGCCTTGGGGAAGGGTGATGGTGATGAGGGAGCCGGACTTGGCGACCTGGGCGTAGCCTTCGCGGACGTTGTCCCTGAGGTCTTTGGAAGGGGCGCAGCAGCCGGAGACGAGATTGGATTGTTTGAGTTCCATGGCGAGTCTTTTCGATTATTTGTGCGACAACAAGGGCTCAGGCAGAGTGCTGACGAACGCTTTGATTTCATCGCGGACGCGGCGGTAGTGGCCCAGGGCCTCTTCCTGGGTGGCTGCACCCTGGGCCAGCTTTGGCGGATCATCAAAACCGACGTGGATGATTTTGGCTTTGCCGGCGAGCCAGATCGGGCAGCTTTCGCCGGCGTGGCCGCAGACGGTGACGACGTAGTCGAGCGGGAGATCGCGGATGGCGTCGACGGTTTTGGAGGTTTGGGCGGTGATGTCCACGCCGGCTTCCTGCATGACCTTGATGGCGTTTGGGTTTAAGCCTTGGGCTTTGACGCCTGCGGAGTAGGCCTGGATGACGTCGCCCTTGAGGGCGCGGGCCCACCCTTCGGCCATTTGGCTCCGGCATGAGTTGCCGGTGCACAGAAACAAAACATTCAGCTTTCCTTGTAGCACAGCGATACCTCCTGAAGGTCCATTTCTTTTACGCAGCAGAGCTGTTTGGCGTCGGCGACGACGATCTTTTCGTCCTTGAGGGATTCGAGCACCCAGGCGATGGCGCGTTTGGCCTCCGGGGTGACATCGCAGCAGGCGAGCTTGAAGTAGTGCCAGCGGCCTTCCTTGCGGCGTTCCACCAGGCCGGCCTGGTAGAGGATGTCCATGTGCTTGGAGACGGTGGAAGGTGCAAGCTTGAGGACAACAATGATCTGGCAGAGGCAGAGTTCGCCATCGCGGAGGGAGACGAGGGCGCGGAGGCGGGTTTCGTCTGCGAGTGCTTTGGTGATGGCGAGGAATTGCTTCATAGATGATTTCTTATTTCGTGATATGGCGAAGTATAGAAGAAATGAGTGGGATGTCAAGGGGAGCAAGCCCCTAAAAAAAGAACCTGTCCCCGGAAGGGTCGGTTGGGATTGATGTTGACGGTGTGGTGATTGTGGGTTTTGCGGGAGGTCGGGCTAACGTTTTTTGGCGTGAGGTGGATGGGGGGGCATAAAAAAACCAGCACGGCTTTGGGCCGTGCTGGGTGGGTTGTTGATGCCGTGGATGTTTAGTTGAAGTAGTCCTGGAGGGCGCGGACCTTCCAGCCGGCGCGGAGGGCTTCCATGGCCTGGACGGCTGCGGATGCGCCGGTGGTGGTGGTGATGATGGGGACGCCGAAACGGGTGGCTGCGGCGCGGAGCTTGCCTTCGTCGGACCCGATGCCCTTGCGGGTGGGGGTGTTGACTATGAGGGCGAGTTCTTTGTTCTTGATCATGTCGACCGCATTGGGGCGGCCTTCGCTGATTTTGTTGACGCGGGTGGTTTCGACGCCTTTGGCCTTGAGGTAGTCGTAGGTGCCGCCTGTGGTGATGACCTGGAAACCTGCTTTGAGGAGGTTGCGGGCGATATCGACGACCTGGGGCTTGTCGGAATCACGCACGGAGAGGAAGACCTTGCCGGAGGTGGGCAGGTGGGTGCCTGCGGCCATCTGAGACTTGGCGAAGGCGAGGGCGAAGCCAGGATCGATGCCCATGACTTCCCCGGTGGAGCGCATTTCCGGGCCGAGGATGATGTCGACGCCGGGGAACTTGGAGAAGGGGAAGACGGATTCCTTCACCGAGGTGTGCTTGGGGGTGACTTCCGTGGCGATGCCCAGCTCGGTGAGGGACTTGCCGGCCATGACCTTGGCGGCGATGCGCGCCCAGGGGAGGCCGGTGGCCTTGGAGACAAACGGCACCGTTCGGGAGGCGCGGGGGTTGACTTCAAGGATGTAGATTTCGTGACCTGCGCCGGTGGCGGGATCGGGGCGCTTGATGGCGTACTGGACGTTCATCAGGCCGCGAACCTTGAGGGCGCGAGCGAGGTTACGGGAGTGCTCCTTGATCTTTTCAACGACGGGGGCGGGGAGGCTGTAGGGGGGGACGGCGCAGGCGGAGTCGCCTGAGTGGATGCCGGCTTCCTCGATGTGTTCCATGACACCGGTGACGAGGGCGATGCAGCCAGCCTGGTCTTTTTCGTAGGGTTTGAAGTCGCCGATGACGTCGACATCGCACTCAATGGCTTCGGAGAGGAAGTCGTCGATGAGGATGGGTTGACCGGCGATGTCGGAAGCGCCCATGGCGATGCGGATGTAGTGGCGGAGCTGGTCGTCATCGTAGACGGTTTCCATGCCGCGGCCGCCGAGGACGAAGGAGGGGCGCACGAGGACGGGGTAGCCGATGCGCTTGGCGATGGCGAGAGCCTCATCGACGTTCATGGCGATGCCGTTGTCGGGCTGCTTGAGGCCGAGCTCCTTGAGGAGGCCGGCGAAGAGCTTGCGGTCTTCGGCGAGGTCGATGGATTCGACGCTGGTGCCGATGATGGGGACGCCTGCGGCCTTGAGGCCGTGAGCGAGGTTCAAGGGGGTTTGGCCGCCGAACTGGACGATGACGCCGTGGAGGAGGCCGGGTGTGCCCAGGGGTGCGCCGTTCAAGCGTTCGCAGATGTTGAGGACGTCTTCGAGGGTGAGGGGTTCGAAGAAGAGGAGGTCGGATGTGTCATAGTCGGTGGAGACGGTTTCAGGGTTGGAGTTGACCATGACGGATTCGTAGCCGAGGTCGTCGGCGGCGAAGGCTGCCTGGACGCAGCAGTAGTCGAACTCGATGCCCTGGCCGATGCGGTTGGGCCCGCCGCCGAGGATGACGATTTTCTTTTTCTGGGTGAGGCGGACTTCGTCTTCACACTTCATGGAGCCGTCGGGCTGGCGCGAGGGTGATTCATAAGACGAGTAGTAGTAGGGGGTGACGGCTTCAAATTCGCCTGCGCAGGTATCGACCACCTTGTAGACGGGTTCCACGCCTGCGGCCTTGCGATGGGCGCGGACGGCGAGGATGTTGGCGGGGTTGATCTTGCCGAGGTAGAGGTTGGCAAGCTGGGCGTCGGAGTAGCCCAGGCGCTTGGCTTCCAGCAGGGTGTCGTTGGGAAGATCCTGGAGGGTCTTGTATTTGGTGAGGGTGGATTCAAAGTCGACAAGCTGCTTGAGCTGATCGAGGAACCAGGGGTCGACGTTGGTGAGCTGGTGCACGTCGTCGATGGACCAGCCCATTTTGAGGGCGTAGCGGATGTAGTAAAGCCGGCCCTGGGAGGGGACGATGAGCTTGCGCTTGAGCTTATCGAGGGCGATGGGCCATTCGACGGTTTCATCGCCGGGCTTGGTGACGGTTCCGCGGGAGGAGGCGAGCCATTTGTCGAGGTTGTCGAGCCCGAAGCCGAAGCGCTTGACCTCCATGGAGCGGATGCCCTTCTGGAGGGATTCTTTGAAGGTGCGGCCGATGGACATGGCCTCGCCGACGGACTTCATCTGGGTGGTGAGGGTTTCATCGGCTTCGGGGAATTTTTCGAAGGTCCAGCGGGGGATCTTGGTGACGACGTAGTCGATGGTGGGCTCGAAGCAGGCGACGGTTTTGCCGGTGATGTCGTTGGGCAGCTCCCAGAGGGTGTAACCGACGGCGAGCTTGGCGGCGATCTTGGCGATGGCGAAGCCGGTGGCCTTGGAGGCCAAGGCGGAGGAGCGGGAGACGCGGGGGTTCATTTCGACGACGACCATGTCGCCTTTGTCAGGGTCGATGGCGAACTGGATGTTGCAGCCGCCTGTTTCGACGCCGACGGCGCGGATGATGCCAAGTGCGGCATCGCGCATGCGCTGGTATTCACGGTCGGAGAGGGTTTGGGCGGGCGCGACGGTGATGGAGTCGCCGGTGTGGACGCCCATGGGATCGAAGTTTTCGATGGAACAGATGATGACGGCGTTGTCGTCGCGGTCGCGCATGACTTCAAGTTCGTACTCTTTCCAGCCCAGGACGGACTGGTCGATGAGGACCTGGCGTGTCATGGAGGCGTCGAGGCCTTTGCGGATGATGTCTTCAAATTCTTCGCGGTTGTAGGCGATGCCGCCGCCGGTGCCGCCGAGGGTGAAGGCGGGGCGGATGATGGCGGGGAGGCCGGTTTGTTCGAGGATCTGCCAGGCTTCTTCGAGGGAGTTGGCGGTGGCGGCCTTGGGCATTTTGAGGCCGATGCCTTCGACGATGTCCTTGAAGATTTTGCGGTCTTCGGCGCGATAGATGACTTCGCGGTTGGCGCCGATCATTTCGACGCCGTGTTTCTGGAGGATGCCGTCGTCCCAGAGTTTGCAGGCGGTGTTGAGCGCGGTTTGGCCGCCGAGGGTGGGGAGGAGGGCGTCGATGTGGAACTTGCCGTTTTTCTCTTGCTCGATGATTTTTGCGACGGCTTCGGGTGTGATGGGTTCGATGTAGGTGCGGTCCGCCATGTCCGGGTCGGTCATGATGGTGGCGGGATTGGAATTGATGAGAACGACCTGGTAACCCTCTTCGCGCAGGGCTTTACAGGCCTGCGTGCCGGAGTAATCGAACTCGCAGCCCTGTCCGATGACAATGGGCCCGGAACCGATGATGAGGATGGTCTTGATGTCCGTGCGTTTGGGCATTTTTCGGGTTACCGGGTAGGGGGCAAATTTGGCGGGGGATTTTACGGTGTTTTGACAGCATAAACAAACCGAGGCTGTCGTCG
Organism: uncultured Phycisphaeraceae bacterium; assembly: GCA_964542875.1. Lineage (GTDB taxonomy): Bacteria > Planctomycetota > Phycisphaerae > Phycisphaerales > Phycisphaeraceae > CAZGOM01. The sequence continues at coordinate 10,223 of CAZIWA010000102.1, forward strand.
GGGGGTGGGGGAAAGCTGTCGGTTGTGAGGGGGATTGTAGGCGAAATGGGGTGGGGGTAGGGATTTGGGTGCGCCGGGCGCGCAATTGCGGGAGAAATCAGGTCATTGAGAGGGGATGGGGTAAAAGCATTTGGAATCGTCAGGCGCCTGCGCGCCTCGGGTTTCGGGCGGCTTGGAGCAAGGCAATGCCCGCCGCGGTCAGACGGAGTTGTCGGGGCGTTGGATGACGCGGACGTTTCTGCGGCCGTCATCTTCCTGGGGGGCGGCTTGATTTGGGGTGCCCAGGAGGAGGCCGAGGAGGCGGAAGGGAAGCTTAATGAGGAAGAGAGCAAGCCAGAGGATGACGAAGAAGGTGATGACCAGGGCGGCGGCGGCAAGGGCGATGGCCGCCAGGGGGAGGAGGATGAGGATGGCGACGGAGATGAAAATGGCCTTCATGGCGCCCAGGGGGAGGAAGCCAAGGCCAATGGCCTCGAAGCGTTGCTGGACGAGGGCCCAGAGGTTGAGTTGCCGGATGTTGAAGGGAGCGTTCATGCGGTGGATAAGGATAGCGGGACCAGGGTCTGGGGTCTAGGGTCTGGTTAGAGGAGAAAGGAAGAGTTGTGAAGGGAAATTCAGAGTGGGGTTTTGCAGGTGGGTTGGATGGAGGCGGCTTAGACGGGTTTGATTTTGCCTTCGGGGGTGGGGAGGGCTTTTTGCTGCTGGATGAGGTCGGCCAGGGCGAGGGTGAAGGATTCCTTGATCCGGGGGCCGGTGCGGGCGAAGCCGAGTTTTTTGGCGCTGGTGAGGAAGAGGTCGTCGGTGGACATGGCGCCGAATTGATTCAGGACGTCGAGCAGGGTTTGGGAAATGACATCAGGGGGCACCTGGTCGATTTTGTCGAAGTCGTCGGGCTTGGGGGCTTCGGTGGGGGGGACGGCCGAGGCGGGGAGGGGGTTTAGGGTGGGGATGGGTTGGGGGGGAAGCGGGGGGCCGCCTGTGAGGGCATTTTGATAGGCGTGGAGGATGATGGCCAATTGGCGTGCGGGGTCTTTGGCCCAGTCGGTGGACCAGATGCGGAGGATGCGCCAGCCGAGGGATTGGAGGACTTGCTCGCGCAGGCGGTCACGGTCGCGGGCGCTTGCGGCGTCGCGGTAGGAGGGGCCGTCGCATTCGATGCCCAGAACGAAGCGGGAGGGGTCGGCGGGGTCGGTGAGGGCGAGATCGACTTTGAAGGTGGAGCAGCCGACTTGCCGCTGAATGTGGAGGTTGTTGGCCTGGAGGGCGGCGGCGACCTGGTCTTCAAAGACGAGATGGGTTTCGACGGCTGCAGAGGAGGAGGGGACGGGGGCCTGGAGGGCGGCGGGGCCGCGGGAGGCAAAGTCCAGGTAGGCCTTGAGGAGGCGCGCGCCGTTGGACTGGGTGCGGGTGAGATCGATGTCCTGGGCGAGGATGGAGGAGAAGAGGGTGAGGCTCAGGCGTGCGCGGGTGACGGCGACGTTGAGGCGGCGTTCGCCGCCTTGGCGGTTGAGAGGGCCGAAGTTGTGGCTGAGGGTGCCGGCTTCGTTTTTGGCGTAGCCGACGCCGAAGAAGATGATGTCGCGTTCGTCGCCCTGGACGTTTTCGAGGTTTTTGACGAAGAAGGGTTCGGGGTTGTCGGGGGAGAAGAAAGATGTGAGTCCCGCGTCCGATGTCCCGTGTCCAGGGTCAAGAGGGGAGGAGTTAAGGAGGGCTTTGCGGAGGTTGTCGATTTCATCGATGACGCGCAGTTGCTGGGCTTGGTTCATGGTGATGACGCCGAGGCTTTGGGCGGGGTTTTCCTGGGCGTGTCTGATGACGGCGCGGGCGAGGGTGAGGGCTTCTTCGGCGTTGACGCCGCCGCCGGCGGATTGGCCGGACCAGCGACCGGTGGGGACGTGGACCAGGGTTGCGCCGGAGGAGCCGTGGACATCGAGGCAACTGGGGAAGGTGACGAGCTGGTTTTCGTAGAAATAGCGGTTGGAGAAAGCGATGAGGGATTCGCGCTTGCTGCGGTAGTGCCACTTGAGGCGCTGGCGGGTCATGGGGAGGGTGGCACAGACATCGAGAATGCTTTCAAAGTCGCGGGTGGTGTGGGCTTCTTCGTCGGCTTCTTCGTCGGTGGAATCGTGATCGGTGATTTTTTCGAAGAAGTCCGTGGGGGGGAGCTGTTTCTGGTCGCCGGCGACTACGAGTTGACGGCCGCGGTAGACGGAGCAGACGGCGTCGTGGGGGCGGACCTGGGAGGCTTCGTCGAAGATGACGACGTCGAACCGGAGGTCGTCGGAATCCAGGAATGTGCTGACGGAGAGGGGGCTCATCATGATGCAGGGCTTGATGCGCAGGAGGAGCCGGGGGATGGCGGCGAAGAGGCGGCGGATGGGGAGGTGACTGCGCTTTTTGTTCGCCTCGCGCAGGAGGATGCCGACTTCGGAGGAATCGGGGGCGATGGCATCGAGCCCGGAGACGCGGACGCTCTGGGAGAGGACCTTGGAGCGAACGCGGGTGAAGGCGTTGTGGACCCAGAAGCGGTCAAGGCGTTTGAAGGTTTGCAGGTGGGTGTTGTGACGGGCGAGATCAAAGCCGGACAGGAGCGGCTCCCGGGCGTAGGTTTCCTGAAGCCAGGCGAGATAGAAGGCGCGGTCAAAAGCGGCCTGGGCCTGAGGGATGGGGATGGCGCCGGAGAGGAGTTCATCGCGCAGAGTGGCGAGGTTTTGCTTCGCGGCCAAGTCACAGGCGACGAGGAAACGAGACCATTCCATGACGCGGTCGGCGTCGGCGGTGCGGGCCTGGAGCCATTTAAGAAGGTCCGAAAGCGGGGCGGCGTTGATGGTGATGCCGGTGGAGACGGGGGCGGTGAGTGAGAAGAGGCCGGCGATGAAGGCGAGCGGTTTGGCGAGCCAGGTGGATTGGATGTCGGCGAGGGCGCGGGCGGCGGCAAGGAGGGATTCGCGGACGGCCGGGTCGGTGAGCGGACGGATGAAGCGGTCGGGGATGACGCCGTTGTGGGCGGCGGCGAAGTCAGTGAGCCACTTGGCGAGGTTGGCCTGGGTGCGCCAGCCGCCAAGGTTCGGAGCGTTTGTTTCCGGGAGGGAGACGCCTAAGGCCGCGGCGAGAGGCTGGGCCTGCCGGCGGGTGTGGACGAGGTTTTGAATCGCCGCTGCGTGAGCGGCGAGGGCGTCGATTTGGATGGTGTCGGCTTTGTGGGCCGGGGGTTCCGCCAGATCAAGGATGTGGACGAGCCGGTCAGACTGAGCCTTGAGGGTGGCGGAAAACTCGGCGATGAGCGTGGAGAACTCAGAGAGGGAAAGCAGGCTGGGGGCGGTACCGCGGAGAACGTGGCTGAAGTTGACGGATTTGGAGAGGGCGTCGATGCCGGATTGAGCAGACTGCGCGAGCTCCTGGATGCGGACGAGGGATTTTTTGAGGGCCAGAACGTCGTCGGGCGTGGCGGCGGTGAGCCGGGCGGCGCAGCCTTCGAGGGAGACAAAGTCGCTGTTTAAGGATTGAAAGGCTTTGATTGTTTCGGCGTTGCGGGAAAAGTCCGGTTCCTGGCCGGGGAGGGTCTGGAAGAAGACCGCGTCGCCGCTGAGGAGGGTGTGGATTTGCTCCTGGTAGGTGTGCCACTGGTCGAGCTGGAACATGTGATCGACGATGTCGGAGCCCCAGAAGGGCTGGGCTGATTTATAGAAGGGAGCCAGTGAGCGCTTGGCGCGTTTCCAGGAGCCGGAGAGGCGGCTGAAGAAGGAATCGTGGCGCAGGGCTTCCTTGATGTGCGGGAGCGCCGCGCGGGTGAACGCGGTGGGGAGGAGGCCGGTGTGGTTTTCAAGCTGCGTGCGGATGCCTTGCGCGAGGGCGGAGAGCTCCGTGGCCTGGTGGGCGGTTGCGGCGAGGCGCGCAATGCCGGCGGGGGTGAACCAGGCTGGATTGGCAGGGCGCAGAGCGACGGCGATGCGGGCGGCGGCGGCGAAGGCGAGGATGGAATCAAGCGTCGCGGGGTTTTGGGGAGCCAGGGTGAGCTGTTGATGGACGGCCTTGGTGAGTGCGGCGGCCTGCTGGATGGTTTCGCTGAGCGTTTGCAGCGCATTTTGGGTGGATTGGAGAAGGCCGGGCTGGGCGCGGATGTCGCTTGAGAGCGTTGGCAAGGCGGACTTGAGCGCGGGATGCGTCTGCGCGGCGGCCTGGAAGAGTTGGGTGTCCGCATTCAGGAGGGAGTTTTCACGAAAGCTGCCCAAGGTCTGGTGGGTTTGGGCGTAAGACTCGGAGAGGGCGTGGAGCTGGGTGTACCGCTGGGCGGTGGCGAGCAGGCCGGTGGGCACCCAATTGGGGGGGATGGCCGGGTGGGCGTGGAGTTTTGCGGCCTCGTCGGCGGCGGGAGTGATTTGAGAGAGGGAGGGATCGGCGGGCAGGAAGTTTTCGGCGCATAGAACGGCGAGGCTGGGCAGGGCGTCCTGCAGGGCCTTGGCGGCGGCGGCGAAGTGGTGCCGGATGTCGTCGGGCAGGCTTAGCGGTGCGGAGATGACGTTGGCATGGCGCCAGGGATGGGAGGACTGGTTTTCGATCACATCCCGACAGGCGATGAGGGCTTCGATGGCGGCGTGGAGTTGGCGCAGATGGGCACGGTCGACGGCGTGGGTGTTTTCAAAGGCCTGGCGCGTGGCTGGGGCCTGGCGGGCGCGGACGTAAAGCCCGTGGGCGTCGTAGGCGCTGATCTGGAGCGCGGCGCGGGGTGCGTGGAGGGCGTGGACGTAACTGGAGAGGGCATCGCGCGAAGCGGTAAGGCCGGCGAGCTCGTCATCCATGGGAGGGTAAAGCTCGGGTTTGGCGGTGAGGGCGCGCTCAAGGTCTTGAACGACGGCGCGTTTGTTGGCTTTGTGGCTGTGGCATTCGAGGCAGAAGCCGCCTAGGTTTCTGGCGTCGAGACGGCGTTTGACGACTTCAAGGGCGGCGGCCTTTTCGCTGACGAAGAGAACGGTTTTACCGTCGGCCAGGCACTGGGCGATGATGTTGGCGATGGTCTGGCTTTTGCCGGTGCCGGGGGGGCCGTCGAGCACAAGGCTTTTGCCTTGTTTCACCAGTTCGATGGCTTCGTGCTGGCTGGAATCGCAGTCGAGGATGACGTGGGCTGCGGCAAGGGTGGCGCGCTGGTCCAGGGGGCCTTGCGGATCTGGTGTGGCCAGGGCGCGCATGGGGTCTGCATCGCCTGCGAGGGCGCGGCAGACGGGGTGGGCGGTGACCTGTGCCTCGTTGGTGCCCAGGTCCTGCCACATGGAGACTTTTTGGAAAGCGAAGGTGCCCAGACCGGCGGCGAGGGTGATGGACCAGCGGTCGCGGGTGGCGATGGCCGCCTGCACTTGGGAGAGGTAGGTCTGAAGGCTTTCGGGGGATGCACGGAGCGCTTCTTCGTCCAACTCCGGCAGGGTAAGGGAAAATTGGGAGCGCAGAAGCTCCGTGATGGGGTGGTTGGGCGCGAGGTCCTCTTCGGAGGGGTGGAGCAGCCAGGGGGAATCGATTGCGGGCTTTTCAAGAGTCACGGGGAGCAGGACAAGCGGAGAAAGGACAGGGGCGGTGGCGTCGGCGGTTTCGTACCAGGAGAGGAAGCCAAAGGCGAGGAAGAGCGTGTTTACGCCTTGCTCGGAGAGGGAAGTGCGGGCGGCGAGCTCAAGGCGTTTGAGTTTGTTGTCCAGGGCTTTTTCAAGCAGCGGGGTGATGGCCTGGGATTTGTCCGGGGCGTCGGAAGGCTCATCAAAAGAGAGGGATTTCCCCTTGATGGCGGTGTGTTCCCAGAGATCAAAGAACGAGGGGTGGAGCACGGGAAGGAGCCCGGACCTGGGGTCGAGCCTGGCGTTGATGAGGCGGTTGCGCTTGGTGGTGTCCAGCAGTTGGCGACGCCAGGCCTGGACCTCAGGGGTGAGGTCTTTGGGGAGTGCGGGAGGGACAGTCGAGGTGGCGGGTGTCTGGGTCAATGCGTGGCTTCCCTGGAGAGAGTGCCATGATAGGGCAGGGCCGAAGCATTTGCTGATTTCGCCGGTGTCCGGGTTGCCGGGCGGCGGGTTATCGGTTGTCCATGACTTATGTTCTGGGGGAATTCATAGATTGCCTGTTGAGGCCTTTGGCGTAAAGCAGGGTGATGGGGTAGACGGCGATGGAAGCCAGGAGCATGACGATGACGACGGGCTGGATGCTGGTGAGGATCAGGACATCGTAGGCAACGACGACGTAGTCATTGATGTGGCCGGGTTCGGAGCCGTTGATGTAGTCGGTACGGGTGGCGGGGTCGCGGAGAATGCCGAGGCACATGAAGAAGTTGGCGAAGACGAAGTACCAGCCGACGATTCCGTAGAGAGCGCGTTCAAGCTGGTTGTGGGTGAAGAGGCCGGTTTGGGCCCGCCAGAGGCAAATGCCGGCGAAGAGGAGTTCAGCCCCGTGGCCGGCGAGGAGGATGGCGAGCTGGGAATAGCGGGGGCTGAGGGCGATGAAGGGATAGAGAACCGCAGCGGCGGTGGCGGTGATGCGGAGGAATTTGTTTTTCCATGCCTGATGGGCGAGGGTCAAAAGAACGATCCAGACAAAGGCGCAGAGCCAGAGCATCTGATGCTGGCCGACCATGGTGAAAGGGACGTGGCCGTCGAGCGAGATGCGCGGGAGGGCCGGGCGGCCCAGGGCGAGGGCCATGAGGGTGTGGCCGCCTTCGTGGACGATGGCCTGGAAGAGCCAGCCCATGATGCGGGTGAGACAGGTGCTTTGGATGAGCGGGACGAAGAGGAGGCCCAGGCCTGCGTAGAGAAAGCCGGTGACCCGGGGAGAGAGCCGGGTTTGGGGTGGTGTTGGGAGAGGCGGAGGTGAGGCGAGGCGCATGAGGGAATGGTAAGGGGGAAGTCAAGAGGAGGTGAAGAATGGGGGGCGCTCGTTTTTCGGGTTCTGCGTTCATATGATTGCGTGCCATGGTGAAGTTCACTTTTGAATCTGTACGCAAAGACCCCAAAGCGGCGGCGCGGGTGAGAGAGATCCTGGCCGGCGATGGCGTGGTGGTGTTTCCCACGGAGACGGTTTATGGCGTGGGGGTGCTGGCCTCGAGCCAAGCCGGAGCGGCTAAGGTTCGTTCGCTTAAAGGGTTAACGGCCGATGCAGCGCTGGCCCTGCATCTGGCGAGCCAGGAAGACGCGGTGAAACTGCTGGACGGGCAGCACCGGGGGGTGATCCGGCTGGCGAAAAAGGTGTTTCCCGGTCCGGTGGCACTTCGGGTGAGCGGGGAGATCGGGACGATTCGGGTACCCGACGATGCCGCGGCGCAATGGATGATCCAAGCTGCGCAGGGGCCGGTGGCGGGAACGTCGGCAGGCACCAGCGACCCTGATGAAGCGGTGGCGCTGTGGGAAGGCAAGGCGGATGCGATCATCGTCAATGGGCGGTCGCGGTTTGGAAAACCATCCACGGTGGTGGATGTGGTTTTGAACGGGCCGGAGACGCCCGCGACTGTAACGGTGACGCGCGAGGGTGTTTATGATGCAAGGTATATGAGTAAATTCCTGCGATTCACGGTGCTGCTGGTGTGCTCGGGCAATACGTGCCGTTCGCCGATGGCGGCGGGGCTGGCCCGGGCGATGGTGGCGCGCAAACTGGGGGTGACGGAAGCGCAACTGGAAGCACGGGGAGTGAAAATCCTTTCGGCGGGGACGATGGCGTCCGCAGGGTATACCGCGAGCGAGAACGCCGTGACGGTGATGCAGAAACGGGGAATCGACCTTTCACGGCACCGGTCGAGCCCGGTGACGCACGAGATGGTCAATGAAGCGGATGTGATTTTGTGCATGACGCAGACGCACCTGAACCAGGTGATGCGCATGGGGGGATCGGTTGCGCAAAAGGCGTTTTTGCTGGATGAAGCGGGAATCGACGATCCGTACGGCGGGCCAGAGGAGGCTTATGAAGACGCGGCGAGGCAGATCGAGCCGGCGCTGCGGTTTCATTTGAGTAAAGAGGGCCTGGCCTGAAGCCGGGGTAAAAGCATTTGCCGATTTCCCACGCGCCCGGTGACCCGGGTGGTGAATGCTTCGCATTTGGCTTGTGGGGGCGGAGGGAGCTTAGCGGTGGATAAACGTGGTGAAAACTTAAGATTAGTTTGTAAATAATGTGTAAATAGGCATTGTTGATATGTCATTGAATGAGCCGTGAATGAGGACTGGACTTGGCAGGTTGCCATGGTTGGCCTAGACTACGGCGGTAGTCGCCAATCCTCCACGGGAAAGAGGCCATGAAGGTCTACGTCACAGACGACGATCCAATGATGCGGCAGTTGCTTGAATTCCACTTGGGGGAGTGGGGTTACGATGCAATTGTGACGGGCTCGGGTGAAGAACTCATCGAGCTGATCCGTGAGGACAACAATCCGCGGATTATTCTGCTGGATTGGATGATGCCCAATATGTCGGGCATCGACATCGCGCGGACGCTTAAGCGCGACCCCGAGCGGCCCTTTACGTACATCCTGCTGCACACGAGCAAGAGCGAGCGCGAGGATGTGGTGACGGCGCTGGAAGCGGGCGCGGACGACTTTGTGACCAAATCGACGGATATGCATCTGCTTCGGACGAAGCTGGATGCGGCGGCGCGTATCGTGCAGGCGATCCCGCCTGCGATCTGGGTGAAGCCTGAGATTCCCCGTTACACGATCACGCGGCTTTTGGGCAAGGGCGGCATGGCCAGCGTGTGGCATGCTGTGATGGATCAAGACCATCGCGAAGTGGCGTTGAAGATCATCCGCAACGACCTGGTGACGCCTGATACGCGCGACCGGTTTACGCGTGAGATCCATTTCATGTCCGAGCTGGACCACCCGGCGATTACCGCAGTGTATGACTGCGGGACGTACAACCAGTTTTTGTACTACGCGATGGAGCTGGTGAACGGCGAGCGCATTGATAAGTATGTGAAAGACCGGAACATGAGCCGGCCGGAAATCATCAAGATGATGGCCCGGGTGTGCGATGGCGTGGGCCACGCGCACGGCAAGGGGATCATCCACCGGGACTTGAAGCCGGGGAACATCCTGGTGAATACCGATGGGTCGCCCAAGATCCTGGACTTTGGCCTTGCCAAGAGCGAGGACCAGCAGACGGATATCAATTCACTGACGAGCCAGGGTTTTGCGATCGGTACGCCGCTTTACATGGCGCCGGAACAGGCCGCGGGCCGTAACGATCTGGTGGATGCGCGTTCGGATGTGTTTGCGCTGGGTGTGCTGACGTACCTCTTGGTGCTGGGCAACCATCCGATCAAGATCACGGTGACGAACAAGAAGGACATTGCACGGGCGATCGCGACTGGCAAGACGCGTTCGCCGCGGTCGTTTGATCCGCAGATTTCGCCTCGGCTGGAGAAGGTGCTCAACAAGGCGCTGGCCAGGGCGCCTGAGGCCCGGCACGACAACGGCACGCTGCTGGCGCGTGATCTGTTTGCCTGCGCGGGCGATGGACCGGCGGAAGAGAAGGAATCTGTAGACGCGGAATATCTGCTGTAAAACGAGTGATTTGAATTATCGGTGATTTTCTGGAGGATTTCCGGTGGGCGTCAAAAAGACGGTGGGGCTTATTAGTTCGTTGCTGATTTCCGCATTGGCAGTAATGCTGCCTTTCTGGAGCCAGGCTTCTGATCTGGTGTATTTCGTTTTAGTTCGTTTTGGCGGCAGCGATACGGTGTCAGATCAGGAGCAGGCCAAATTAAGGCTTAAATCATTCTTTATTATTTGTGTTGTTTCCGCCTTAATTTTGATAGCGATCGTTATCAGATATTGGGCAAAGCGGATATTATTCGAGCTCAAAGGCGTAAAAACATCGTCGGAGTTGATTTCGGCGAGCGAGTGGAGAAGTGTTCAGGGAAGGCTTAGGAAGAATCCTGACTACACGATGGAAGAATTATATCTGAAATTGATTGTAAACGAGGATGGAGACATTACCGTAGCATCTGTGTATAAAGTGCGAGCGGTAACCCCAGTAAAGTTTTTTTAATTGAAATCCAATCGGTTGAAGTTGGTCTTGGGCAAGATGAATTGGTGGTCTCCGATTGTGATACCGACAGGAATTTAGTGTGTGTTCCGGTTGTAAAGACGGAGACTGTTGCCGATTATCTGGTTTTTCCAACTGTACAGATTAATTCGGGAGAATTGGGCGGGTATAAATTTAAGCGAGTGTTCAGAAAGGGGTTTGAAGAGCTTGTATTACGCGGAGTTGACACTTTTCACTACGAAACCCCTAATGTGTCTCAGCCGTTTAAGCTCACTGTTGACGTTGAAATAAAATCTCATAAAAGCATTGAAATGATATGTGATTTTTTAGGAAATCCCCCTAAGCCGGCAGTGGTAAAAAAGCCTTATGATGGTATTGTTAATCATCAAATGATTATCGATAAGATGCCTCCGGCAGTGGAGATGAGTATTAGATTTCAGACAGTCGCTTGACTTGGTGTGCGTAAAATATAAAATGACTGGAGCTGGGTATGGTTTTGATCGGCAGTAACTTAAAGGAGAAGACGTTTATGGGACCGAGAATAGTCGTGGCATAATAGAGAAAATGGATTTCTTTCTTGGCTTTAAAGCAGGTGCTGAGTCACTGCTTTTTTTATTTGCCGTAATCGATTACCACCAGAAGTAGGGGCGGTCGGAGAACCAGGTGGTGTTGTTGCCGCCTC
>CAZIWA010000103.1:0-20882 GCA_964542875.1 uncultured Phycisphaeraceae bacterium
TGCGGAGGGAGCAGATTTAGAGAGATTGGGAGCTTTGAATAATCGGCAGAAAGAACACCCTTACCCAATCCTCTCTCTGAGGGCGAGGGAGTTGGAAAGAGTCAGAGGGGGTTATTCAAAGGTCCAGATTTGCGACTGAAGAGTTCACTTATGTCGGTGGAGGCGGTGGATCGGGAGCCGGCGGGACGCCGGCGCTCCCGGTGCAGATGCAGAATCTGTCATGCACCCCGGACAAGGCAGAGGAAAGTAAGAGCAAAGAAGAGGCCTATGATGAGGGTGGGAGATTTTTAAACAGGGAACCCAATCATGGCTGACGTGTCGCTGATCAAAAATGCGGTGGAAGAAGTGGTCGATACGCAGCGGAAGCTGGCGGGGCCGCAGCCGGGGTTCCGGCCTGTGCATGCCAAAGGGATCGTCTGCACGGGGACATTCACGGGCACGCCCGAAGCAAAGGCGATCACCAAAGCGGCGCACCTGCAAGGACAGTCGGTTTCAGTGACGGTGCGGTTTGCCAATGCCAGCGGGAACCCGCAGGCCAAGGACGGCATGCCGGGGAATCGGTCGATGAGCGTGAAATTTTCACTGATAAAGGTCGATGGTGAAGAGAAATACACCGATCTGTTGAGTAATGCGATTGAAGGATTTCCGGCGCGGACGCCGCAGGAGTTTTTGCAGTTTTTGCGTGTCAATCTGGCCGACCCGGCGACCGGGAAGCCGGACCCCGAAGCAATGCCGCGGTTTTTAGAAAGCCACCCGGCGGCGAAGGCATTTATCGCCCGGCTGAAACAAAAGCCGATCCCGGCGAGCTATGCGCAGTCTGCCTATCACGCGGTGCATGCGTTTGGCTTCACAAATGCCCAGGGCAAGACATGTTTTGGCCGCTACACATGGGCGCCGGTGGCGGGAGAGTCGTATTTGAAACCTGAAGACGGTGCTGCACGGTCGGCTGATTTTCTGACTACGGAGTTGAGCCAGCGCCTGGCTGTGGGGCCGGTGGTGTTTAAGCTGCGGCTGCAGATCGCGCAGACGGGCGATGTGACGGATGACGCGACTGTGCTTTGGCCGGCGGACCGGGAGATGGTGGAGTTGGGGACGCTGGAAATCACCAGGATGTCGCCGACGAGCGGTGAGGATGAGAAGAAGCTGATTTTTGATCCGACAAATCTGACGGATGGCATTGGAGTTTCGGAAGACCCGCTGGTGGCGGCGCGGAAGGCGGCGTATTCAATTTCGTACGAGAGAAGGACGCGAGGAGAGTGAGGGGGATGCTCAATGCGAGCGCGCAGGGTGGGAAGTCGTGAAGCTCAAGGCATTCGCAGGCGGCCCTCACCCCAATACGGTTGAGTTAAGGATGAAAAGGCCAAAAAGAGTGCAGAGAGAGTTGAGTCGTTATAGATTGATTGGCATGGACGCAGGCGTGTGCAAGAGCACGCTTTTTACATGTTTACCAGGGCCGTGCCTTCAGCACTTGGGGTGAGGATGCAAGGGCTTAACTGAACCGTATTGGCTCTTATCCCGGCCCTCTCCCGAAGGGAGAGGGGGCAAGAAGTGATGTGGTATTAACTGAGGAAGAGGGGTTGGGTGATGGGGGCGATGGTGCCCAGGGCGATGGCTTTTTCAAAGAGAAGTTCAACGGCCCGCCTGCCTTCTTTGCCGAGGGTGATTGAGAATGCGTTGACGTAAAGGTCGATGTGGCGGTACATGACCTGTTGATCCATTTCCTGGGCGTTGGCGCGGATGAAGGGGAGGCTGGCCTGGCGGTGGGCGAAGGCGTATTCCACGGAGGCTTTGATGATTTGCTGGGCTTTGTGCTGGACGTCCGGAGGGAGGGACCTGCGGGCGACGATGCCGCCTAAGGGGATGGGGACGCCGGTGGTGCTCTCCCAGTATTCGCCGAGGTCGATGATTTTTTTGAGGCCTTTGCCGGCGTAAGTGAAGCGGTTTTCATGGATGATCAGACCGGCGTCGTATCCGCCTTGGAGGACGGCATTTTCGATGTCGGAGAAGACCATGGGGGTTTTGTCGGTGGCTTTGGGAAAGGCCAGGCCGAGCAGGAAGTTTGCGGTGGTGTATTTGCCCGGGATGGCGATTTTCAGTTTGCCTTGGGCGGCCTCTTCCTGGGTGATCGGACGCTTGGAGATGAGCAGCGGACCGCAATTGCGGCCCAGGGCGCTGCCGGAATCAAGCAGTACGTACTGGGCGTTGCAGTGGGCGTAGGCGTGGTAGCTGAGCTTGGTGATATCGATGCTGCCCGCGAATGCCGCCTTGTTCAAGGTTTCGACGTCCTGCATGTGGATGTCGAAAGTGAGTCCATGGGTGTCGATGCGCCGGTTGACGATGGCGTCGAACATGAAGCAATCGTTGGGGCAGGGGGAGAAGCCGAGGGAGAGTTTCATCGGGGCGTCCTACTTTGGCTGCGGGAGGTCTGCGAGGATGGCCAGGGTGGTTTCGCAGAGGCCGGCGAGGGCCTGGGGGATTTTCCAGGCCGGACGATTGCGGCGTTCGACCTTGTTGGAGACGGTGCGCACCTGGGCAAAGGGCTGGCTGCACAAGAGGCAGGCGTACATGAAGGCGGCGCCTTCCATGGATTCTATTTGAGGGTTTAAGCGGGCAGTGGTTTGGGAGATGGAAGACTGCCGGCCGTGCACGGTGTTGACGGTGATGCCGGTGACGGCAGGGAGGTTTTTGAGGGCCGGGATGCTTGGCGGAGTTTGGTTGACCAGCCTGCCGTTGGTGAAGGGAGGGGCGTTTTTGTCCAGAAGGTTCAGAGCGTGGATGTCCAGGAAAGATTCGCCGTCTTGCGCGCCGAGCTCCGAGAAGGTGTCGGAGGTGACGTGCACGGACTGGCCTGGGATGAGGGTGTCGTCAAAGCTGCCGCAGATGCCGAGGTTCAAGGCGAGGCCGTAGGTTTGCGGTGCGAGGGTTCTGGCGCACCAGAACGCGGTGGGAACCATGCCGACGCCGGTGGTGAGGACATCGATGTGGTGGCCGAGGTGGGTGTAGGTTTTGATGTTCGCCGCGGCATGGCCTGCGGTCGCAAAGCGCGCCGTGAGTGGAGCGACTTCAAGAGCGGTGGCGGAGACGAGCAGGATGCGCATGGGTAAAGAATAGTGGATTCAGGACTTTTTTCGAAGGGCGTGCTGGCCGGATGAGGCAGGCAAGAGCGAATATGCGGGGAGTGAGGTGTGGATTAATCAGGGGTTGAGGTTATCGCGCCGGTCGGTTTCGCGGACGATGGTGGGGAGGATGTAGTTGACGTCGCGGTAGGTGAGGATCTGGCCGGAGAGGATGAAACGGACGCGGTCGCCGCGGTCGCGGGTGATGTTTTCCATGTATTCCAGCTTGCTGCAGGGGACGAGCACCATGGGCTGTTCCTGGCCGGTCTGCTGGTCGGCTTCGAAGATGAAAAGGCTTTTGCCGTCGGAGACGCGCAGCAGGCGGCCGACGCGGTTGATGATGAACTGGTCCTCCCGGCGGGGGGGCTGGAGCTTGATGTCGGGTGCAACGCCGCGGACGAGCTTGGAGTCGGGGTTGATGATCGCGGGGGGGGCAGGCTTCGCGGGCTGGGTGGAAGAGGGCTGGGTGTCGGGCTTTTTGGCGTCCTCAACGGGTTTGATGAGGGAGTCCATGTTGCGCATGACGTCTTCTGCGGAGGGGTTTGCGGGCGCGGGGGCCTGGGCGGAGGAATGCTGGCCTGTGAGGAGGCCCAGGGATGCGCCGGCGATGGCCGCCATGAGGCCGGGGATGATGAGCTTGCGGGTGGTTCGTTTCATGGGGCGGATGCCGGGTTCGGGGTTCGGAGGCCGGGGTTTATTTAAGTCCCGGAAGGGGCGGGGCCGGGCTTTACTCTAGGCCCGGCCCCGTGCGAAAGAATTGAAGCCCGGGAGACTGAAAAGGTCAGGCGAGGGTGGCGCCGGCGCCGGTTGCCACCTGGCGGGCGGCGTTGGCGGCGACGAGGAAGACTTCGGCGCCGGTCATGTCCGAGAGCTTCTGGTTGGGCACGCCGGAGGGGCCAGTGGCCATGACGGCGGGGGAGTGCTTGAGGTGGGGTTCAAGGCTTACCGGGCCGACGAAGCCGCGGGCGACGGCGTCAGCGAGGATTTCCCTGGCGTAGCCGTTACCCTGGCCCAGCGGGGAGTGCTGGTACTTGCCGGGGGCGAGCTTGAGGCTGTCCTTGAAGTGGAAGGCGTCGGTGAAGTCACGGAGCTTGAGCCAGTTCTGCCACACGTCTTCGCCGGCCTGGTTGTAGTTGTCGAAGTCGAAGATCATGCGGAAGACGCCGGGCTTGCCGGCTTTGTGGTCGCGGAGCTTGTGGGTGATTTCCAGGACGTTGTCGACGCCTTCGCCGAAGATGTGGCGTTCGTTTTCGTGATAGAGCACCATGCCGGTTTCGCCGGCGATGTCCTTGAGCTTCGAGAGGCGCGAAAGTGCTTCGGCGCGCCAGGCGGAGGCGGGCGCTGCGTTGTCCTTGTTGTAGTAGCTGAAGATGCGCACGGCGTTGCAGCCGAGGATCTTGGAGATGGAGGCCATGTGGCGGAGCTTTTTGGCGTCGATTTCAAAATCATCGGGCAGGTTGATCTTGCCCAGGGGTGAGCCGAGCATGGCGATCTTGATACCGGCGGCGTCAAGCTTTTTGCGCACGACTTCGGCGGTGGCGGCGGGGAGCTCGGAGACATTGAAGCCCTCAACGCCACGAACGTCGATGAATTTCATGCCGGCTTTCTGGAGCGCGGCAATTTGTTCGTCTGCGGTGGGGCCGGCTTCGTCAGCGAAACCGGAGAAGTTCCAGGTGGGGGAGGTGTTGTTGGTCATAGGGGGGATAGTTTAGCCGAAGAAAAGAGGTCCCGCGTCCCGCGTTCTGTGTCCCGCGTCGAAGACAGAAAAACAAGAGGTCCGGAGCGGGCAACTCCGGACCTCTTTTCTTTTATTTGACCCGGGACACAGGACGCGGGACTCGCGGCGTGTTTCAGTAAGGGTTGGGAAAGGTGGGGTTTAAGGATTTGCCGGTGATGAGCATGCCTTTTTCCCAGACTTTGGAGTCGTCGAAGGCGGCGCCGGAGCGGTAGGTGGAGATGAAGGACCAGCGGTCGATTTTTGCGGTGTTGTTGTGTGAGGCGTGCGCGGCGAGGTCGTGGAAGATGACGGCGTCGCCGCGTTTTACGGCGACGTCGACTTTCTTGTATTCGGCGAGGTCGGATTCGGTGATGCGGTTGACGAAGGCGTTACCATCGGCGACGTACATCTTGAAGACTTTTTTGTGGGTGCCGGGGGCGAACATGAGGCAGCCGTTTTCGGGTGTGGCGTCGTCGAGGGCGATCCAGACGGAGACCTTGGTGGGGCCGTTCCAGTAGAACCAGTCCTGATGCCAGGGTGAGCCGAAGGTGGTGTCTTTGGATTTGAAGACGACTTTGCCGGAGAGGAATTCGAGGTCCGGGCCGGAGACCTGGTTGAGCATGGCGACGATGTTGGGCTCCGCCATGAGCTTGAGGACTTCGGGATGGAGGGTGGGGGCCATCCAGACTTTGACGCCGGAGATGAGGCCGGCGGCGGAGCCCTGGAGTTCGTTGGTGAGGATCTGCTTGTAGTAGACGGCCTGCTCGGGGGTGTAGAGCCCCGGGACGACGACAAAGCCGTTGTCGTTGTATTCCTGGACCTGGGCGGGGGTGAGGGTACGGGGGGCGGTCTGGACGGAAGAGGGAGCGGCGGTGGTCATGGCGAGACTCCGGGGATTGACGGGGAAAAACGGCTATTTAGCAATACAAGCAATTGCGAGGTATTGACGTTTATGATGATATCCCTGATAAAAGATGAAGCGTTAGCCAAGAAGTTTGGGGTGGTTAGCAGAAACAACATTTATGTCGGAGATTGAAAGATCAAAAGTGCCGGTGGGGGGATCGCCGATCCAGAGTGTGCTGTTTGCGTGGAAGATCAAGCAGGTGGATCCGGAGTTCAAGTTCACGGCGCGCAGCCTGCCGGGGCATTTGCTGCACTATGTGATCCGCGGGCGGGTGAAGCAGGAGAACTCAGGGCGTTGGTATGAGTTCGGGCCGGGGACGATCATCTGGTACCACGAGGACGAGTTGGTGAGGGGCGGGGTGATCGAGGTGCCGTGGGAGTTTTATTCGGTGAACTTCATTGCGCCGACGATTCCCGCGCCGGCGTATGACAAGCGGGTGTTTCCGGGAACGCCGGAAGACCTGGCGGGGTTTGAGAAGCTGTTTGCGCTAATGAATGACCCTTCGCTGGCGCCGGGCACCAGGACGCTGCGCGTGCATGGCGCGATGAGCAACCTGGTGTGCCAGTTGATGGACCGGCAGGGCGTGCCGTTTGCGGTGGATCCCAGGGCGTCGCTGTGGTGGGAGATCGAAAGCCAGTTTCGGCAGGATATGACGCAGGGCGTGGACCGGGATTGGCTGGTGGAGGTGTCGGGGCGGAGCATGACGTCAATCGTGGAGAGCTGCAAAGCGGCGGTGGGGACTGCGCCGATGAAACGAATCAAGGCGATCCGGATGAACATGGCGTTTGGGTTGCTGGAACGGTCCGGGCTGAGCGTGACGGAGATATCACGGAGGGTGGGGTATGCGCGGATTCATGAGTTTTCGAGGGATTACCGGAAGATGTACGGGCGGCCGCCTAGCGAGGATTTGAATAGGGCGTAGGGGAAGGGGCTGGGGTCTTGGGTCTGGGGTCTGGTCAGAGGGAGGGAGAAGAAAGGTACAGGGGAAAAGGTATAAGGAATAAGTAAGACTAAAAGATGATCAGACAGGGTGAGGGCGGATTGGGTTAATGTTGATAGACTGCGTACATGGAAGGTTTCACGTGAACCTTTTGGCGAGTTGGTCGTCAAAAGGTTGACAGTCTGATGCGGGATCGGACTTACTGTTGTCGGCAAGGCACATTTCAGGCTCCATTCAACACACACAGGAAGACACAGAACATGGGCAAGGCAAGCAAGAAGGCTCGCGGGTTGGTCGTGGGTGCGATGACACTGAGCATGGGACTGGGGATGATGGCGGGGTGCCAATCCGGCCAGGCGCAAGGGGAAGCGGGCGCGGCTGAGACGAAGGGCAAAGGAAAGACCTATTCGGGATTGACGGAGTTTGACCACATCGCGGGCAAGGCCAGCGCGTTTGGCAAAGGGCGCGTGACCAAGGCGGACGCCAATGGCGACGTGATCGTGGAAGCGGAAGAATTCCAGGTGGATGGGAAGAAGGACGGCTGGAAGTCCAAGGACTGGGGAGAGAACTATTACGCGGCGACGTTTGCGATTACGTTTTTGAGCCGGAAGGCCTTTTTAGGCGCGCCGGAAACGGGTGCGCAGACGGTGGCGACCACGCAGGTGGAGATCCCCACGGCGGGCAAATACCTGGCGCTGGTGCGTTATGAAGCGGCGTACCGGTTTGAGACGCAGTTCACAGTGGAGATCGAGCAGAACGGCAAGACAGTGTTCAAGCGGCTCTACGGCTCGCGCGACAACATCAAGATCTGGCCGTTTAAAGGAACGGGCGGGCTGGCCAAGGAAGTGGGCTGGTACTGGGGCGCGGTGGAGAACACGGTTTGGGAAGGGCATGAAGCATTTGCGGACCTGGCCGCGGGGCCGGCGACGATCAAGCTGATTGCCGATAAACAGCCGGAACCGGCCGCCAAGCGCAATGTGGACGTGGTGGTGCTGACGACCAACAAGGCCGATGTGGACATGCGCATCGCCAAGGAAGGGTATTTGCCGCTGGATGGTTTGTTGACGCAGCAGGGGGATGTGTTCATGCGGGTGGTGAACACCGGCACGCAGCCGGTGACGGTGACGGCGGGGCCTGGGCAGGAGCATTCGCCTTATTGGGTTCACCTGCGCAAGTGGAAGCCGGTGGTGGTGACGACCGAGCCCGGCAAGACCAGCGACTGGGCCGATGTGGGCGCGGTGCTGGATGCCATCAACGATGGGCAATGGGCCATTACCGCAGCGGGCAAGGACGCCAAGGCGCCCGCATTGTGCACGCTGGAATTTGCTGTGAAGAACGCGGACGGGACGATGAGCCCGATCTTTAAGCGCGAGAACGTTTCGGAAAAGATCCAGTTGGCCTATGACGCCAACACCCGGTACACCAAGCGTCTGCGCAACAGCGAACAGGTGCTGCTGGACATGGTGGCGTATCTGAAGGCGCAGCCATTCAACGGCAAGCCGCTGGCGTTGACGCCGGTGTTTTACTACAGCTTCAAGCCGGTGGCCGGCAACGCGGAATATGCGCAGGCACTGGCGGAATTCAATGGGATGTTCAAGGGCGTCTCCGCGGATGGGGATGTGTCTGTGACGACGGCGCAGGGGGCGCGCGGGTATACCGATCTGCGCGGGGTGCCGACGGACAAGCTGGCGACGGAGTTGCCCAAGAAGTTCCCGGGCGAGAAGGCCAAGGGGATTCGGGTGGTGAGCCTTGGCGACGAAATCGGGCTGGATGCGCCGCCTGCGGGTGAGGCGACGCAGATTGCTTTCCGGCAATGGGCGCAGGCCAAGGGGTATAAGGCTTCACAGGTGGCAGCGGGAGCGGGTGAGGACTGGTCGAAAGTGACTTACGACCCGGACCCGAAGAAGAGGGATGCGCAGCCGGAGACGTACTACTACTCGACGCTGTACAAGTACGACTATGGGATGGATCAGCTAAAGGTGAGGACGGACATTATCCGCAAGGAATTGCCTAATGCGGATACGGGTGCGAACTTTTCGCCTCACCATGGGCCGCCGTTCCTTGGGACGACGTACCAGTACATCACGCTCTTTAGAAAGAACGCGATGACAATGCCCTGGGGTGAGGACTATATCTGGCAGATTCCGGTGGGGTCGCAGCAGATGAACAACCTGCAGATCGATATGTACCGGGCGGGCAACCGGTACGCCAAGGACCGGGACATTCACTTTTACGTGATGCCGCATACACCGGGTAATACGGTGAACTCCTGGCGCAGGCTGTTTTACAGCGCGCTGGGCTCGGGCATGACGATGGTGAACCTGTTTGAATTCAATCCGGTGCAGGTGGCGTATACCGAAAACCACACGTCCAACCCGGAGATGTACCACGCGGTGCGCGTGGGGTTTGGCGAGCTGCAGAAGTTTGAAGACATCGTGCAGGACGGCGGCGTGCGCTGGGGGAATGCGGCGATCTGGTACAGCCTGGCGGGCGATGCGTGGGACAACCACGGCGGGAACTTCGGCGCCGGGAAACGCACGCTGTTTGTCGGTGCGCAGCAGCAGCAGCTTCAAATGGACGTGGTGGATGAGGAAGATGCGCTCAACGGCATTTTGAGCGGGTACAAGCTTTTGTACCTGACGGACAAGAACGTGAGCCAGAAGGCGTCGAAGGCGATTGCGGACTGGGTGGCCAAGGGCGGGCGCGTGTTTGCGACCGCAGGAGCGGGGATGTACGACGAGTACAACCGGCCCAACACGACGCTGCAGACGCTGTTTGGCGTGAAGCAGACGGACATCAAGGACAAGGGCAATCTGCCGATTCTGCTGGAGAAGCAGGACCTGCCGTTCTCTGAACCGGTGGACAAGGTGAGCGTGACGCTGCCCGGCGGGCCGGTGACGATCGACGCGTACGGCGTGATCAGCACGGTGTCCGTGACGGGGACGGGCAAGGCGATCGGCACGTTCGCCGACAAGAGCCCCGCGGTGGTGGAGAACACGACCGGCAGCGGGAAGACGGTGTATTGCGCATTCATGCCCGGGCTGAGCTACTTCAAGACGGCGATCCCCAAGATTCCGGTGGACCGCGGCAGCACGGACGACGCGATGGCGCACTTTATTCCCACGAAGTTTGATCCGGCCGCCAAGGCGCTGATCGGGCTGCTGGGCAAGGATCTGGACCGGCCGGCAACGACCTCCAGCGACCTGGTGCAGGCAGCGGTGATCCAAAGCAAGGGCGGAGCGGCAATCACGCTGACGAACTGGAACCCTGAGACGGCTAAAGGTCTTGAGGTGACGATCAACGCGAAGGACATTCCCACAGGGAAGATCACCAGCGCCAGCGGCACGCCGGTGAAGGTGACCAAGGTGAACGGGAAAACCGTCGTGACCTTGGATGTGGAAGTGGCGGATGCGCTGATCCTTAAGTGAGAGGACGGAAGGCACAAGGGATAAGGCAAAGGTAAATGGCAGAAGAGTTGAGTTGTTAATAGAGTGATTACGGTTTGAATCAAGGCCATTCAAAACCGGGTTTCCAGCGATGCTGGAAACCCGGTTTTTTTTGGGGATATAGACTCAACGCGGGAGGTTTTATGATTACAAAGGAAAACTGTTTCCTGGCTCTGGCTGTCGTGATGGTTTTGTTTAATGCCGGAATTATTTGCGTCTGGCTTCCCAGCGATGCCTACATTCCTCTTAAGCCGGGGCAGTATCTGATCGAAGGGGCCGACGCCGCGGCAGTGACGGTGAAGCTTAAGTCGGATTTGTTTGCGCCGATCGACTATGGCTATGTGGCGCTTATAAACATCTTTTTCATAGGAGGCATGATAGTGCTGGTATCCGCCATGAAGAAGCGCAAGGGGCAATGAACGGTGGTGTTTTGTCGACAATCCCGAGCTTGGACTTTTAAACTAAAATTTTGGTGAAGACCAATTTTTTGACATGACGAATGGGGTGTTCGACGCTACCCTATAAGGGTTAAAATCTGCATGTGCTTTGGGGCAATTGCAGGTGACTAGTTTCCTAGCGTCGGGGAACGTTCAATTCCGTTAATTAAGGGGGCTTCATGTCCGCCTCATTTCTTTCAGGTGTCATGGCTCGATTCGTTCAGCCCGGCTTTTTCAAATCCAACCGCAAGCATGTTTGCGCTCAGCGATTGCCCCAGGGGGTGCGCCAGGATGGCACGCACCGGCTGTGGGAGGCGCTTGAGCCGCGTGTGATGTTGACGTCCGTGTATTCCACCGACCTGGGGGTGCATGCCCCGACCAACCAGCCGACGCCGGAGTACGCGGTTACGGCGGCGGCAGCGACTTCGGCTAATCCATCGTTTGTGCAGGTGCCCGGGCAGGTGATCGCGGGGCGGGTGGTACAGCCGTCGATCATCATTGAAGTGCTGGACGACAACGGCAACCTGAACATGACCAGCGGCGTGAGCGTGACGCTGAGCATCGCCAGCGGGGTGGGCACCCTGTCGGGCACGTTGACCGTGACCACGGTGAACGGGGTGGCGACCTTCAAGAACGTGACGATCGACACCGCGGGGAGCTACACCCTGCGCGCGACGATTGCGGGCGTGAGCACCACTTCCAACTCGGTAACGGCGTCGACGGCGCCGACGGTGTTTGGGCCGGGGGTGCTGGGCAATGCGATGCTGTTTGACGGCGCGGGCAACAATATCGACGTGGAAATGGGCAACCCCGCAGACGGGCACCTGGGGCTGGATGTTCCTGAAGCGACCATCGAAGCGTGGGTGCAGTTCAACACCCTGCAATTTGATTCCATCTCGACGATCGCCAGCCAGTCTGAAGGCGCGGGGAACAAGGATAAATGGATTTTTGGGTACGCGAACAATTATTTCGGCACCAGCGCGACAGTGCTCCACTTCAATACCACCGAGGGTGATTATGTGGAACTGGCCTCCAACACCTGGACGCCGGTGGCCGGGCAGTGGTACCACCTGGCGGTGGTGAAGAACGGCAACACGTACACGTTCTACCGAAATGGCGTGGCAGACGGAACGGCTACGGCTTCGGAGAGCTTTCCGAAGGTGAACGGGAAGTTCACGCTTGGCCAGACGGACGGGGACTTCTGGCTCAAAGGCGGGCTGGACGAAGTGCGCATGTGGAACGTGGCGCGCACCGGGGGGCAGATTTCCGGCGCGATGAATACGCCGATCGTCGGCGCGGAAACGGGGCTGCGGGCCGGATGGTCGATGAATGAAACCTCAGGCACCACGATTGCGGATGTGTCGGTGTTCCATACGACAGGCACCATTCGCGGGCTTACCGGGCTGGATGTGCCGGTGCTCAACAGCCTGCCGGGCGCGAAGGCATCGATTTACCTGAACTTCACGGGGGACTACGTCCCGGTGTGGGGCGGAGTGCCTGGGTACGGCATCGTTCCCGCATATGACATGGATGGAATCGGGAACGCGTTCAACGCGGCAGAGCTGGATGCGATTTATGAGGCATGGGCGGGCGTGGCTGAGATCTACTCGGCTTTCAACATCAATGTGACGACGGTGGACCCGGGCATCTACACGGCAAAAACCACGGCCAAGATCGACATCGGCTGGCTGGGCGAGCCCGGCGTGCCCGGTGTGGCGGGCGTGGCCCTGCTGAACCAGTTCGGGACGTCATCGGACGTGTGGGACCATACGGGCTATGCCGTTTCAATGGCAAAGGGGATCGAGATCGTACGTGTGGCGGCGCATGAGGCGGGGCATATCTTTGGGCTGCAGCACCAATCCACGTATGACGACGAGGGCTTTAAGATCCTCGAATACAGCATGGGTGATGAGTTCCGGCAGCCGATCATGGGCCACTGGCCTGATGCGGGAACGGTTCGCGGGCTTTGGAATTACGGTCCCAACAGCATCTCGGCCAGCACATTCCAGGATGACCTGGCCGTGCTGGCGGGCGCGGTGAACGGATTTGGATACCGGCCTGACGATGTGGGCAACAACAAAAGTGCTGCGACGCCGCTGACGATCAGCGCCAATGGTTCGCTGACGGCATCGGGCGTCATCACCACCATCAGCGATGTGGACTATTTCTCGTTTAAGGCAGTCGCGGGCGTGTATGACATCAAGGTGGACCCGGCGGCGATCGCGGGTATGCTTGACCCGACGCTGGAACTGCGAGACAGCACGGGGGCGCTGGTCCTGCGGAGGGATACGGCTTCGCTGGCGGAATCGCTTTCCGTGACGCTGCCTTCGGGCACGTATTACCTGGTGGTGGGGAGCAAGGGCATTTACGGCGACATCGGACAATACACCCTTACGGTGACGACGACCGCCAGCAATGCGGCGCCGTCGTTTACCAAGGGCGCCGACTTTGTGCTGAATGAAGATGCGCCTGCGCAGCTTGTGAACGGGTGGGCGACGAATATCTCGGCCAACGATACGGGGCAGACGGTTTCGTTCCTGGTGACCAGCGACAACACGGACCTCTTTGCCCTGGGCGGGCAGCCGGTGATTTCCGCCAACGGCACGCTTTCATTCACCCCGGCGGCCAATGCCTTCGGCACGGCGACGATCACGGTGATTCTGATGGACGACGGCGGTACGGCCAATGCGGGCTCCGATACTTCCGCAGCGCAGACCTTTACGATTACGGTCAATCCGGTGAACGATGCGCCTTCCTTCCTCAAGGGCGGGGACCAACTGACCGCCAATGACATGGGCCTGCAAACCGTGGCGGGATGGGCGACTTCCATCTCCCTGGGGGCGGCCAATGAGGCATCGCAGAAACTGACATTCGTGGTGACCAACGACAACAATGCGCTGTTTGCCGTGCAGCCGACGATCTCTCCCGATGGGACGCTGACGTACACCCCCGCGGGCAACGCTTCGGGCACGGCCACCATCACCGTGACGGCGATGGACAACGGCGGCGTGGCCAATGGCGGGATCGACACATCGGGGAGCCAGACATTCAGCATCAAGATTGTGCCGCACATCAACGTGGCGCCGACGTTTACCGCGTCCAACCCGCCTGTGGTGCTGGAAGACGCGGGGAAGCAGGTCGTCGCCAACTGGGCGAAGTTCAACCCCGGGTCGTCCAAGGAAACCGATCAGACGAATCTTGGGTACACGCTTTCGGGCGTTTCGAATCCGGCATTGTTCACCGTGTTGCCCAGCATTGACGCCAACGGAACACTTACCTATACGTCGGCTCCCAATGTGTATGGAAGCTCGAGCTTCACCATCAAGGTGAAAGACTCCGGCGGTACGGCCAACGGCGGCGTGGATACCAGCACGACACAGACGTTCACCATCAATGTGACGTCCGTTCCCGATGCGCCTTCGATCGGATCGCTGAACCTGGGCGCCCCCGGCTATGGCGGGATCGAGCCGGCCCGCTTCACGGCATCGAATATCTCGTCCATCGATGCCCCGGTGACAAAAGTCGGGTTCTACCACGACAGCAACAAGAACAATGTGGCCGAGGCTTCCGAGCTTCTGGGGTATGGCAAGCAGAACGGCAGCCAGTGGGTGCTGGACCTTTACACACCAGCAGGACCGATCGGCTCCAATACCATCCTGGCGGTGGCCATCGATACCACGGGCGTGCAATCGCAGCCCGTTGCAGGCTCCTTCTACATCTACCGGTATCAGGAATCCAACAACGCCATTCAATGGGTGGACTCCAACGGCAACACGGTGAAGGCCTCGGTGACGGGTGGTGGAAGCATCAAGGGCTATTTCATCGATGACACGCATGTGGATGCGAGCAAGCTGGTGATCACCGGGACGACGGCTGCGAAGTCGATCCTGAATATCGCCGTCACCAAGGGCAAGGGCTCCACGACGGACCAGACCACCATTGGGGAAATTACGGTTTCTTCCGGCCTGATGACGTTCTCGGGCGCGAAGGTGAACCTGACGGGGTCCTTCCTGGGCAGCTCGTATATCAAGACGCTTTCGCTGAACGACGTGGTGAACGCCGACCAGGGTGCGATCAAGATCGGCGGGACCGCGACCGACAAAACCTCGCTGAGCTTCGGCCGGCTTTCAAACGTATCGGTGACGTCTCTTGCGGCCATTTCCAGCTTCAAAGCCCTCGACTGGAAGGACACCGATGCAACCCAGGACTTCCTGGCCGCGGCTTCCGTGGGCACGCTGACGATCTCCGGCCGGGCGGCAAATGCCGCGGCGAAGCTCGATAAACTCAACGGCGATCTGGATGCGGACATCTCCCTTTCCTGGGACGGCGCAGGGTCCAAGACCGCGCTGACGACGTCCATCACCATTGCGGGGTCTGCAACGGGGAACTGGGACCTGAAAGCGCATGTGCTTTCCACCGCGTCCATCAAGGGCGACGTGAGCCACAGCACGTGGACCAGCAATGCGGGCTTCGGGTCGATCACGATTACAGGCACCGCGGACATGCTGACCATCAACACCCCCAAGGACATCACATCCTTCAAAGCGGGGCATGTGCAGGGCACCACCATCAAGAATGACGGCACGCTCGGCGGGGTGAACGTTCTGGACTGGAGCGGCGGATCGATCATTACGGGCAAGCTGGGCGGGCTGACGACGACCGGGCGAGTGCTGAGCAAGACGGCTTCGGCCATTGCCGGCGACTTTACCGGCCGTGTGTTCGTCTCAGGCATTTCAGCCCTGGCCACGGCGAAGTCCACAGGCGCCATTGCGATTAAAGGATCGGCCATCGGCGATGGGACCGATGCCGCGGACTGGCAGTTCTTTGGCGGGGTGGGCTCCATCACCATCAGCGGCAATGCCACGAATCTTGAGATCATCGCCCGGAACCTGGGTGCGAACGTCGGACATGTGGCGTCGCTATCGGTGGCCGGCACTTCGCTCAACTCCAGCCTGGATGCTTCCGGCAAGGTGGGGGCGGTGACTGTGGGCACATTCGACCATAGCGGCATCAATGCAGTGGGCGACATCACCAGCTTCACGGCCAAGAGCCAGGTGCTTAACAGCACGGTGGCCACGGAAGCGAACCTGGGCGCCGTCACCAGCCTCAACTGGCTGGGAGGGCTGATCGAGGCCGACAAGGTGGGCACCATTACGACCAAGGGGCAGGCGACGCCGGCCATCTCCGGGGACTTCACGGGTTCGCTGATCATCACCGGGCAGGGCGTGGCTTCGACGGCCAGCGCGCTGGGCGCGGTGACCATCGCCGGCGCGGTGTCCAACGCGACATGGTCAGTGGTCGGCAAGGCCAGCGCGATTACCGCGGGTGCGTTCTCCAACAGCAACATCATGGTGAATGCGGATCTTGCGTCGTTCACTTCCAAAGGCCAGGTGCAGAACACGAACCTCACCAGCCACGGCAACATCGGCGCCATCACCAGCCTGAACTGGCTGGGCGGCAGCATTACGGCCATCAAAGTGGCGTCCGTGACCACCAAGGGACAGGCGGCGGCCAAGGGTGTTGCGGCGATCAACGGCGACTTCTCCGGCACGGTGAGCGTGCTGGGCGACGGCGGGAAGCTCAATGCGATGGGTAACGTGACGATCGCCGGTACGCTGATCAACAGCGCCTGGAATATCGCAGGCAACAGCGGCACGGTGACGGTCGGTGCGGTAAGCAACAGCTCCTACTTCGTCGGGGTGAATGCCCTGGCGGACGCCGGCGTGCTGCCGGTGGACAAGAGCCAGTTCACCTTGCCCGGCGCAGCGCTTGCAGGCTTTACCGTCACAGGCAAAGCCGTGGCCAATGCGAGCACGATCCCCAGCTTTGTGAACTCGCGAATTGCCGCGGGCACGCTCACGCTGGTGTCGCTGAAACTGGTGGACATGGCGGAGGCGGACGATAACGGGTTTGCGGCGGCGACCAAGATCGTGGCGTATTCACGCCAGACGGGGCCGCTGCCGACGAACGTGCTGAAGGTGGCCAACCAGACGCTGGCCAAGGTGTATGATCCCAAAGACGGCACGGGTGACACGGGCTATCGGTTGGAGATCATCGATTGAGCCAGATGACTTGGGTATGGGTTTTCAATCCCAGGCAGATCGCACTCCGATCGCTGCTGCTGCTTGCCGCGGCGGTGGTGTTCGGGGTGGTGTTCAATTCGTTTTCGCCTTCGGGCATCCCGCTGCGGGATGATTTTGTGGCCAGGCCGGACATGGATGCCAAGAAAGCCGGGCTGACGGAAGTGTCGATCGAGGAAGCGGCGCAGGCGGTGAAGCCGGAATCCGGCTTTGTCGTGATCGATGCGCGGCCTATCGAAGAATATGACCTGGGGCACCTGCCGGGAGCGCTGAGCGCGCCCACCAAAGACCTGGCGCAGTCACGGATTTTCATTAAAAATGCGTCGCCCAAGGACGGCAAGATCCTGGTTTATTGCAGGGGGCGTTCCTGCGCGGATGCCATGACCCTGTCCAAAGCACTGAAGGAAGACGGGTTCACCCGGGTTCATATTTTCTTTCCAGGCTATGAAGCCTGGAAGGCGGGGAATTACCCGATCGAAAAATAATTGTTTAGACGGATAGTTTGAGGCTCAGGCGCTGACTTTGAGCCTTATACTGCCATCATGCTTCAACACCCAGCACCGCTACGCCCGGTTGGCAAGGATACGTACGAAAAGCGCCTGGATGCATTACGCCACAGCATCCTTACCGCGCAGCAGGAGATGCGGGAATCGCATGGCTCGCTGGTGGTGATCATTGCGGGGTTGGAGGGGTCGGGGAAGGGCGATCTGGTCTGGCGGCTCAATGAATGGCTCGATCCACGGGGGAGCGAAACGCACAGCTTCATGTGGCTGACCGATCAGGAGAAAGAGCGACCGGCGTACTGGCGTTTTTCCCAGGCCTTGCCGGCGCGCGGGCGGGTGGGAATTTTGTTTGGGGCGTGGTACACACGGCTGCTTTCGGGGCTGCTGAAAAAGCAGATCAAGCACAAAGAATTTGACGCCCAGGTGAAAGAGATCAACCAGTTCGAGCAGATGATGGCAGCGGACGGGGCGGTTTTCCTGAAGATTTTCCTGCACGTGGGCAAGCCGTTCCTGGCTGAACGGATGGAGCACCTGGACAAGTTTCCGGAGCTCCACTGGCGCATGCTGCCGGGTATGAAAGATCACTTGAAGCAGTACAGCAGGCTTGCCAAATCCTGCGATCGGATGCTGGACGCGACGGATATGCCCATCAGCCGGTGGCACTCGATTGATGCCGAGGACAGCCGGCACCGGAACATGGCGGTCGGGAAGCTTTTACTGGCCGGGCTGGAGAAGGCTGCGGCGGTCACGCCGCCTGCGAAGCCGGCTGGGCCGCATCAGGCATCGCGACGGATTGCGGGCAATAACAGCCTGCTGGCACAGGTGGACCTGAGCCAAACACTTGATCCAGAGGTGTATGAGGGTCGAATCAAAGAGCTCCAGGAGCAAATGCTTCATCTGTCGTGGAGGGCGTTTCGCAAGCGGCGATCCTGTCTATTGGTGTTTGAAGGATGGGATGCGGCGGGCAAGGGGGGAGCGATCCGGCGGGTGACGCAGGGGCTGGACCCGAGGCTGTATCAGGTGGTGGGTTTTGCGGCGCCGACGATGGAGGAAAAGCAGCACCATTACCTTTGGCGGTTTTGGCGGCAGCTTCCGCCGCCGGGCCTGACGGTGATTTTCGATCGGTCCCATTATGGCCGGGTGCTGGTGGAGCGGGTGGAAGGGTTTGCGACCCGGGATGAATGGACACGGGCGTATGACGAGATCAACGAGTTTGAGCAGCAGCTTACAAAGTCTGATTACACGATCTGCAAGTTCTGGCTCCAGATATCGCCGCAGGAGCAGCTTAAGCGCTTTCAGGCACGGATGGGTAATCCGCTGAAGAACCATAAGATCAATGATGAGGATTGGCGTAACCGGAACAAATGGGTTCCGCATGAGCATGCGGTGGAAGACATGCTTGTGCTGACGAGCCCGCGAAATGCGCCGTGGACGATCATCGCGGCCAACGACAAGCGGTTTGCCCGGGTGCAGGTGATCCAGACGATTGTCGACCAGCTTAAGAAAGCGATGGACTGAGGGGCAAGGTAAAAGGTGTACGGGACAAGAGGGGCCGGGGGATTGCAGTTTCAGGCTTCTTTGGCTGCGGGCAGGTCGAGTGTGAATTGCGCGCCCTGGCCCGGGCCTGCGCTTTTGACGGTGAGGGAGCCGTTCATTTCCTTTGCGGCGATGGCTGCGCTGTGTAGCCCGAAGCCGTGGCCGTCCTTCTTGGTGGTGAAGCCTTGATTGAAAATCCGGTTGAGGTTGTCGGCCTGAATGCCGATGCCGTTGTCCTTGACGATGACGCGGATGAATTTATCGGTGCTCGTGATCTTGACGGAAACCTCCTTATCCGTGCGGCCGGATTCGACGCAGGCCTGCTCGGCATTACGCAGGAGGTTCACCAGAATCTGGAGGACTTTATGTTTTTCCGCGAGGGCTGGGCCGACGGTCTCAAACTCCCTGTGGACTTTTATGGCGCTGCGCCTGAGAACACCCGCCACGATGTGGAGGCTGTCGTTGGCAAGGTCCGCCAATTGAATCGGCTCGATGGGGCCTGAAATCTTGGCGTGGCTTTGCTGGAGCGCGACGATGGTCTTGATGTGATCAATGTTCTTCTGAAGGGATTTGATTTCGTTCACGCAGGTTTTCTGGCGCGATAGCTGATGCTCCGCCAACTGGGCCAGGTAGCTGGTTAACTGTTTGCCTTGCGGGTTTTGAGTGACAAAGGCGGCCATGTCGTGCTTGTGGGATTCCAGGACGGCGACGACTTTTTCCAGGCGGGCGGAGCCGGAGTCGCTTACGCATTCGTTGATCAATGTGGCGGAGACGTTAACGCTGTTGAGCACGTTTCCGACGTTGTGCAGGACGTTGATGGCGACTTCCGCCATGCCTGCCAGGCGGGATGCTTCGGTGAGGGCCTCCTGCGCGTTTTTTCGGTCGGTGATGTCGTGTGTGGTTCCCTGCATTACGCGCTTTCCCTCGTATTCAAAGGCACTGATGTGCACTTCGCATTGGAACTCCTCGCCGTTTTTGCGCGTGTGCGTCCATTCAAAACGGATTGACCCTTGGCTCAAGGCCTGGGCCATGTAGGCGTTACCTTTGGTGAGCGAGTCGCTTCCATCAGGCTGCTTTTGGGGGGAAAGGGTGGCCGGGTTGCGGCTGAGGAATTCTTCCTTTGAGTCATAGCCGAACATCTCAATGGCGCGGGCGTTGCAGTCGAAGATGCCCTGATCGGAAACGAGGATGATCGCGTCGCGTGAACCTTCGAAAATGGATCGGAACCGTGCTTCCTGGCTCTTGATGCGGTCGTTAATGCGTTTTTGCTCCGTGATGTCACGGGCGACCACGACAAGCCCGATCACTTCACCTTCGTTGTTGAAGTAGGGGACTTTATCGGTCTGCACCCAACGCTCGTCGCCCGTGGGTGTGGTCATGGCTTCCATGTAGGCGAGCTTGGGGGTTCCATTTTTGATGATCGCGAGATCGTCGGCATAGAACTGGTCGGCATTTTCCGGGTAGATGTCCCTGGCGCTTTTGCCTTCGATCTGCTCGATGGGGAGACCGGTGGCGTCGGCGGCGGACTGATTGACCCGGATGATGTTGTTTTTCGTGTCCTTGAACCATACGTAAGCGGGCATGAGGTTAAACAGCACGCGAAGCTCCGTCTGCTGGGTGCGGAGCATTTCCTGGGCTTCCTTCTGGCTTTGGATGTCGGTGCATGTGCCCAGCCAGTTGATGACTTTGCCTGAATCGTCTCGCCAGGGGACAGCACCGACAAGGAACTGACGGTAGGTGCCGTTGGCGGCGCGCATGCTCCACTCCAACTCGAAAGGCTCCTGAGCGGCGATTGCGTTTTGCCAGCGCTTGAGCATCTGGGGACGGGTCTGCGGCTCCAGCACCTGGTGCCAGGCGACGCCCTGGAGCTGATCTTGCTTTAAACCCGTGTAATTCAAAAAGCGTTTGTTGCACCAGAGCACGGCGCCGTCCACCTGGCCGATCCAGGCGAGCTGCGGCATGGAATCAACCATTGCGGCTTTGAGTGCAGTCAATTCGTTGGTGTCGCCGGAGGCACCGGAGGTGTGGCCTGAAGTTGGGGAGCAAAGCGGGGTGGTGGGCCTTGCGAACATCGGCGGGTCCTTTTTGGTTGCTCAGGTACAGGCGAAATGAGAGGGCGGGTACGTGCGATTCCCATATTCACGTGTAATGTGTGTTTTTACAACTGTTTTGTAGAGCAACATTCTGGTTTATGGATTATTGT
>CAZIWA010000104.1:0-20493 GCA_964542875.1 uncultured Phycisphaeraceae bacterium
GTGTCGGGGCTGTGATTAGGCGGCGGACCGCATAAATAGAGAATAGAGCCGTAGACCTGAATCGGAGTAAAGACAGAGTTGAAGAGAGCTTGGCTGCACCAGGTAAAAGCATTTGTCGATTTCCCACGCGCCCGGGTGACCGGGTGACGGGTTGCCGGGTGTCCATGAGGAACCCAAAGGCGGATCATGCCGCAAAATGGCATTCACCTTGGGTGACATGAACTTATCGAAGCCCCCCGATAACCCGAAAACCCGATACCCCGGGTGCATGTGCCGGCAAATACCCCAAATGCTTTTACCCTGCTGGCCGCACCCTATCGGATGGATTTTATTCAGAGATACGATTAAGAGCACCGGTTTGAGGGCGGTGTGCTTACTTTTGGCTGAAGTAGGCGGGCTCGTCGATGAGGCTGTGGTAGAGCAGTTCCTGGCTGACGGCGTTTTTGTCGTCGGTGAGGACGATGCGGGCCTGGTGGTTATCAAGCTCGGCGTTGGTGTAGAAGCCGTAGCACATGATGATTACTTTGAAGCCGGGTTGGACGAGCTTGGCTGCGGCGCCGTTGACGCCGATGATGCCGGAGCCGGGTTCGCCACGGATGACGTAGGTTTCAAAGCGTGCGGCATTGTCAACACAGACGACATGGACGAGTTCGTTGGGCCGAATGTCGGCGCCACGCAGAAGATCGGCATCGATGGTGATCGAACCGACGTAGTCAGGGTCACACTGAGTGATGGTGGCCCTGTGGATCTTGCCGCGCAAGAGCTGCCGAAACATGGGCGTTTGCCTTGGGGTAAGGGAACGAAAGTCTTGTAAACCAGTGAATAATCATAGCGTGGTATGAGGTGGTAGTCGACTGTTTTCGATGGGTTGTGGCTTTTTGGTGGAAGTTTGGAGGGCTGGGGGTAATATGAATTCATGGCAAGAAGCAGACGGACCATCTTTAATCCTGCGATCTGGGGCCCCGTGCTGCTGGGGGGATTCCGGCTTTTATTCACGCGCCAGGCGCCGTGGTACTGCAAGGCGCTGGTCATCGCGGCGGTGGTGTATGCAGTCATGCCTTTTGATTTTGATTTTTTCCCGGTGGTCGGGTGGATGGACGATGTTGCGGTCGTGCTGGGGCTGCTGTCGCTGGCCTTGACGTGGAGCCCGGCGGGCACCGTGAAGGACAACCCGATGGAAAAACCGGTGGTGGAGCCGGTGGACCCCGTGCAGGCGCACCGGGCTGAGATGGATAAGCGGGTGGTTTCGGTGATGCAGGGGCCGGAGCTGGCGGTGGATAAGGATGAGTCGGGCGCGCGGGGGCGGTGATTTGAGGAAGGGTCTGGGGCCTGGGTTAAAGCATTTGCCGATTTCCCACGCGCTCGGGTTGCCGGGTGACGGGTGGTCGGGTGTCCATGAGGAACCCAAAGGGGAATCATGCCGAAACACGGCACTCACCTTGGGTGGCATGAACTTGATCGAAGCCCCTCGATAGCTCAATCACGCGATACCCCTATGGGTGCATGTGCCGACAAATGCCCCAAATGCTTTTGCCCTGAGTCTGGGGCCTGGTTAGAGGGAATTATTGCGTTTACATGTCGCCGCTGGCGTTGGGGACGTTTTGCACGCAGAATGGCATTGACCAGAACAATTGTCAGCTGGTTTGTATCCCTACCGACAACAAGGAGAATGCCGTGTCCAAAGCACTTAATTTCACGATGAAGAGCCTTGATGGAAAAGACGTGAACCTGGCCAAGTATCAGGGGAACGTGGTGTTGATGGTGAACGTGGCCAGCAAGTGCGGGCTGACGCCTCAGTACAAGCAGCTCCAGGCGCTGGATGACAAGTACCGGGCCAAGGGGCTTTCGATCCTGGGTTTCCCCGCGAACAACTTTGGCGCGCAGGAGCCGGGGACGAATGATGAGATCGGCTCGTTTTGCGAGAAGAACTACGGCGTGAAGTTCGACATGTTCGCCAAGGTTTCCGTGAAGGGCGACGACAAGACTCCGCTTTACAAGTACCTGACCGAAGAAGATGCGGTCGGCAAAGCGGGCAAGGACATCACCTGGAACTTTGAGAAGTTTTTGATCGGACGCAACGGGCAGGTGGTGGCCCGGTTCTCGCCTAAGACCGCGCCGGATGATGTGACGGTGGTGAATGCCATCGAAGCCGAGCTGAACAAGGCGAAGTGAGAGATTTTTCTGCGGCCGCTCCGGTTGGGCGCAGAGGTCAAACCACATACGAGTTTGATTTCATACCCTATTGAAAGCCCCGGGAGGTTTGCCTCTCCGGGGCTTTTTGATGATTCTTCGGGGCCAGTGGGATAGACTTGTCGGGCCTGGCCCGTGTTGGGCAGGCCGTGTGGGTGATTTTGAATTTGAAATAAACGAGGACTTTATGACGATGAAACCTTGGATTGCGTGCGGGTTGGCCGGTGCTTTGGTTTGCCTTGCCGCGGGCTCAATGGCCCTGGCGGAAGAAGCCAAGAAAGCCGAGCCCGAGAAGAAGGCCGAGAGCGCCGAAGGCAAAGACAAGGCAGTGCCCGCGGTGTTGAACTTCACGGTGAAGGACATCGACGGCAAAGATGTCGCCCTTTCCAAGTATCAGGGCAAAGTGGTGATGATCGTGAACGTGGCCAGCAAGTGCGGGAACACCAAGCAGTACAAGGCGCTGCAGGCGCTGGACGACAAGTACCGTGAAAAGGGGCTGGTGATCCTGGGCTTCCCTGCCAACAACTTCGGCGGGCAGGAGCCCGGGACCGACAAGGAAATCGAAGAGTTCTGCGAATCCAAGTACGGTGTGAAGTTCGACATGTTCTCCAAGATTTCCGTCAAGGGTGCGGATCAGGCGCCGCTTTATAAGTATCTGACGGAGACGGCCCAGCCCAACGCCAAAGGTAAGGATGTGGCGTGGAACTTTGAGAAGTTTTTGATCGGGCGCGATGGGAAGATCGCGGCGCGGATTGAAAACCGGACCAGCCCGGAAGACCCCGCGGTGGTGAAGCTGATCGAGACGGAACTTGAGAAGAAGTAAGCGGCGGGTTTGGTGGATTTAAGAAAAGCCCTGGAGTGATTGCTCCGGGGTTTTTTGTTTCTGCTGTTGGGGTGGACAATCGTTGGCCGGCGCTGAGGCGCGCCTTGTGAAAGTTTGTGGGTGGGAATAATCTCGGGTGATGAAAAACGAACTCCTGAATGATGCGCCGCGTGGGTTTTATCCGTTCTGGTTTTGGAACGGGGAGATGACCAAAGAGGAAGTCCGGTGGCAGATTCAGGAGATGGCGGGGCAAGGGGTGAAGGGCTTTTTTCTTCACCTGCGGCAGGGGATGACGGTGCCGTATTTGTCGGAAGCGTTTTTTGAGCTGATCCGGCATGCGGTGGATACGGCGACTGAACTGGGCATGCATGCACAGTTGTATGACGAGTACCCGTACCCGAGCGGGGCCGCGGGGGGCGAGGCGGTGCTGGGGCGCCCGGATCTTTATGCGACGCGGCTGGTGCATGAGGCGTTTGAGATCGATG
Source organism: uncultured Phycisphaeraceae bacterium (assembly GCA_964542875.1). Taxonomy (GTDB): domain Bacteria; phylum Planctomycetota; class Phycisphaerae; order Phycisphaerales; family Phycisphaeraceae; genus CAZGOM01. Next base: position 3,499 of record CAZIWA010000104.1, read on the forward strand.
GGCCGGTCCGGCGGGCGATGAAGAAGGGGCACCTGCTTTCGTGCATGGCGTTTCCGATCGAAGGCGAGCGGGTGGCGTGGGACAAAGGCGTGGACCTGCGCGGGCATGTGGGCGTGGTGATCACGGATCAGAATTACGTGGAGATCGGGCTGACGACGTATAACCGGAAGCGGTTTTTGGCCAATGAGCCGACGCCGACGCTGGAGGTGTCGCATTTGAAGGGGCGGCACCGGGTGGTGGCGTCATTTCAGATGGTGGTGGATGACCACAAGTATTTCACGCACTTCATTGATCCGCTGAACCCGGAAGGGGTGAAGCGGTTTCTGGAGGTGACGCATGAGCGTTACGCCAAGCAGTTGGGCGCGCGGCTGGGCCGAGATGTGCGGACGATTTTTACGGATGAGACGACGGCGGGGTGGTCGCCGCGCCTGCCTGGGGCGTTTAAGGAGCGGTATGGTTATGACCTGATTGCCGCGATGCCGGCGCTGGCGGAGCCAGGGCATCCGGAGGCGGACCGGGTGCGGATGGATCTGCAGGCGCTCAAGACTGACATGTTCAGCGCCACCTTTGATGAGCCGGTGCAGCGGTGGTGCCGGGAACATGGGATTTTGTACGTGGCGGAGAAGCCGACGCTAAGGATGTCGATGCATCGGTTTGTGGATGTGCCGGGGTGCGAGCCGGGGCACACCAAAGCGGGGCAGTACCCGGACATTCTGGGCATACCGATTCGCGGGAACTGCCGTGCGACGGCGTCGGCGGGGTACTTTTATAAGAAGCAGGCGACGGCTTGCGAGTGTTACCACAGCATGGGGTGGTCGGCGACGCTGCAGGATGTGCGGCTGCTGGCGGATGCGCAGATTCTGCTGGGGATTGACTGGCTGGCGCCGCATGGATTTTTCTACTCGACGCATGGGCTGACGAAGCACGATGCGCCGCCTAGCTTCTTTTTTCAGATGCCTTACTGGAAGTTCTGGGGGCATTTGTCCAAGCGGGTGGATCGCCTGGCGGAGCTTTATCTTGCGGGGACTGCACCGACGGCCAGAGTGCTGCTGGTGGAACCGCACGCAGGGACGGACAAGCGCGATGAATTGCAGGCGTATGAGCTTTTGATGCGCAGGCTGATGGCGATGCAGGTGGAGTTTCTGCACGTGGATGTGGATATTCTGGAGGAAGGGACGATCAAAGACGGCCGCGTGAAGATTCAAGATGTGGAGTGCGGCGTGGTGGTGGTCCCGCAGATGATGCGGATGGAACCGGCGCTGGCGGCATGGCTCAAGAAGTTTGAAGGCGCGGGCGGCGCGGTGGTTCATGCAGGCTCGCCGCTGAATGAGGCGGCGCTGGCGAAGATTCCCGGTTTGGCGGGGCAGGGCTTGAAGGTGTCGGCGGCGCAAGGGTCGCGAGAAGGCGTATGGCTGGGGACGCGTAAAGGAGGCGGACGGACGGTGCACATGCTGATCAATGTGGGGCGTGAGCCGGTGACGTTGAATCTGGAATGTGCGGGCGGGCTGAAGGAATTACCGCTTGATGACGGCGCGGTGGCGATGCTGGGGGGTGTGGATGGCGGGTGGCGCCGAAAACTGGACGCGTACGAGTGCGTGCTGCTGGAAGAAGGATCGGGATGCACCGAGGCGGAGCCTGTGGTGGCGGTGGCGAAGATTGAAAAGGCGGTTTCGTTTGCGACAGAGAACAAGAATCTGCTGCGGATGTACACGTGGAAGATGAGCCTGGCCGGCCAGCCGGGGTCGGGCCTGGTGGGATCGGTGCCGATCGCCAATCAACTGGCCCAAGCCAAGATGGCCTTTGAGCCCAAATGGTCGATGGCGTTTGGGGTGATGCCCAAGATGACGCTGCCGGTGCTGGAGGCGAGGTATGAAGCGGAATTTGATTGCGCATTCGCAGGCGATGTGGAGCTGGTGATGGAGCCTGGCGGGATCGTGGGGGAGTGGTCGATCCAGGTGAACGATTCGCCGGAGCTCAAGGCCGGGGATTTTAAAGCGACGCAAACGTTGGTGAGAGGCTGCCTGGGCGTGCCGGTGACCGGGATGCTTAAGCACGGGCGCAACCGGGTGACCGTGAAGGTGAAGACCCAGCGGCTGGATGGCGGTCTGCTCAATGCGCTTTACCTGGCGGGCGATTTCGGCGTGACGCTGGGGTCCGCAGGCTCGGCAGCGACGCTGACGGCGAGGAAGACGCAGGGGGCGTTTGAGGCGTGGGAGGCCAACGGGTTGCCGTACTACGCCGGGGCGCTGACGTACGAAGGGACGTTCTCCCTGACAGGCGATGTGGTGGCCCAACAACCCAAGGCGTTGGCCTTGGCGTGGCCCGAAGCGTTTGAAGACGCGGCCCAGGTGAGCCTCAACGGGGGACCGTGGAAGACGGTTTTGTGGTCGCCCTCCCGGGTGGCAGTGAAGGCGTCAGACCTTAAGACCGGTGTGAATACGATCCGGATAAGGGTTCATACTGCGTTGCTGCGGGCGTTTGAGGGGCAGCGGTTTGATATCGGGGAACACGTGACGGTGGGGGTGGGGGATTTATAAATTATGATTTAAACAGTTGAGGAGTAAGGGTTTGGGATGATTTGGGGAGTGGTGATGGGCTTGGTGGCTGCAACGGGATTCCGGGGCAGGCTCAGAAACCAGCCTCAGGCACCCATGAAGCGATCACGCCATGCGGAGAGTGATTTGGGCGCTGGTGCGACGAAGTGGCGCAGGGGGGAGTTAGGTGGTTGCAAGGATTGGCTGGGGGCGTAAACTGGTACGCCTTATGGCCAAGTCACGTGAACTCAAGCGTCGTATTAAAGCGGTTGGCAACATCAAGCGCATCACCAAGACGATGCAGATGATTGCCACGGCGAAGTTCCAGGCAGCGCTCAAGCGCGCCACGGCAGCCAAACCGTACACCGCTGGCATTGCCAAGCTGGTGAGCGAATTGGCAGAGTCGGCGGCGGCGACGGGGACGTTCAGCCACCCGTTGATTGACCGGCCCAATCCGCCTGTGGGCAAGTCGCTGGTGCTGGTGATTTCGTCCAACCGCGGGCTTGCCGGCGGTTACAACTCCAACGTATTGCGTACGGCGACGGTCAAGCTCAAGGAGCTTGGTTTTGCCAACAGCCAGATCGAGGTTGTGGGCAAGAAGGGCGTTGCGTACTTCAAGTTTTTGAACAAGCCGATTGCGGAATACCACTCCAGCGTGGGCGATGTGGCGACGTTTGCGCAGACGCAGGCGATTGCCGACCGGATCATGAAGGAATACTCCGCGGGCAAGTTCGACGCGGTGTATGTGGTGTTCATGTCGTTCATCACGGCATCCAAGCAGACCCCCAAGGTTGTGCAGCTTCTGCCGCTTTCCAACCCTGCCCAGAGCGGCGGGACCAAGGCTGCGGCGGCGAGCGTGCAGTACGAATACTCCCCCGATGCATCGAAGATCCTGGGCGGGCTTTTGCCGGTGACGGTGCGGGCGCAGTTGTTCCAGGCGCTTAACGAAGCGGCCGTGAGCGAGAACATCGCGCGCATGGTGGCGATGAAGTCCGCGACGGATGCGGCGGGCAAGATGGGCAAGGAACTGAGCCGGAAGTTCAACCGTGCACGCCAGGCGGCGATCACGACGGAACTGTCGGAAATCATCGCCGGCGCGGCGAGCCTGGGCTAAGACGCCGAGCATCCAGATTTAAATCGACTTTCAGAAAACCCGGAGACTGCTCCGGGTTTTTCTTTGCATTTGAAACGTTTGAGGCTGCAGGAGCCGCTTATGCGGGCTTTCAGGGCAGAATCAATTCACGGGGTGGGTGGCGGGCTGGGGGATGGGTTGATCGGAGGGGGTGGTGGTGGGCTGGGTGGAGGGTTGGGTGGCTGCGGTTATTTGCTGGTCGAAGTTGCCTGCGGCGCGCAGGAGGGTGAGGTAGAAGACGGTTTGATCGAACTGGGCGCTGGCGAGCTGGAGCTGGGCGCTCAGGAGGGCGTCCTGGGCGGCGAGGACGTCGAGGTTGATGGCCAGGCCGTTGGCGTAGGCTTTGCGGGAGAGGTCGTAGGATTCGGTGGCCGCGGCCACCTGGCTTTGAAGCCCCTGGATGACTTTGCGGCTGGAGGTGAGGTTGAAGTGGGCGGTCTGGACGGACTTAATGACCTCCCGCTTGGTGCCGACATCCGAGAGGAGGGCCTGGCGGTACTTGCTCCAGGCGTTGCGGACATCGGCATGGATGATGCCCGCGGTGAAGATGGGAATGTTGGCGACGAGCAGGGCGTTCCAGTGCGTCGCGTCGGTGAAGAGGTCGGGGTACATGAAGGCGGCGGCGTTGAGCGAGACGCTGGGATAGTACTGGGCGAAAGCGGCGTCGACGTTCAAACGGGCGGCGTCAATGGCTTCGCGGGCCGCTTTGATGTCCATGCGGTCGAGCAGGGCTTTGGCTTCAAAGGTCTGGACGCCGGGGATGGCGAGAGGAACATCGTAGGTGTCCGAAAGCGAGCCGGTGATGGAGTGCACGCCGATGAGCCGGGCCAGCAGCGAACGGCCGGTGTCGACGTCGTTTGAGGCGCGGGTGAGCGTGACGGCGGTGGCGTCCATCTGGGACTGGCTTTGAGAAACGTCCAGCCGGGTGGCCAGGCCGTTATTGAAGCGCGCGGTGACGTCGGTGAGGCGGGCGCGCTGAAGGGCCAGGGAGTCGGTGAGGACGGAGACCTGGCGCTCGGAGCGGAGGACCTGATAGTAGACCTGGGCGACGTTCAGAAGGACGGAGGATTGGAGATCGAGAAGGAGGTCTTTGCGTTGGGCGATGACTTTTTCGGCGCTTTGGACGTTGGAGATATCGCGTCCGCCGTTGAAGACGTTTACGGAGCCGTTGATGGGCATCTGGAAGCGTTGGTCAGAGTCGGAAGTGCGCAGGGCGCCCAGGGCGGGGTTGTTGCCGTGGAGGGCGTAGGAGGGCTGGAGGGCGACGGTGGGGAGGAAGTTGGAGACGGCGCGGTTTTTGGCGATGAGGGCCTGGACGTATTCTTCGCCTTTCAAACCGAGCTGCTCGTTGTTCTGGTTGGCCAGGAAGAGGGCTTCATCCAGCGAGAGGGCGCGGATGAGGGGCTGGTCGGCCGGTTGAGATTCCGCGGGACGGGTGGCGTTTTGGTCCAGGATGTCGCGGTAGCTGGCGACTTCTTTTTCCTGGTCGATTTTGCAGGCTGGGAGGATGAGGAGGGCACAGGAGAGGAGGAGCAGCAGGATGCGTTGGGGGTTGCTGCCGGCGCGGGCAACGCACAGCACTGCTTCGGGCCGTGCTGTGCCACCCGGAGTGGTGGGTGTTGTTGGGGACGTTGTGGTTTTTGCGTGGTTAACGGGAGGTCGGGCTGATGCCCGAATACCCTCGCTTGCGCGTCGGGCTAACGGGGTTTTGGTGTTTTGGGGGCGGGATGGCATGGCTTTACTTGTGTTGGGATTACTTGGGTTGGGTGGCGGTGGACTGCGTGGCCGCGGGCTGGGTGGTGGTGGCCGGGGGTTCGAAGATTTTCACGACGACGCCGTCGGCGATGCGTTCACCGGGGTTGGTGATGATCCGGTCGGCGAGGTCGATGCCGGAGGTGACTTCGACCTTTTGGCCAAAGTCGCGGCCGAGTGTGATGATTTTGTAGCGGACGCGGTCGTCGACGACGATGGCGACCTTAACGCCGTCAGCGCCGAACATGAGAGCGCTGGAAGGGATGGTGACGGGGGGCGTTTGTGTGGTGACCTGGAATTTCACCTGGACGTACATGCCGGGGTAGAGGGCGTTGTCTTTGTTTGGGACGTCGATCTGCACGCGCAGGGAGCGGGTGGATTCATTGACCTGATTGGTGGAGCGGGAGACGGTGCCCTTGAACTGGCGACCGGGGAAATTGCGGACTTCGATGAAGGCGTCCTGGCCTTCCTTGATGTTGGAGATGAAGGCCTGGGGGACTTCAACGAAGGTTTTGAGCATGTCTTTTTGAATGAGGTTGAACATCTCCCGCCCGGTGGTGGTGTTGGGGGAGAGGAGCGCGCCGATGTCATAGTTGCGCAGCGTGATGGTGCCGGCGAAGGGGGCGGTGACTTTCTCGAAGGATTGAAGCTTGGTGAGGCGCTGGACTTCTGCCTCTGCGCCGAGAATGCTGGCTTCCTTGGCCATGAGGGTGGCTTTGGCCTGCTGGAGCGCGAAGCGGCGTTCATCCAGGAGCTGTTTGGTGACGCCGCCTTCTTTTGCGAAGCCTTCGTAGCGGTCGAAGGTGTTTTGGGCGAGGGCAACGTCGGACTCGGCGCGGGTTTTATCAGCGGTGACCTGGGCGAGCACGCCCTTGGCCTGGGCGAGCTGGGCGTCGACTTCGGGGGTGTCGATTTCGGCCAGGAGCTGGCCTTGTTTTACGGAATCACCGATGTCGACGTAGAAGGCTTTGAGGTAGCCGTTGGCGCGGGGGAAGATGGAGGTTTCCTGGAAGGGTTTGATGTCGCCGGGGAGGGTGAATTCAATGATGCTGGCTTCGCGCAGGGGCTGGGCGATCTGGACGACGGGGGTTTGGCTGCGGGTGCGCTGGGCTTCTTCAGCCACGAGTGCGAGGCGTTCCTTGTAGGGGATGTAGCCAAGCATGAAAACGCAGCCAAAGAGAACGAGCACGACGATGATGAGGGTGATCATGCCGAGCCAGCCGATCTTTGGGAGGCCGGTGAGATCGACATGGTCCGGGTCGTGCGCGTGCGGGTGCGTGTTTGCGGGATTTTGCGGGGTTTCTTGGGTCATTCCTGAAGTTCCGGTTCGACGTGCGTTTCGATGGGTTTGGTGCGAAGCATGCTGTAGATGATGGGGACGAAGACGAGTGTGGAGAAGGTGGCCATGAGGAGGCCGCCGATGACGGCGCGGCCCAGGGGGGCGTTTTGCTCGCCGCCTTCACCGAGGCCCAGGGACATGGGGAGCATGCCGATGAGCATGGCGCAGGCGGTCATGATGACGGGGCGCAGACGGGTCATGCCGGCTGCAAGAGCGGCGTCGTGGGAGTTAAGCCCGCGAAGGCGCTGATCGTTGGCGAAGGTGATCATGAGGATGGAGTTGGCGGTGCCGACGCCCATGGTCATGATGGCGCCCATGAGCGCGGGGACGCTGAAGGGGGTCTGGGTGGCGAAGAGAATCCAGACGATGCCGGCCAGAGCGCCTGGAAGGGCCATGAGGATGATCATGGGGTCCAGCCAGGACTGGAAGTTAATCACCATGAGGAGATAGACCAGGACGATGGCGAACACCAGGCCCCATGCCAGGGCATAGAAGGAGGTGTGCATGCTTTCGATCTGGCCGCGCAGGGCGATGGTGGAGCCGCGGGGGAGATCAGCCTTGGCCTCTTCAATGACCTTTTGAACCTCAACGGCGACGGATTGAAGGTCTGAGTGGGCGGTGCTCATGTGGATGTCATAGGTGGGCATGAGCGTGTAGTGGGTGATGTTGGTGGCGGTGTAGCCGCGGGAGAGCGAGGCGAGGTTGCCCATGAGCTGGACGTTGTTGCCGGTGCCGGATTTGTTGGCGATGGGGATGGGTGCGTTGTTGAGGTCTTCGACGGAGTCGATGCGGTATTGAGGGGTTTGAGCGGAGACGTTGTAGCTGACGCCGGTGCGGGGATCGAGCCAGAAGTTGGGGGAAGTCTGGCCGGAGGAGCTGAGGGAGATGAGGAGGTTGTTGGCCACTTCACGCTGGGTGAGGCCCATCTGGCGGGACATGACACGGTCGACATCAAACCGGATGTCGGGCGTGCGGGTGACCTGGGCCATGCGCACATCGGTGACGCCCGGGAGATTGGCCAGCTTGAGCTTGAGTTTCTGGGCGAGCTGATAGTTGGCTTCGTCGTTGCGCAGAGGGCCGGCGATCTGGACGTCGATGGGGGCGGCGAGGCCGAAGTTGAGCACCTGGGTGACCATGTCAGGCGGCTTGAAGAAGACGGTGACCTGGGGGACCTGCTCGCTAATGGCTTTGCGGAGCTTGTCGGCGTAGACGTGTGTCGGGGTGTCGGAATCCTTGAGCGAGATGAGGAATTCGCCGTCGGCGGGGGAGGTCATGGTGCCGTCGGAAAGCGAAAGGTTGATGCCTGAATAGGGGATGCCGATGTTGTCGAGCATCGCGCTGATCTGGTCTTCGGGAATCTCTTTGCGAATGATGTGGGAGATCTGGGCGAAGTAGCGTTCGGTTTCCTCAATGCGGGTGCCGGGAGGGGTGCGGATGTGCATGCGGAGAAGACCGGCATCGACGGCGGGGAAGTAGTCCGTGCCGACCATGGGGAAGAGCCAAGCGGCGCTGGCCAGAAGGAGGGCGAAGAGGCCGAGAATGACGGTTTTATGGGAGAGGGCCCAGAGGAGAATGCCGCCATAGAAGCGCTGGACGACGCGGAAGCCGGAGTCGAACACGCGGTGCCAGCGTTCCAGAAGGGAAAGGCGGTCGATGAGGAAGAGCAGAAGGATGCCTGAGATGATGACGCCTGCCCAGAGCATGTAGGGGTAGGGGTTCTTTTCGATGGAGCGAAGGAGAAGGATGGTTTGCTCATGGACGGAGCGCCAGACGTTGCGTGAGCCGGAGGGGCCAAAGAAGACAAAGAGGGCGCTGGTGACGGCGAGGACCAGAAGGAGGAGGCCGGCGCGGACCCACCAGGAGGCCAGGACGCGCTGCATGCGGGTGCGGGTGGGCTTTGGCGCCATGGCGGCGCGGGCGTGGGGGTCGTTCATGTCGATGACACCGCCGTAACGCTCGACTTCGGCGGCGAGGAGGTAGTGGACCATGGTGGGGACGAGGGTCCGGCTGATGAGGTAGCTGGCCATCATGGCGAAGACGACGGCCATGGCCAGGGGGGTGAAGAGGAAGCGGGCGGGGCCGGTGATGAAGACGACGGGGACGAAGACGATGCAGATACAGGTGGTGGAGACGAAGGCGGGAATGGCGATCTGCTGCGCGCCGTCGAGGATGGCCTGGACGAGGCGTTTGCGCATGTGAAGGTTGCGATGGATGTTTTCGATTTCGACGGTGGCGTCGTCGACGAGGATGCCGACGACCAGGGCCATGCCGCCGAGGGTCATGACGTTTAGGGTTTGGCCCAGGAAGGCGAGGATGATGATGGAGATAAGGATGGAAAGGGGAATGGAGACCATCACGATGACGGTGCTGCGCCAACTGCCCAGGAACATGAGGATCATGAGCCCGGTGAGGCCTGCGGCGATGGCGGCTTCCTTGACGACGCCTTCGATGGAGGCGCGGACGAAGAGGGATTGATCAAAGAGGAGATCGACTTTGAGGTCCGGGGGGAGGGTGGCCTGGATGCGCGGGAGGGCGGCTTTGACGTCGTTGACGACGTCGAGGGTGGAGGCGCCCTGGGCTTTGAGAATGGGGATGAGCACGCCGCGTTTGCCGTTGGCGTGGACCATGTTGGTCTGGACGGAGTAGCCGTCGCGGACGTGGGCGACATCGCGGATGTAGATGGGCGTGCCGTTGAGGGTTTTGATGGGGATGTCGTTTAACTGCGCGACGGTGTCGGTGGAGCTGTTGAGCCGGACGGGGTATTCCTGGACGCCGATTTTGGCGGTGCCTGCGGGGAGAATGAGGTTCTGGGCGCTGACGGCGTCGGAGACTTCCGTGGGGGAGATGCCGAAGGCGTCGAGCTTTTCGGGGTCGAGGTCGATCATGACCTGGCGCTGTTTACCGCCGTAGGGGTAGGGGACCTGGATGCCGGGGATGGTGATGAGCTGTGGACGCAGGGCGTTGATGCCCAGGTCAAAGAGCTGCTGTTCGGGGAGACGGTCGCTGGAGAGGGAGAGCTGGAGGATGGGGACGTTTGTGGCGGAGTACCGGATGATGAGCGGGGGTTGCATGCCGGGGGGCATGATGCGGATGGCGGTCTGAGAAACGGCGGTGAGCTGTGCGGTGGCCGCTTCGATCTTGGCGCCGGGCTGGAAGTAGACCTTGACGACGGCGACGCCGTTCAAGGATTGGCTTTCGACGTGGTCAATGTCATTAACAACGGTGACAAGGAAGCGTTCAAAGTTACTGACGACACGCTTTTCCATGTCGCTGGCGGACATGCCGGGGTAGTTGAAAATGACGGAAACGACGGGGATGTCGATCTCCGGGAAGATGTCCGTGGGCATCCGGATGATGGTGACGATGCCGAGGATGACCACGAGCATCGCGGCTACCACGAAGGTGTATGGCCTGCGCAGGGCCAGCCGAACAATCCACATAAAGAATCACTCCGGGAAGGGCGCTTTAAGGGCGGTGTTTCAATGCTTTGCGAGGGTCTTGGAGAAACAGGTGTGAGGGTCAAAGAGGTCTTTGAGCTGCGTCATGAGCCGGGCAATTTCCTGATGGTCCTTCTCAGGAAGATTGATCAGGACCTGGGCCATGGCGGCTTGGGTTTCCTGGGCGGAGGCTTCAAAGGCCTCACGACCTTTGGGTGTGAGGGCGAGAGAGACTTTGCGTCTATTTTCGGGACACTGGGTGCGATCCACAAGGCCAGATGCAACGAGTTTGTCGATCATTCTGGATGCGGTGGGGAGGGAGCAACCAAGGTTTTCGGCGACGCAGGAGACGCTGACGGAGCCGAAGGAGGCCAACTGCGCCAGGGTGCGGAATTGGGGGACACTCAGGCCGTTTTGGCGGTTTCTGCGCATGTGGAAGCGGATGAACCACATGATGCGGGGGAGACTGGCGAGCATGGCCTGAGCGGTGGCAATGCTCTTTGCCTTGCTTACACTTGTTTTAGGCAACTGTTGCATGGTGTAACAGTAAGCCAGGGTATCAAGGATGTCAAGAGGGGGACACGGGGCCAGAGCATCGCATTTGGACGAAAAGTGTTGGATCATCCAGTTGGGGCAGGCAGGCGGTGATGCCGGGATTTGGAAAAACCAACGGGATTCCGGGGCAGCCGCAGACGGCAGCCCCAGGCACCCATTCAAATGCAATTGCCCTGGGGGCGTGACGGATTCTGCGGAGAGAGCGGATTTTAGGGAGATTTGCGACTGAAGAGTTCACTTATGTCGGTGAAGGCAGTTGATCGGGAGCCGGCGGGACGCCGGCGCTCCCGGTGCAGGCGCAGAATCCGACATGCACCCAATTGCCCTGGGAGGACCAGTCCCCGAAGACGAGGATGGGGGGAGTGTGAGTAAGATGGCGGGGGTGGTATTCGTTCCTGAGGTGCAGCGCGTGAGATTGATGGAAAGATTGGCCTGGGTGTGGCTGATTTGCGGCGTTGTGCTGCTGGGGGGATGCACGCAGAAGCTGACGATGGTTCGCGTGGACGAGGCGAGCCTTTATACGGGGACGGGCAAGAATGTGATCAGCACGCATGCGCCAAGTGTGGCGACGAAGGTGGTGCTGGGTGAGTTTGGGCTCAGGTCACTTTACTGGGAAGACCCGGACCAGGCTTTGCGGGAGCTGTATCAGGCTTACCTGACCAGGCAACGGCCTGACATGCTGGTGGCGCTGGCGGAGCTGTGCTACGACCAGGCGCGCAACCGGCCGATGACGCGCACGCGACGGGCGGACTACGACGCTTCGTGTGCGCTGGCTGCGTATACGGTGCTGATCCAGACGCAGGAATCGCGCATGCCGGTGGTGACGCTGGAGCGGATTCGGCTGGCGCGCGAGTTGTACAACCGGAGTCTGGCGTGGGTGCTGATCGACCCGGTGCGCAAGCTTCGGCGCGATGTGCCGCTGAACGTGGTGTATGCGGACTGCGTGGTGGATATGCGGCTGGTGGAGAGCCATGTGACGCATCTGCGTGCGGAGGCGGATACGTTTGCGCATCCATATGAAATCATGGTGCTGGGGCTGCGTTCACGGGTGGAGACGCAGGGGATCGGCGCGCCGCTGATCGGGATGCGCAAGGCGGACCCGTTTAATGAAGACCCGCTTGAGGCCTATATGCTGGCGGGGCGGGTGTGTTATCCGGTGGTGGCGGTGATGTCGTTTGGCGATGGGCTGGCCAGGCCGCTGCCGAGGCGGATGTATGGCGATGTGAAGCTGTACAACGCGCAGGCGAGCGATACCGTGCCGTTTGGAAAATACAACGATGTGCCGGCGCAGATCAATTACACGGTGCCGATTGCGATCATGCTGGAAGACCAGCCGAGGTTGTGGATTCTGGGCGGGCTTTTAAGCCCTGCGGACTGGGAGCGGCAGAGCGGGCTGTTTATGGGACAGCCGTACCAGAAGGGGAAGATTCCCGTGGTGCTGGTGCATGGGCTGGCTTCGAGTTACCACATCTGGCTGGATATGGCCAACGAACTCCGGGCCGATCCGGTGCTCAGGAAGCATTACCAGTTCTGGATCTATTCCTACTTCACGGGTAGCCCGGTGGAGTATTCGGCGTACCGGTTTCGGCTGCAACTCAAGGCGGTGCATGAGCAGGTGCAACGCAGCTATGGGCCTGATGAGGCCGCGGAGCGCATGGTGATCGTCGGGCACAGCATGGGCGGGCTGCTTTCAAGGACCGCGGTGCAGCAGAGCAGCCCGGACTTGCTGGGCGTGTATCTCAAGCGCCAGACGCCGGGGTTTCTGGAGAGCAAGGCGCTGTCGACGCGGTTGTCGGAAGATTCACGGGCGCAGCTTTCCAGGTGGCTGACTTACAGCCCGCTGTCGTTTGTGAAGCGGGTGGTGTTTATCGCGGTGCCGCATCGGGGATCGGATATCGCGGATTCGATGTTCGGCCGAACGATCTCCAGCATGGTGGCGGTGCCCGATGGGGTGATGTCGTTTTCCGGGCAGGTGTTTGAAGGGTTGTTTGACCCCAAGAGCGTGGAGATCCGGCAAGTGGGCAAGCGGTACTACACGGGGATCGACTCGCTTTCATCGCAGGACCCGGTGCTGCGCGCGGGTGTAGAGCAGGCGTTTGCCAAGGATGTGCGGCTGAACTCGATCGTGGGGAATGTGTACACGGAGCGCAAGGATAAGAAGCTCTGGACCGACAGGGTGGTGCCGTACGACAGCGCGCATCTGGTGCCGGCAGAGAGCGAGCGGGTGGTGCCGTATGCGCACAGCATGACGGGGAAGGACCTGGTGATCGAAGAGGTGCGGCGGATTCTGCTTTTAAATCTGGTGAGCGAAGGAAAGGCGGAGGTGGTGGAAGGGGTGAAGGAATAGGCGGGGATGTGCTGGGGGAAGCGTTTTGAGGAACGTTTTTAAAGATGAGATGTTCAGGATTTACACGATGGCTTTTGGCGGACAGGAGATGCGAGGGTCGTTCGGGCGTGGTGGTAAGAGTTGAGGTTGAGTGGATGTGTGGGCGGCCTCGCCCCTGCCCTCTCCAAAGGGAGAGGGTAAGAACAGATGAGACGCTGGAGCGCTGACAAGACAGCCCATGTCAATCAGATTTTCTCAGTGGTGCGTTGGGATGTTCGAGGGTTTATTCAGCGAGCTGGATGATGGCGTTTTGGACGTTTTCGATGCGGATGGGTTTGGCGTAGTGGTTGACGGTGATGTCGCTGGAGAGCGGGGTGGGGACGTTGACGATGAATTCCACCCAGTTGGGGGCGTTGAAGGCGGAGTAGGCCAGATCGAGGCAGCCGACGAGGCTTTCTTCCTTGGCCAGACGCTCCGGAGAGAGGTCGGGCAGGAGGAGCGCGCCGGTGTCGGTCTGGAAGACGTTTTCCCGCTCGGAGTAGTTGATGGTTTTGACGGGATGGTCGATGACGACGTGCCAATCGCCGGATTGGTATTGGGTGTGGGAGATCAAGGGGAGTTCACTCTTGATGCCTTCAATGATCTCCGCGGTGGTCTTTAAGACCTTGCCGGGAACGGCGCGGAAGGTGAGCGAGGATGTGGCCCAAGCTTCCTTAACCAGGCCGACCTGGCGCTCCGGCTGGGGGCCGAGGCTGGCGGGGTTGCGCATGACGCCCATGTTCTTTTTCTGCCAGTTTTTGATGATCAAAAAGTCATGGTCAGAGACGATGGGCTTAAAGTCGGCATTGGGGAGGAGCCAGAGGTCCTTATCGCTGCCGACGCGCTCGGTTTTGCAGGAAGCGCCAAGGCCGTAGACGCGGGCGACGCCGGTCTTTTTGTTGGTGAGGGCCAGCCGGCATTCCATGTTGATGCGGACGTTGTTTTCCGTGGTGGGCATCTTGTGGGAGAGGGTGATGGCGGGCTGGGTGAGCAGGTCGACGCGGAAGCGGAAATAAGAGCGGTTGAAGTCGTATGTGGTGGTATTCATGGGCGGGGATTATAACTGATATGTTAGTTTTGAAAAGATCGAGGGAGAGGTATGTCAGAAGTCAGGCGTTAGAGGTCGGATGTGGGAGGGGGGGTCTTCTCTTGAGGGAGAAGGGGTTTCAGGCGAGGGATTGGATTTTTTTGACAAGGGCGAGAGAGAGGGCGTCGGAGGCGGATTTGGCGTGGCGGCCGAGTGTGAGGAGGGTGGCGATGCGCCAGGGGCGTTTGGCGAGGGAGCCGGCGAGGCCCAGGGGGCGGACTTCGCCGTCGGGGTTGATCCAGTTACCGGCCTCGGCGGGGAGTGCGAAGTCGTGGGGGTCGCTGATGGCGCGCAGGGAGATGAAGGGGGTGTTGAGGTGGGAGCAGGTTTCGGCGATCCAGTAGGTTTCCATGTCGACCAGGGGGCAGCCGGTGAGTTTGAGCAGGCGGGCTTTATCGGCGATGCCTTCGATGAGCCGGTCTGCGGAGAGGAGCGAGTGCGGGGACTCGTGGGTGGGAGGGACGTGGATGCGCAGGGGGTTTGGGGAGGCGGTGTCGGTGAGCTGGTAGGCGATGCCGGAGGCTTTCATGACGGTTTGGATCTGGACGACGTTGCCGGGTTTGAGGGATTGGGAGAGTCCGCCTGAGAACCCGACGCCGATGAGCGCGGAGGGTTGGTATTCCCGGATGATTTGGGCGGCGGTGTCGCCGGCTTTGTCGCCGCCGATGCCGGAGATGCGGGCGACGATCTGGCGTCCCTGAAATTCGCCTATGAAAAGCCCGTGGCCTTTTCGCTTAAGGCCCAGGGCGGTGAGGCCGGGCTGGACTTCACGGCGGATGGCGGCGATGAGGGCGAGGGGGGGCATGGGAAGGGTCTGGGGTCTAGGGTCTGGGGTCTGAGGGAGAAGGACAGACCGTGGCCCAAGACGGAGATTGTTTTCAGTTGACGACGTTGGTGGGGGTGCCGGCGAGGTAGGCCTTGATGTTGTCGGCGGTCATCTGGAGGAGGCGTTTGCGGGCTTCGACGCTGGCCCAGGCGACGTGGGGGGTGATGATGCAGTTGGGGGCGCTCAGGAGCGGGTTGTCGGCTTTGGGAGGCTCGGCGGAGAGGACGTCGAGGCCGGCGCCGGCGATTTGTTTTTGCTTGAGGGCGTTGGCGAGGGCGGGTTCGTCAATGAGCGGGCCGCGGCCGGTGTTGATGAGGAACGCGGAGCGCTTCATTTTGGAAAGCCGGTCGGCGTTGACCATCTGCCTGGTGGAATCCGTCAGCGGGCAGTGGAGGGAGATGACGTCCGCGGTGGCGAAGAGCTCGTCGACGGAGAGCCAGGTGATGTCAATGCCGGGGATTTTGGTGGTGGCCATGGAGCGCTGGTGGGAGGCGGCGATCTTCATGCCCAGGGCAGAGGCGATCTGGGCGACCTGCTTGCCGATGGTGCCCATGCCGACGACGCCGAAGGTTTTGCCGGAGAGCTCGGTGATGGGGCCGACGGTGAAGCAGAAGTCCGGTGAGCGGGACCATCCGCCATCGGAGACGGCGCGGGCGTGGCGGGAGGTGTGGTTGGCGTGTTCAAGCAGGAGGGCGAAGACGAGCTGAGCGACGGAGGGGGTGGAGTAGCCGGGGACGTTGGTGACGGTGACGCCGAACTTGCGGGCGGCGGGGAGGTCGACAATGTTGGTGCCGGTGGCGGTGACGCCGATGTATTTGAGGCCGGCGGCGGCGAGTTTTTCGAGCGTGGGGGCCTGGAGCTGGCACTTGTTGGTGAGGACGATGGGTGCGCCGGAGGCGACGCGGAGGATGTCGTTGATGGAGGTGCGGTCGAAGGTTTCGAGTTGGCCGACCGCCTGGAGGGGGGTGTAGTCGATATCGCCGGGATTTGCGGGGTATGCGTCGAGGTAGACGATGCGTGGATTCATGGAGGTGGCCTTATGGAAGGTTTTTCTGAGGGTGAATATGTTAGCACGGGTGGTTTGGGCGGTTAAGCGGGATTGTTTGTAATTATTTTATAGTTAACCATTGATTTTTTAGAAATGGGATTTAGAATTGTGTTGGTGACAGAGAAGCGTTGGCCATTCAGGCACGAAGACACGAAGGGGAAGTAAGAGAAGGGGAGGTTGTGTTGTTTTGGGGGTTGGGGAGGATCGATTTGGACGAAGGTTTGTGGGGGTTTTAAGAGGGGATGCGCGGAAGATGAAGAGCAGATTCTTAACCGCGAAGTCGCGAAGACGCGAAGTTAAGAAGCTCAAAAAGCAGGGTCAGGAAAAAGGGGAAGGTATGAACTAGACGAAATTGGGTCGTTACGGGTTGGGTGGCGTTGGTGTGGGCGCGTGCAAGAGGCTTTAAAAGTGTTTTTAACCCCGGGTGTCGCTCGAAGACTCGATGAGGCGGAGAGCACCGGTTTGGAGGTGAGGCGTGGTTGGTGATTCAAGTGTCGGCGGGCGAGGGGTGCGGCGTGGTGGGCCTCGGGGACTCGGCGCCACCCTACGGCTGCGGGTTTGCGCCTCGATGGGGCGGGGAAAAACGCAGATAGAAGAGAAAGACATGCTCATGCGGACGAGAGTATGGCACGCGGATTGATGGGGGAGGGAACGGTGTTTGGGTGGGTTATTCGGGTTCGTCGTTGGGGTCGATGTCCGGGCGGGAGGGCTGATATTGGGTGCGGAGCCACATTGCATTGGCCATGACGCAGAGGGTGCTAAGGGACATGGCGATGGGGGCGATGAGGGGGTGGAGCCAGCCGACGGCGGCGATGGGGATGAGGAGGAGGTTGTAGGCGGTGGCCCAGAAGAGGCCCATCTGGACGCGGTAGCGGGTCATGCGGGAGAGGCGTACGAGCTCGATCAAGCTCCAGAGGCCG
>CAZIWA010000105.1:0-20453 GCA_964542875.1 uncultured Phycisphaeraceae bacterium
CGGGTTGTTGCGGTGGCGGAGGATATCGCCTTTGGCCATGTAGATGACGTCTTCGGAGACGTTGACGGCGTGGTCGGCGATGCGCTCGAGATTGCGGGAGACGCTCAGCAGGTTGATGTAGAGTTCGACGCCGTCGGGGTGCTGGCGGATGTTTTCCTTGACGGTGAGGTACATGCGCTTGTGGATGGCGTCGACATCGTCGTCGGATTGGATGACGAATTCCGCCAGGTCGGGGTTGATGTCAACCATGGCGTCAAGGCTTTGCTTGACCATGGTGCGCACCTTCTGGGCCATGGCGGAAAGCTCAAGGCCCGAGGGGGTGACGGGGGCGTGGTTCTTGTTTAAGAGCTCCACTTTTTCGGCGATGTTGACCGCGAGGTCGGCAATGCGTTCGAGATCATTGTTGATCTTGAGAACGGCGACGACGTAGCGCAGGTCAAACGCGACGGGCTGGTGCAGGGCGAGGGTGTGGAGGCATTCTTCCTCGATGTCGACTTCCATGAGGTCGATTTCGGTGTCCCGCTGAATGACCTGGGCGGCGAGTTTGTCGTCGCGGGTTTCAATGGCACGGATGGCATCAACGACGGCTTCCTCGACGAGGGCGCCCAGCGCGAGGATGTGCTCCTTGAGTTTGGAGAGCTGGCGTTGAAGGTGGAGTGACATTGAGGGTTCCTGAAAGGCTTGTTTCGGGCGGTATTGTGGTCTGTGAATGTGAGCGTTGTGTTCAGATCGTACGTGTTATTGACCTGTGTTGGGCGAGACGGCCTGGGGCGCCACGACAGGGGCTGTGGAAGTGCCGCTGGAGCCGGCGCCCTGGGTGGCTTTCCATTCGTTGTAGCGTTTTTCGCCCAGGTATTCGGCGAGGACTTTTTCGTTTTCAGCAATCACGGTTTGTCCGTTGGGGGCCTTGGGGCCCGAGAAGGAGACCGCGGTGCTGGGGAGGGTGCCGTCGCGGGACCACTTCTGGTAGGCATCGGACCTTAAGACGAAGACGTAGATTTTGCCGTCTTTTTCGTCGCCGGAGAACTGGCCTTTGTCCCAGTAGCCACGCTCGCAGGCGGTGAGGGAAAACGTGGCAGCGACGAGCAGAGACGCGAGAACGAGTGTGCGGAGAATGGCCATGGTGAGGCTCCTTGCCTTGGTTTTACGCCGCATCCTTGCGACGTACGGGTGATTCTATCCGGGTTTGTGGTGGGGTAAAGGCTCTTGCGATCGGCTTCCGGGCTCAGGCGATCAGGTGGCAGGCAACGCGGGGAATGATTCGCAAAGGTTGGTTTTTCAAGGGCGTCGGTGGTTTGTTGGATCCAGAAACAATCACCCCACGTTTACCGCGTGGATGTCGCCTGATGGCTGGTTGCGAATGGATTTTCAGCCGTAAAACGGGACGCGGATTACGACGAAGACGTCTAATTCGACCTACCCGAGAGTTTATGGGGAAGCCGTATTCATGGAAGGCGGCACGAATGCTTCAAATGCTTTCTACAATGGTGTCCTTCAATTAAAGGAATGCGGAATATGCGGATCATCGCTGGAGTGCATCGGAGCCGGAAATTGCTGGCGCCTGAGGGGTATGAAACGACGCGGCCGATCACGGACCGGGCGAAGCAGACGCTGTTTGACAAGCTGTGGTCGATGGGTGCGCTGGAAGGCGTGGTGTTTGATGTGTTTGCGGGGACGGGGAGCATGGGGCTGGAGGCGCTGAGCCGGGGATGCGCGCATTGCACGTTTGTGGAGCGGGATAAAAAGAGCCGGTCGCTGCTGGAACAGAACATCAAGGCGTTGAAGCTGGAGAATGAATCGACGGTGCTGGGGGTGGATGCGTTGTCGGGCGCGTGGATGGGGTTGGCGAAGCAGGGGCCGGTGGATCTGGTGTTTCTGGACCCGCCTTACCCGATGACGGAAGACGCGCAGGAGATGGAGCGGGTGACGAAGCTGGCGCAGGAGTTTTGCCCGCGAATGGTGCCTGGGGGCGTGCTGGTGCTGCGGACGAGCGATAAGGTGGAGCCGCCGAAGCTGGAGGGGTGGAGTGATTTGATTCCCCGCGAGGTGGGGAGCATGGTGATTAATCTGTATGTGAAGTGATGAGAGAAGAGGTGATTCATGGCCATTTATCGCTGGATGCCGGTGGTGCTGTTGTTTGCATGCGTGGGGTGCGCCGCAGAGTCCAAGGAGTCGGTGAAGACCGGGCCCAAGGAAGTGGCGCACAATGTGCGCATTCCGGAATGGGGTGTGGTGCCGATTGGGAGGCTGGGGCACCAATTCGGGACTTATGTAACGGTGGAGGGCATTGGGGCTGAAGGAGGATTGAAGGGCGCGCGGACGCTCATGATTGAAAAAGTGAACGGGGTGAAGCAGGCAGTTCCCATCAGGATGTGGGTGGAGAACATCGATTTACCGAGAGGCCAAAAAGTCGTGATCAAGGGGTATGAGATGCTGAAGCTGATAGGGATGCCGCCGGCTTATCACGCGCATGAGAAGGAGATGGGGCTGCCGCTGACTGAAGAAGAGCAGGCTGCGTGGCAGACGTATTGCAGCTTTGTGGCACTGCGGGTGATTGAGCCGACGGGATTGAAGATTCAAGAACGGCAATGAGGGTGATGAGCTAAAGCCGCTGGGAAATGATTTAATTCCCCGGAATGCGGTTAGCATGGTGATGAATCTGTGAAATGAATAAGACGCGGTAGGTGGCGGACGAAAATTTAGAGGTGCGCGATGGTTGTTTATTCCCGGTTGATGCTGCTGGTTTTATTGGCGGCGAGCACGGGGTGTGCAAGGGAATCTAAAGTGCAGGAAGCGAACATTCCGGAGGCCTTGCCTGCGCGGCTGACACCGGCGGGGACGGTGATCGGATGGCTGGGGCGTCCGCTGGGGTCGTATGTGACGATTGAAGGAAAAGTGAAGGCAGCGCCGATGGCGCCTGTTTCCGATGCGGAATTCGGCAATGGGTTAATGGTGGAAAAGGTTGACGATCAAGTGCTCAAGACGCCGATTTTCATTCAAGTGGATGGATTGCATTGGAGCGTCGGAGAAACCATGATGATCAAGGGGTTTGAAGCGGTGAGGACCGTGGGGGATGCGCCCGGGTACGCCGATTATTCAAAGGAACTCGGGATCGCCAACAGGTGGGAGCAGGCGGGGTGGCAGGTTCAGTGTTATTTCGTTCCGCTTCGGGTGGTGAAGCCTGAGGGATTGGGGATTCGAAAAGCGCAGTGAGATGCGGCGGGTGGGTGGCGCTGATTAAGCGGGATCGACGGCCGGGGCGGGATTGCGTTTCTGGAAGAGTTTGCCCGCGATCCAGGCGGAGGGGACTGTGGTGACGATGAGGGCCACAGGGTACCAGTTGGGGCCGCAGTCCCACATGGCGACGGCGCCTGCGGTGCTGACAAAGAGCCCGACGCAGGCGAGGGCCATGGCGTGGAACATTGGGTTGCGCGGTGCAAGCCATGCGGCGATGTAGCAGCCGAGAATGCCGTAGGGGAGCCGGTAGGCGAAGGCGATGGCGCATTGGGCGTCGGTCATGCGCTGGTCCATGGGAGGGAAGACGCCTGCGATGTGCATGATGACGTCGGTGAGAACGGAGATGAAGACGAGTGTGATAAAGCCGGCGAGGACGGCGCCGATGCTGCGGGGGATGTTTCGGGGAGTGATGGGGGCGTTCATAGGGGCCTTTGATTATTTGGCGGTGAGGGAGGCGAAGACTTCGTCGAGCCGGTTGTAGCTGGCAGTGACGCCGCCTTCCATGCCGGATTTGAGAACGGCGTCGAGGGCTTCTTTTGAGGCGTAGGTCATGGTGTTGTTCAGTGTGGTAACGCCGTCTTTTTCGGTAAGGACGAGGGTGGAGAGGGCGTCTTCACCGGGGTACCAGGCGTCGTCGAAACGCTCGGTGGCGACGATTCTGGAAGGGTGGGTGATTTCGCGATAAACACCGCCCATGCCCATTTTCTGGCCGTTTTTGGTGTTCTGCCAGACGTAGCGGTAGGTTCCGCCGACTTTGAGGTCGATTTCGCAGACGGGCATGGTCCAGTGCGCAGGGCCCAGGAGCCATCGCTTAAGGAGGGCGGGTGTGGTCATGGCCTGGAAGACCAGTTCGCGTGGGGCGGCGAATTGCCGGGTCATGAGGAGCTGGTTTTCGCTGGGTGTGGTGAGCTTGAGGGTGAAGGGGTGGATCATGTCCGGGTTCCTTTGGCAGGGTTTGATTTGCGGCGGGGTTTTGCGGGCGGGACTTGGAGTTCGGCGAGGAGGGCGTCGAGCCGCTGAAAGTTTGACTCCCAGAGCTGGCGGTATTGCTCGAGCCAGTCGGTGGCTTCCTGGAGGGGGAGGGCGTTGATTTTGCGGGGGCGCTTCTGGGCGAGCTTGGCGCGGGAGATAAGGCCGGCGCGCTCGAGCACGCGAAGGTGCTTGGAGATGGCGGGCTGGCTCATGGCGAAGGGTTTGGCGAGGTCGTTGACGCTTGCTTCGCCGGAGGCGAGACGGGCGAGGATGGCGCGGCGGGTGGGGTCTGCGAGTGCTGCAAAGGTGGCGTCGAGGCGCGCGGATGTATAACCGAATGGTTCCATAACTGATAGGTTATATAATGAGGTGGGGGGTGTCAAGGGATTTGAAGAAGGGGCTTCTTGGGGCTGGGTCTGGTCGGAATTGAAGATGAAGAGGCCGGGAAAGAGCGGCGGTGTTCCACGTGGAAGCGGGAGGCGGTTTTAGGCCGGGGAATCAATTGCCGGTGGCTTGGCGGGTTTTTTCACGGGAAGTGGCCAGGGCGGCTTCGTAGCGGTCGAGGTCCAGCGGGAGGGGGGCGATGGGGCCTTCGGGGGCGGGAGGGGCTGAGGCGGGCTTGGCGGGGGGTTTGGCGGAAGATGGCACAGAGGGCTTGCGGTCGACGGTGGTGTAACGGGCCAGGCCGGTGAGGGCGTCGGCGTCGGCCTGGTCGTCGGCGGGAGCGCCGGAAGCCGCGAGGGCGAGCTGCCGCAGGGCTTCGGCAGGGTCGTAGCTGCCGGAATCGCCCATGGGAACGGCGCGGGCGGGGAAGGCCTGTTCCGGGTCGGTGGGGTGGGAGGGGCCGGGCGGCAGGATTTGCGCCATCTGGGCCAGGGCCTGAGCTGCGGGATCGACCCGCCCAGAGGAGGGCAGAGGCGCGTTGTCGGGGGCGTCGTTTGTGAAGACGGGTTCGGGCGCCGCGGGCTTGGCGATGATGGGCCGGGGCATGCCGGCCCGAGGGACATAACCCGAGCCCACGAGAGAGGCGGCGCGGCGCGTGGGGGCTTCGGGGCGCTGGGAGACGGGAGACTCGGGCCGCTGCGAGACGATGGGCGATTCCACGCGTTCGGGGATCGCCTGGGGCTCCGGCTCGGGAGCGGGGGGCTGGAGAAGCCTGCGGGCAATGGCGGGGGCTTCGGGACGGCTGACGACGGGAGACTCCGGCCGCTGGGCGACCTGGGGTTGGGGCAGCGGCTCGGATTGCGATTCGGGCTGAGGTTCGGGGGCCGGCACCGGCTCGGGCTGAGGCTCCTGCGCGACGGCGGGGAGGGGCTCGGTTTGCTCAGAGGGGGAGAAAGATTCCTGCGCGGCCGGGGCGGGGATGTATTGCGGGTCGGCCTGGTGAAGGAGAGCGGTTTTATGGCGTGAGACGGCGATGGCCGCTTCGTAGCGGACAGGGTCTTGCGGGGTGGGGGCCAAGATGCCGACGAGGACGGCGGGCTCTGTTTCGGGCGCAGGTGCCGGCTTGGGGGGGACGAGCACGGCGGCGGGCAGAGGGGCGAGCCTGGCCGGCGGCGCAGGGGGCTTTTCGACGATGGGCTGAATGACGGGCCTGGGGGCCGGCCGGGGCGCTGGGGGCGGCTCCACGGCGGCGGGCCTGGTGCTGACGGGTGCGGGAGCCTGCGGCATGGGCGCCGGCGGGGCAGCGGAGGGCCGCAGACGCGCTGCGGCGGTGCGCGTGCGGGAGGCGGCGACGGCGGCCTGGTAGCGTGCGGGGTCTTTGGGGCTGGGGGCCAGCTTTGCGCCGGGGCGGAGAGGCTGGAGGTGAGAGGGTGTGGGTTCCTGCGCTTCGTGAATGTTGGGAGACGAGCCGGTGTTGAGGGAGACGCCGCCTAGCGAAGCGCCGGCGGGCTCTGCCAGGGTGGGCATGCCGGGGGCGTTTCGGCCAGGAGAGCTGGCAGAATTCAGGGAATCGCAGACGGAGTATTCAAAGTGATAAGTCTTGGCGTTGAGCTTAATGGGTGGGACGGCGGTGGAATAGGTGCACGCCGGGCAACGGATCTTACGACCTACGTCGTCGTCCGTCACTTTCATGCGCTTTCCGCATTTCTTGCAGAGAAATCTGAGCATGGGTCACGACCTGGTGAATCCGTCAGCCGGCAGGGACAGGCAACCTTGATGAGGTTGTGATCGGCTTATCTATAGGGATCATAACCGACGATTGTTAGAGCGCAAAAAAACTTGCATTAGATGTTTTTGTCAACAAATAAATTGTTTCAGGCGAGGATGGTCAAGGGCTCTACAAGGCATGAAAGAGGGATGTTTTCCGGCATCTGGCCTATGACACGTGAGGGCTTGCATGTGCGGCAAAAAACTCTTGGGGCTCGTGATTGCATCCGAGCTTAAATGGGCTACTGTATGGATGCAGAGTCACTTTTACCCCATCCCCCTTGCTTCCTGGTTTTTACTTGGTCATGTCACAACCACCCGCTCAACCTGCTGCGTTTGTTCCGATCAACCTTGATGATGCCAAGGAGGTCGTTGATGCATTCCGGGCGGGTGCGCGGGCGAACCTTGAATCATCCCTGCGGCATGGCTCGGTGGTGCGGCTGCCAGCCAAGGGCCGCGTGGTGGTGACGGGCGACCTGCACGACAATGTCTACAACCTGGCGCGCATCCTGCATGCGGCAAGGCTGGACAAGAGCCCCGACAACCATTTGATCCTGCACGAAATCATCCACGGCAAGGACCAGTCCGACACGGTGGATTTGTCCGTGCGCACGCTGGCGCTGGTGGCTGCGCTGAAAGTGCAGTTTCCCGATCAGGTGCACATCCTGCTGGGAAACCATGAGCTTTCGCAGATCGGTTACGGGAAGATCTCCAAGAGCGGGATCGACGTGAACCAGACGTTCAACAACGGCATCGACCACCTGTATGCGGCGCTGGGCGACGAGGTGCGCATCGCGATGGCCCGGTTCGTGAAAAGCATGCTGCTTGCGGTGATGCTGCCCAACGGGATCATGATCAGCCACAGCCTGCCGGGGGACAACGCGATCGGGAATTTTGACCCGGGTGTGCTGTACCGGGTGCCGGACGAAATGGACTTCCGGCGGCATGGGCCGGCGTTTGACATGGTCTGGGGCCGGGGGCACTCGGGCCAGACGCTCGACGAGCTTTCGGAACTGATGGGCGTGGACCTGTTTGTGATCGGGCACATGCAGGCGCCGGAAGGGTTTCACCTGCATAACCCGCGGATGCTGATCATTGCGTCGGATCATCCGTTTGGAGTGGTGCTGCCGATCGATCTGGAACGCGCGGAATACACCATGGAAGACCTGATGGCGTGCGTGGTGCAGTTGACGTCGATCCGGATGGTTAAGTAGGTTAAGCTTTCAGGCCGTTTGGTTTCTTTCACTTCTTTGCTTGCAAAATTTCAGGGGTCAACATGTCAAGCGAAGTTTTTCTCGGGCCGTTGAACTACATCGCAACGAAGATCCAAGCCAATCCCAGGGGTTGGAGACGGGGCGCGATGTGGCTGTTTCTGGGGTCTTTTCTGTTTTTCGCGTTGACGCTGGTGCTGGCGATGACGACCAGCAGCCCCAATGGGAAAAACAATCCCGGGCTGGGGCTGATGATGTTCGCCTCGCAGGGGTATATCGTGACGGGGTTCTTTTTGATGATCGGGGTGGTGTTCTTCCGGTTCCTGTACCAAGTGCCGGTGGAGAAGCAGCAGGACTCTTTTTTTCTGGCAGCGGAGCGGTTTAAGCTGATGTACCGGCTGCTGGCGTTTATCGCGATCTTCATCCTGGCGCCGGGGGCGTTATCGACACTGTTTTTCTTGTGGGGTCTGCTGTCGCTGCTTTTCTGGAAGTAAGGGCGTTGATAAAGCAAGAGTGATTCGAGACCCTTTGTATTCCCGGGCGGCTGCGTTCGGGGGCCCGCTGGGCCGTGGGGCAGGGACTCGAATCTTGGGTTTACTTTCGAGGGTGAGCCATGTCGCGCGACGTTCTTCTGGCGCCACTGAACTATGTTGCGGTGAAGATTCAGGCCCATCCGAAGGCGTGGCGGCGGGGGGCGATGTGGTTTTTTCTGGGTTCGTGGATCGTTTTCACGATTCTGCTGATGATTACCCCAAGCCAGCCTAAGGGCGGGGAACTGGTGCTGGTGGTGTTTTTGCTGGCTTCGGTGGGATACATCGCCACGAGTTTTTTTGTGCTGGTGGGTGTGGTGTTTTTCAGATTCCTGTATCGGGTGCCGCAGACGCCGGATGACTCGCTGCTGGTGGTTTTGGCCAGCGCCCGCGTGCTGATTACCTTTATCGTTTATTCGATTGTGTTTGTGGCGGTGCCGGCGATCGTGTCGACGCTTGTGCTATTGTGTGGCGTGGCGATGCTGTTTATCCGAAAGTAAGGCTATGGCGGGTGCGCCCAAGTGGATGTTCTGGTGCCTGGTTACCGCCGGGGTTTACAACATTGCGTGGGGCGCGTGGACGGTGCTGTTTCCGACGGCGCTGTTTGATTTGATGGGGATGGAACGGGCAAATTACCCTGAGATCTGGCAGTGCGTGGGGATGATCGTGGGGGTGTACGGCATCGGGTATCTGATCGCTGCGCGTGCGCCTTACGTGCACTGGCCGATCGTGCTGGTGGGGCTGCTGGGGAAGGTGTTTGGGCCCATCGGAATGGCCGAGGCGGTGTTGGGCGGGCGATTGCCTGTGGAGTTTGCGATCACGTGCGTGTTCAACGATTTGATCTGGTGGGTGCCGTTTGGGCTGATTCTGGCGGGGGCGTGGAAGAAAGGTAGAAGGGAAAAGGAATAAGTAGAAGAGGGGGGTGGTGGGATGTCAGATGCATCAAGTTAGGGGTTAGATGTTTTTCAGAGGAAGTCAGAGAGAAAAGCATGCGTTGGTGAGGCGCATGGTCATGATTTTTGAGTGTTGTGAAAGCTTAACGGGACACTGGCGGGCAAGCCGGCCAGTGGCACGGCGGATTCATTCGCAGGCTCAGGGGGCGAGGGCTTAGTAGCGGTCGTAGGCGTTCCAGTGGCGGCGGATGGCGTTGGCGGTGGAGGCGTAGGCGAGATGTTCGAGGGGGAGTGATTCGGAGTGTCCGTCGGCGAAGAGGGTGTTGTTTCGGAGGCCGGAGTGGAAGAAGCCGCCGTCGTAGGT
Organism: uncultured Phycisphaeraceae bacterium; assembly: GCA_964542875.1. GTDB lineage: Bacteria > Planctomycetota > Phycisphaerae > Phycisphaerales > Phycisphaeraceae > CAZGOM01. The sequence goes on from CAZIWA010000105.1 coordinate 9,359, forward strand.
TTTGACGCCGTAGTGGTTGATGCCTGCGGAACTGTAGGAGGCGAGGATTTCGGCGAGCTGGATTTTGAGGTGGGGATCTAGCATTTTTTCGACGGTGATGATGCGGAGGGAGGAGAAGTTTCCCTGGCTGGCGACCATCCAGTTGCTGATGCGTTGGGGGAGGGCGGTCTGGAGGACGCCGCCTTCGGCATCGGGTTGCCAGGGGGCGCGGTTGACGGGGCAGTCCCAGGCTTTGCTTTTGACGCGGGTCTGGGTGGGGGTGTAGCGGTCGTAGCCCAGGTAGATGTCAAGAAGGTAGAGGCGGTAAGCGGCGCTGGGTCCGGAGCTGGTGCCGCCGTAGCCGAAGGGCTGGACGACTTTGCGGCGGTCGTCGGCGGAATAGCTGGCCATGGCCAGGGAGAGTGTTTTCTGGTTGACCTTGCACTTGAGTTCCAGTGCGGTGGCGCGGGCCTGGCCGAGGCTGGGGAGGGATAGGGCAAGGAGGACGGTGATGATGGAGATGACGACGAGGAGCTCAATGAGGGTGAACGCATGAGACTGGCGGGGGTGTTGTGTGTGCATGGCAGTCTCGCGATCAAAAAACAAACGGCAAATTATTTTGATGGGTGTGTACGGTCTTTCATGAATGTATGTCAAAAACAGTTTTTACTCAATGATTTTTTTAGTTTACGAAAGACATTTTTATAAGATTATATTTTAAATGTATTTGTGATTAATAAATATTGTCGAAAAAAATGTTGATAGTTTTTTGATTTGTGGTTTTGGGCGAAAAACAGCCCTCAAGGCGTGTTGTCTGCGGACTGGATGGGGCGGTGGCCGGGTGGCAGGGGCCCGGGGGTTGTGAAATAATCGAAAACAGCGGGGTCCATGCGCTGTCGGACAAAACCCTGGGAGGTTTACCTTGAGTTCCATTCTTGATGTGGCGCGGTTGGCCAAAGTGGCCCCCAGCACGGTGTCGCTTGTGACCAGCGGCAAGGGCCGGGTGAGCGAGAAGACACGCAAGCGCGTTGAAGAGGCGATCAAGCAGGTGGGGTATCGGCCTTCGCCCCGGAGGCAGACGCGGCATATCGCGGTGGTGTATACGTCCAACCTTTTTGTGCACGGGAAGCTGACGGAGTACTGCCGCGAGTGGATACGGGGGATCCGAAGCGGGATCGACAAAGAAGGATCGCATGTGAGCCTGTTTCAAGGCGTGGACCATGTGAGCCACGACCCGATGTTTCTGCAGAGCCTGGAAGGGGGAGACTTTGACGGGGCGATCGTGATGGGAAGCCGGGCGGAAGACCATTATCTGCAACGGGTGCTGGAATCCGGCCTGCCGATGGTTGCGTTTAACCGGTACCCCAAGCAGGCGGAGTTTTCCGCGGTGAGCGTGGATGTGTACAACGGCGGGCGTCTGGCGGCGCAGCGCCTGGCCGGGCAAGGGCACAAACGCGTGGGCGTGATGATCGTGACGGAGAATACGCACAACAAGAACTGCCACCAGGGATTCGTCGATGGGTTGGCGGAGTTTGGGATCGCACCGGTTTCAATCGGAGGATCGCATCAACTGGATGCGGCAGGGATCGCGCGGGTGATGGTGGAGCAGAAACTGACTGGGATGTTTTGCGGCGACCCCGCGGCGCAGAAGGTGGGCAATGAACTGCTGAAGCTGGGCGTGCGCATCCCCCAGGATGTGAGCCTGATCGGCATCGACGACATGGGATTTGAGTTGGACAACGGCGCGCGGCTCACCAGCCTGAGCTATGACAAGGTGCTGATGGGTGAACTGGCGGGGCAGTTTATCCAGCAGTTGATTTCCGCATCAGGCCGGGTGCAGAACCTTTCGGCGACGGTGGCGGCGCAGATTGCAGAAGGGCAGACGGTGGGGGGGATTGAAGAAAGGTAAAAGGGATAAGTGCAAGAGACGGAGAGGTGGGCTCATTGGGGAGGGGGAAGGGTGGGGCGGGTGGCGATCAGGAGCATGGACCATTGTTTGATGGCGTTGGTGCGGGCCTGGGCGTCACGGGCGTAGAGGATGGTGGTGGGGAGTTGGCCGGTGGCGGGGGGGAGATCGACGATGAGGAAGTCCGCGGTGGCGGGGTAAACGGGGGTGACCTTGAGGATGCCTGCTGCGATGGCGTCGCGGATGACGGGGCTGTCAGCTTCCGAGCCGATGACGATTTGAGACGTGGGAGCGGGGGTGGGTGCGGAGAGTTGTTTGAGGTTCATGCGGGCACAGGCGGCGGCGGTGAGTTCTTTGGCGGCGTCGGGTTGGCCGGCGACATGGGCGGTGAATACGCCTCGCACGGCGATGATGTTTGTGCCGAAGGCAGCGCCGGCGAGCGGGGCGGATTGTTGAAGGTCTGTGATGCCCTGAAGGAGGATGCGTTTGAGGGTGCGGAGGTTTTGGAGGTTGGAGCGAGGGATTTCCCAGGTGGCGGTCCATTGGCCGCCATAGGCGGGGACGTTGTATCGGGTGGTGCGGGATTTGAGGGTGACGAGTGCGGAATCGGAGGGCTGGAAGAGCGATTTGAGTTGGGCGTCGAGCTCTTTGGCTTTTGCGGCGGTCTTGGGGTTCTTGGAGAGAAGGTCGATGAGGAAGGCGAGGCGGGCGTAATAGCGGGCGTCTTCAATGCCGTCGCGTGCGCCTTCCCAGCCTTCGGTGTCGATGGGGCCGTTGGGGCCGGCGAAGACGCCGCCGCCGTTGGGGTACCAGCGGAGGTAGCCGTGGATGAACCAGCCGTTTAGGCCCAGGGAGGCGTAGTAGGCGCCGCGTTGCCGGTTGATGGCGTAGGAGGGCTGGTGCCAGTCGGCGGTGTAGGTGTACATGAGATCGCCGGGCTTGATGGTCTGGGGGTTTTGGCGGACGTAGCCCAGAGCGTCAGGCATGATCTGCTGGTTCCAGATCCAGACGCCGATGCTGCTGCGGAGCTGGGCGATCATCTCCGGGCGCTTGCCGACCATGCCGGTGACGGTGAGCATCGGCTTGATGCCGGCGGCGTTGAGCAGTGCGGAGCGGTCATTGACGTCGTGAATTTCCGACGGGGCGATTTCATCGGCGATGAACGAGACGGTTCTGCGGATGCCGCGTTCGGAGAGGTAGAGCGCGATCTGGCGCAGGAGCCATGCCTTGATCTTCTGATGTTCGGGCGAGTTGTTTTCCAGCTTGCCGCGGGTGATGCCGCGGGCGATGGAGATCCAGTCGTCGGAGAGGTTTTTCAAGAGGGCGTGGAAGTAAGGCATGCCGCGAAGGGCTGCGGCGTCGACGTAAGGGTTTAAGGCGGTGAGGTCCAGATCCGGTAGGGCGTCGATGCTGACCTTGCCGTCCTTGATGGCCTGGGCCAGAGGCTGGCCGTCGGCGCGGAGTCTGGCGTAACTGAAGTTGGCGAGGACCCAGTAGACGTCGGTGTTGTAAGAGATGTGGTGGTCGGCGAGGTTATCGAGGTGGCGGTTGAAGACGGTGAGGTCTTCGGGGCCGTCTTTGGCGAGGGTGCGGACATCGCCGCCGATGGACTTCCACATGGAGGTGGCCTGGGCTTCGAAGTATTCGAGGCCGGGGAGGTTGACCGGCCATACTTTGAGCTTGAGGGGGACGCTTTGACCGCCGAGGGTTATCTGGCCCTGGTAGTCGCCAGGAGCGACGCCGCGGGTGTCGAGGGTGAACCAGAATGTGCTGGTGGTGTTTTCTTCGAGAGGGAATTGGCCGGGGTTTTCAGCGTCCAAAAGCCAATAGGTGCCGACGGTGAGCGATGGCTTGGCGAGGCCTTGAATGCGGACGCGGACTTTGCCCGCGGGGATAACGCCCGAAGAGCCTTTGAGGTCTGAGACGGTGACGGCGAAAGATGGAGCGGGCACGGGGGTGGAGACGTAGAGCGGGAAGGATTCAAACTCACTCATGCCCATGTCGAGATCGATGCCCGGAGTGCGTTCGGCGGGCGTGGAAGGGTAGGGGACGGGGAAGTACGTTGCGCCGCGGCCGGCGGTGGCGGGATCGCGAAACCAGGCGGTGGGGCCTGTGATGTTTTGCCGGGCCAGGCCTTGTTTGATCGTCTCCTGCCAGGTGATGGCGTCTTTGCCCTGGAGGAGCTGGGTGACCCAGCGGGCGAGGGCGTCGCTGGCAGCCCTGTCTTTGTCTTTGGCGTCCGCAGTGCGGGCGCGGAAGAGTTCGCGTCCGATGTGGATGACCTGGCCGCTGCCCCAGGTGTTGGCGAAAGCGACGGGTTTGCCGTTTAGGAGGATGAGGGGCTTGGCGCCTTGAAGTTGAGTGGGGTGGGTGCTGCCGGTGAGGGCCTGGGCGATGTTTCTGCGTGCGGTTTCATCAGCGGGGAGAAGATCGGCGGCCAGGGTGCTGGAGCCGAAGGATGGATCGCCTGCCGCGCCGGAGGAGATGCCTTTGCTGCCGAGCCAGGTGAGATCATCGGGCTTGGAATCGCGCCAGGTGGAGAGGGCGGTACCGATGAGGATGAGGCGGCCGCCTGAGAAGACGTAATCGCGCACCCATTGCAGTTCGCGGGGGTCTTTGAGGGCTGGGGCTTCGTCGCAGACGATGACGCAACTGAAGGCGGGCCAGGTTTCCGCGGAGACGAAGTCTTCGCCGTCGTCGTAGGAGAGTTTGGCGGGGTTGAGGACGTCCTTGATGATGGCCTGGCGTTCGAGCTGGCCGTATTTGACGCCGAAGATGAGGACTGGTTTTGCGGGGTCCGGCGCCTGAGTGGATTCGGTTTCAGGTGCAGGGGCGGGGGCCTGCGCGCTGATGGGGGCGAAGGAGAGCAGGAGGAAAGAAGCGGCGAGGAGGAGTCGGAGCTTGTTTGGTTTGTTGGGCTGGTTGGTCATGGCGTTTGTTTCTTGTCCTGGAAGCTGACGGTGCCGAAGCGGTCGATGTTGTGAAATGCGGCGCCCATGGGCCAGCCGGAGTGGCGACCGCCCCCGGCTTCGCGGAAGTTGACGTTGAGGCCGAGTTTCCAGGTGGAACCGGGGGTGGGGCGAGGGGTGTCTAATGAGGCGTAGGGGATGGCGAGGGTGAGCCGCCACTGGTTGGGGGCGAGTTGGGTGGTTTGGGTGTGGATGACGGGTTTGAAGGAGGCGTCCCAGGCTTTTGCTTTACAGCGGGCGGTGTAGAGCCCGCCTTGGGGGCTGGCGGCGATCTGGAAATAGACCTTGGATTCAGGGTCTGGGCAGATGAAGAGATCCAGATGCGTGCGGGCGAAGACCGGGCCGGGCTCGGTGGGCTGAGGGAACGGATCGGTCACCTGGGCCTGAATGATGAGGGCGTCGTCCGTCCATGCGAGGCGCATGGTGGCGGGTTCGGGCATGAGGCTGACGCGGTTGCGCATGGGGATGAGCGGCGTGGTGAGCGGGGTTTCGCCGGGAGGCTGAGGGAGCTTAAGGATGGCGTGCGGGGAGGCCTCCTGGATGGCGTGGACGATTTCCAAGCGAGACTCGGCGACGAGCTTGGCCTGGGCGGTGAGGTCTGCGATGCGGGATTTGTAAGGTTCGGCGGCGGCGCTGGCTTGGCAGGCGTCGGCAAGGGTGAGGAGGCGGTCGATGGCGGGTTGGGAGAAGAGTTCGGGGAGGATGCGGGCGTCGAGGGCGACGACTTCCACGGGCGTGTTGCGAAGTGCGTCGGAGTAGATCTGGTGGATGGCTTGGGCTGGCTTGGCCGCGGGGCCGTAATAGTTGGCGAAGAAGTCGTCCTGGAGGGCGGCGAGGTTGAGGTCCGGGTTCCAGAGTGCGCGGGCGGTGAGGTAGAGATGGAAGACGGAAGCGCGCCATTTGGGGTCGTTGCCGGCGACGACTTCGGATTTGAAGCCTTTGACGCCGGCGTCGCGCAGGGCGCGGATGGTGGCGAGGGTTTGGGATTCGTAGGGTCGGGGGAGAAGGCCGCCGTAGGAGAGGTAGTATTCGGAGAAGGTGATGTAGCCGGCTTTTTGCGTCCAGGCTTTGACGCGGCTCCAGACTTTCTGGTTGGCGGGGGAGGCGGGGTCGTCAACGGCGCGATTGAGGGTGCGGGTGATGCAGGCGGAGACGGCCAAGGCGGGCTGGGCGGGGAGGTTAGAGGCTGGGTCTAGATAGTTGGCGTAGGCGAGGGTGCTGACCTTGAGGCCGGGGACTTGTTTGGCGGCCTCGTCTGCGATGGTCTGGGTGAAGAGGTGCTGGCGGCGGTTGATGGACTGGGTGGCGCGATCCTGAGGAGTGTCCAATGCGAGGCAGGCTTCGCATTGGCAGTAACGGTAGCCGTCGTTGGGAGCGAGGCTGATGATTTTCAGGCCTGGGTTTTGGTTGGCCAGGGCGACGACGCGGCGGACGGTTTCGGCCTGGAGGCCCGGGTTCGAGAGGCAGAGTTGGGCCCCTTTTTGCCGCTTGCCGGCGATGAGGGCGAACCACTCGGGGTGGCCGTCGAAGTCTTCGGAGGTGAACCAATCGCCATAGCTGTGACCGAAGGCGAGGGCCTTGAGGCCCATGGATTCAAGGACCGGGCCGACCTGGGGGTATTGGTCGTTGTGCACGGGTTTGAAGTTCATCCGGTTGCGGCGCATCCAGACGAGGGTGTCAAAGTCGAAGTGGGCGGCGCGTGCGCCGGATTTGTCTTTGCCGTACCCGCAGATGTGAAAGCCGCGGTCTTGAATGGCGGGAGAGCCGGTGCGGCGGGTTTCGCGGGGCATGGAAAGGGTGTCGACGCGCGGGGCGACGAGGCCGTAATCCCCCGGGGCGAACCAGCGGACGCCCCAGCCTTCGAGGAGGTCGTATACGCCGTAGAGGAGGCCGCGTTCGTCAGCGCCGGTGATGACGATGCCGCGACCGGCGTCGTCCCAGCGGATGAGGTATCCCTCGACGGGGAGACCGGCGGGCTGGATGTTTAAGCTGATGAAGGGGGAGGAAGAAGATGTGGTTGCGGGCCGCTGGCCGGTGAGAAGCTGGAGGTGGGTTTGCAGTTCCTGAGCGGGCAGGCTGTCAGCGGTGACGTCCTGGCCGGTGATGAGGGTGGGCAGAGGCTGGGCATTGGTCCAAAGTACCTGCGCGCCGGGCTGCGCGGCCCAGGCGAGCGAGGTGCCAGGCGCATCAGCGGCGTGGGTGGGCAAGGGGCCTCCTGTGAGCATTGCGGCGAAGGCCAAGAGTGCAACGCTATAAGCGGAGAATAGAGGCTTAAGAGGTCGAGGGAAGAGGCGGAGAAGGAACACCCTTACCCCGGCCCTCCCCCTGAGGGGGAGGGGGCAGGAATGGATGTTGGGTCGCAGCAACAGGGCGCACGCCAGCGGCCATCGCTTGCGGGTCATGGCTTCCTCGCGAGGTATTGCGCCCAGTCGGTTTTGGCGTATTCAACGAACATTGCGAGGGCGTCGACGCCTTTGGCGAGGCCTTTTTCGTCAGCGCCGATGATGACGATGGCGGGCTTGCCGGCGGCGGTTTTGGCGTCGCGGATGACGTAACTTTCAGGGCCGGGGTAAGAAGGTGTGAGGTCGGCGGCGAGGGTTTTTAGAGAGGGGTCTGAGGGGGCGTAGTCTTTTTGCAGGGCGAGGATGATCTGGAGTTCGCCGTTTGCGGCGAGGGGTTTTGCCAGAGAGGGATCGAGGGCCTTTAAGCGGGCGAGGAAGGCTTCGCCCGCCTGGGTGGCGGCGGGAGAGCAGGAGAGTTCAAAGAGGGGTTTGGAGGCGCTTGAGAGCGGGCGGCCGGCGTAGGTGAGCGTGAGGCCGGGGGCGGGGAGCTTGCCGGCGATGTCTTCCATCAGCAGGAGCATCTGGCGTTTGGCTTCGCGGAAAACAGAGGTGTCTTTGGCGGAGATCTTGGTGAGCTCGCCGAGCTGGGAAGCGACCGAGACGGCCGGCAGAAGCGCGCCGGATTCCGTGCCGATGATCTTGTTGAGACGGGCACGGGCTTCGCCTGCGCCGGGATGCTCGGCGGCCTCCAACGCGCGCACCATAGCGAGGACGGTCTGGTAGAGGTTGGCGTCGTCCACGCCGTCACGTGCGCCTTCCCAGGCTGCGGTGGAGGTGGGGCCTTCGGGGCTGGGAAAGATGATCGCTTCGCCCTGATTCCAGCGGTAGTAGCTTTGGATCCAGCAGCCGTCGATTTCGTAATAGCCGGGGGCGATGCCGCAACTGACGCGTTCTTCCTCGTAACTGCGCCAGAAGGTGGCGCTGGAGTCGTAGGTTTCCAGGCGGACGCTTTTGATGCGGCCTGCGGCGCGGAGCTTGTCGAGCAGGGGTTTGTTGATGGTGCCGACGATCCAATATTCCATGGTGGGGGCGATGGCATCGAGGAAGTGGTCGTTTAGCAGAGTGGCGTTGCTGGTGGTGACGCCGGGGGCGAAACCCGCTTGGCGTGCCCAGGTGGCTTCCTTGACCCATTGGGGGAATTTGTCGTGGGCGATTTCGTCGTCGATGTTGCCCAGAAGCGTGCGATAGCCCTTATCGCGAATGTAACCGACGATCTGGCCGGTGGCCCATTGGCGCACTTGAAGATGACGGGGGTCTTCGCGCTTCATGGCGGGGTCTGCGTAGATGGCCTGGGCCAGGCCCAGGAACCAGTCGCCGGCGTTTTCGGTGCTGCCGAGCGTGGTGCGGTACTCCGTCATGCCGTGGGCGATGGAAGCGTCGAAAATGGGGTTCCAGTAGGTGAAGTCCAGGTCCGGCAGGGTTTGGGTGCGGAACTGGGCGGGGTCTTTGGCGAGGGCTTCCTTAAGCGTCTGACCGGTGGAGCGCACGCGGGCCTGGGTGTGCAGGGTGGCTGCTGCGTTTGCCGCGCCGGAGAGGGCGTTTGCGCCGTAAGAAACCATCACCTTGTTGCCGTGGGCGGCGAGGTCTGTGAGGTAGGCGTTGCCTTTGGCCATGTTCCAGGTACTGGTGGGGCCGGTGCCGTTGGAACAGAGGTAGTTGACCAGCATGTGGGCGTTCAACGTGTAGCGAAGACGGTCGGGGATGCGGATGGGGTGGACTTTGATGTTGAGGGTGACGGCGCTGGGTTCGCCGGACTCCGGCTGGAGGTTCAGTGTGGCTTGATAGTCGCCGGGAGCGAGGCCCGCGGTGCTGAGGCGGAGCCAGAACGCGCCGTCGGCCTGCGGGGCGATGGTGATCTTATTACCCGGCGGGAGCTTCCAGCCCTTGAAGGTGACGCCCCAGTTGACGAAAGGGGCTTCCTGGCCGGCGAAGACGGTGAGCGCCTCGGTGGGAAGCCCCTTGCCCGGCGCGGGGGTGAGGTGGACGGTGAGGGGCTTATCACCGCCGGTGTTGCGGATGTAGATGGGGAAGGTTTCGGGTTCGTCGATGGCCATGTCCAGCGAGATGGTGCTGAGGTGAGTGCCGACATTGGGGCCGAAAGGCTCAAAAGCGACGTAGCCGCGGGCTTTGTCTTGAGGGGTGACGGTGACCTGATAACTGGCGCGCTTTTGCCAGCCGGGGATGAGGTCGCTTTTGGTGGCGCTGTGCCAGGCGGGCTGGAGCTTGTAGCCGGTGGTGGGCTGGTCTTTCACGGTGGTGAGGGCGCGCTCTGATTGCGCGAGAACGCCGCCATCAGCGCCGGTGAGGGTTTGGGTGACGATGACGTAGGTGGTGGCGTCAGGGAGCTTGGTGGCCGCGGTGAGGATCTGGCCGATGGAGGCGTTTTCAAACGTTTGGGTGACGGGATCGCCCAGAGGTTTGCGGTCGGGTGAAAGGAATTGCGTGGCGAGTTTGACGGACTTTTCAGGCGCGAAGGTGAGGGCGAATTGAGTTTGGAGGGTTTTGGATTCGAGGTTTACGGTGCTGGCGAGGTCGGCATCGCGGGTGGTGACGTCCAGCGTGGCGAAGCCGTGGACCTGCTTCCAGTGCTGGGTGGCTTCGTAGGTGCGGCCGGGCTCCAGCGGGAGGAACATGAATTCGTAAGTGGGGGCGAGGGGGGTGTCTGACCAGCTATAGAGGCGGCGGAGGGTGTCGCCTTCGAAGGCGGTGGCGACGCCGGCTTTGGCGGATTGACGAAGGAAGGCCATCCAGGGAGCGGCGATGTTATCGGTGCGGCCGAAGCCGCGGGTGGTGTGGGAGACGCCGTCGGTGGTGGCCATGCAGTAGATGTCGTCGCCGGAGACGATGGGGCCGCCGCCGGGACGGACGACGTTTCGGATGAGCAGGCGGATGGCGCTTTGGCTGGGGTTGGCGAAGCGGTAGTTGACGGAGAAGAGGGGTTTGTCGTCGTAGGCGTGGATGGTTTTGACGTAGGCGGAGCCGTCGGGAATCTGGCCGGTGAGTTCAAGGGTGACGTTTGCGCCGTCATCTTTGATGACGCGGGCGGTGTAGGCGAGGACGGCGCGCGCGCCGTGGTCGTCGAGGATGCCGCCGTAGGCGGTGGTTTCGGGAGCGAGGTAGGTGAGATCGATATTGCGTTGTTTGTCGATCCATCGTGCGATGCGTCCGCCTCGGGAGGGGATGACTTCGAGGAGGGTTTGGTTTGTTTCAATGATGTAGGAGGGGACTTGTCCGCCTGCGTAGGTGTGGACGGATTCTGTGATGGAGGCGGCGAATGCGGGAGAGGGCCCGAGCGTGGCGACGGCGAGGAGAGCGGCCAGGAGAAGACGTTTAAGCACGCGTGGTCCTTTGGTGGTTTCGGGGGCGAAGAGAGCATTAAAACAGGATGTCGAAAAAAGTCAAAACATTTTTTCGATTGATGGGGACGGGGCGTTTGAGAGCTGGAAGGTGGGGAGGGAAATGGCGAATGCAATTTGAAGAATTTCTTGAGTTGCCTCCTGATGGGGCGTTGCCGTTTTATGAAATTAGAATGAAGGTTCGTAAGTAGTGGTAGAGGATAGAATTATCGATTTTGGGGCACCGGGCTTTTCCTCTATATATGTACTTATTCCCTTTTCTTCTTTCCTTTTCTTCTGTAACACCGATACATGCGCGCCCATCAGGAAGTATTCTGTAGGAGCGTACAATCACATGAAAAGTCAGGTGTCCGGTTTTGATGCGCATCACGCCGCCCAGAAGGCTGGCATGAAGAAATTAGTTGAAAATTATGATGAGGCCACTGGGCCTTCAATATTGGTCCCCAAAGTCGGCCATAACATCAAAGGCCCCAACGACATCCTCCGAGAGCGGATTGCGCTCAACAAGAAGATGTACAAGGAAACGAGATAAAATGACCCCTG
>CAZIWA010000106.1:0-19927 GCA_964542875.1 uncultured Phycisphaeraceae bacterium
GGCTGCCTCATGCTCACCACCCTCTACTTCGACATCGTCCGCCTCTTCAACTAACCAACAAACAGCCTCTGTTTCCGTACCCTTGAAAGGGGCACGACAAGGCAGCCCAGGGCAAACATGTACTCATGCGTCACCCTGGGTTTAACCCATTTTTAAGATGCTCTTGCCCGCATCAGCTTTCACAGCAACCAACCCGCCACCTCCCAACCCCGCCTGCTCCCCCATCCTTTCCCGACTCCGCTTTTTCGCCTCCTGACTTCGCGCTTTCGCGGTTAAAACCTGCCTCTTCCACCCATCCCCAAAAACACAGCAGGCGTCCACAAAGGCCGCCTGCTGTCGTCGGAACCTGTTCGGGTTCACATTTAATTGAATCAAACAACCTGAATCACTCGGCTTCTTCCGCCCTGCTCCCTCACCTCACTGCAACCCCGTGTTATCGCCGTACGCCCACAGCCACACGAAATTGGCCTCGCCGCCTTCCGTGATGTGCCGCCGGTTCGTCTGTGTATGCCCATCCATGAAAAGCATATTGGCGGTGCTGTTGGGGTGCCGGAAACCATAATCCCATCCGTTGTACGCGACCGTGCCGCCGTCGATATCCCAGGCAAAATAGACAAAATCCCAGCCCAGCGCGGGCACCCTTCCGTCCACCACCAGCGTGCCGTTGGCCGGCGTGGTGTTACGCGGATTGGAAAAACCCTTGCGCGGCACACCATAGGAGTACTGCGAAATGCTCCAATTCAGACAGTACGAACTGCGAATGAACTCATTATCGAAGTTCGTTGAAAACCCATACCCGCTGGCCGAATAGTCCACGCCCTTCTCATCCGGACAGCCAAACACCGAATACCTCGGATAGTTCGCCCACGCCCAGTCCGTCGCATGCGGGCCCGCATACTGCGGCGCGCCGAAATACCCGCAACCGCCGAGAATCGTGTTGAAATTACCCGTCCCTGTCCCGTTGGGCGGGATGTAATCCCTGAAGTCCGTCGCATACGCCACAAACCCCAGATACTGCTGCTTGGTATTGGTCGCGCAAACCGACGCCCGCGCCACCTTTCGGGAGGCACCCAGCGACGGCAAAAGCATCGCCACCAGCACACCCACGATTGAAATCACCACCAGCAGTTCAACGAGGCTGAAACCCGTCATCCTCTTGCCGGCCCGACCTGCTTCCGCACACATTGAGTGACCGTAGAACATGGCTCTCTCTCCTTCGTAGCAGACACAACTTTCCCCATTGGGCACAAGACATGGCAACGCGTATTTCGCGCGTATCGTTCTCACTTTTTATCTACTGGCTGACCCGAAAAATCCCCCTTGGGCCAGTAACGAGATGTCGGACGTATCAGGAAAAACCTGATTGAACTCAGGACCAGAACGTCCTGTTAATCCGATATTAATCCCGCGCATACTCCGCCGCAATAGATATTTCACCAGTATTCGTGAGCCAAATCGACATGACTTGAGCCGTCAAGCTATGGCCGCTCAGCCCCTTTCCGGTCAAAGTAATAAACCTCGCAAGGTTCCCCTCAACTCAAGGAATGACCGCCATGCTCTCCAGCGCACAAGTTCAGGAATTCACTGAAAAAGGCTATTTGCTCGGCTCCAAAATCCTCGACGCAGGCCAGGTCAAGCAGCTCCAGGACGACCTCATGCGTGTCATCGCCGACAAAGGCAAGGCCGGTGTCCGCCAGCCCGCCTTGAACCGCAACATGCTCGGCAACGACAACACCCCCGTCTTCCAGATCGTCAACATCTGGCACGCCACCGACGCCTTCCGCGCCCTCCTTTCAAACCCCATTCTTGTTCAGGAAGTCGCCCAGATCACCCACGCCAAACAGCTCCGTGTGTGGCACGACCAGATCCAATACAAGCCCGCAGGCAACGGCGGACCCACCATGTGGCACCAGGATTCTCCCCTCTGGCCCCCCGTCATGCCCATCGACGAGCAAGTCACCGCCTGGGTCGCCCTTGACGATGTCGACGAAGAAAACGGCTGCATGAGCATGGTCCCCGGCTCCCACAAATGGGGCTCCGCCATGGACGCCTTCCGCGGCCTCACCGACTTCAAGGCCCTCACCCGGGAATACCAGGGCCATCAGGTCACCGTCGAGCCCCGCCCCGTCGCCGCCGGGCAGGTTCACTACCACCACGGCCTCGCCTGGCACGGCTCGCCCGCCAACCGCTCCGGCCGCCCCCGCCGCGCCATCGCCGTCCACTTCATGACCGAAAAAACCGTCTACCGCGGCCCCCAGGCCCGCCACCCCATCGACTGCTACATCACCGCCCAGGCGGGCGAACAGATCAACGGCATCCACTTCCCCCTGGTCTTCGACAACGGCAAAGCCGTCCTCGCTGAAGAACTCCCCACCGCCGAAGCCCTCGACGCCGAAGCCAAAATGTATTGATCTTTAACACCCCCGATCCAACCACCTAAAGGCTGGCCCCATCAGGGCCAGCCTTTTCATTCGACATCCGCAAAAAACTAATCTCCTCTTAAAATCCCCTCTTTCTTACTTATCCCTTTTACCTTGTACCTTTCTTCCCTCGGGAACTCCTCTCAACCCCACAAGTCCAATACAATTGCCGCATCTTCGAGAGTCGGATTCGTACGGGAAAACAATGGGAGAACGTCTAGCCTGGGCCGTCATCTTTTCCTGGCTCGTGCTCGCCTGGGTTCAGGCGCAGCTCCCGGACGCTCCACCGCCCAAAACGCCTGCAACCCAAACAGCCGCCTCCCCCTCCCCCGCACTTCTCCCCGCGGCCACCCCCGTTCCCACCCCCCAGGTCGCGGAAAAACCAGTCCCCTCCACCGCCCCTGAACCACCCCAGGCCGCCACATCCGCGCCGACCTCAATACCTTCCGGCCACGAAGAGCTTGCCCAGCTCGCCCAGAAAGAAACCAACCCCTACCTCAAGGCCACTCTTTATCTCCAGGCCCAGGAAATCCTCGCTCAGCGCCAAGGCTCCGAGGCTGTCCGCTCCGAATACTTCAGCAAGGCCATGACCGACGCGCAGGAATCCCCCCTCGCCGCCGAGGCGTGCATCGGCTACCTCGACATGGTGCTCGACCGTCCCAACCCCGGCCACCCCACCCAGCTCGTCGACAGGCTCACCACCCTCATCAAAAAACACGGCATCGGCCCCGGCATGATCGACGCTGCCCGCGTCCAACACATCATCGGCCGCCTCCAGACCCAATACACCAGCGAAGCCAAAAAACTCCAGGCCCTTCTCGACGCCCCTCAAGCTCCTCTCGCCCAGGCCAACGCTCAATCCGCCGACGCCGCTCCCGAATCTGCCAAAACCCCGCCGCCCCCGGCCACCGCCATCGAGCGCGCCCTCCTCCTTAAAAACCCGCTCCGCTTTGAAGCCCTCGTCCCCGACCCGGGCAAAACCCTCCCCATCAAGCTCACCCGCAAGAACCCATCCACCCTCACCGTCACCGAAACCCTCACCTGGGAAGTTCCCCAGGGCTCCGCGTGGACCCCTCAGCCCGCCACGCAGACCGTCACCTACCTCCCCGGCCAGAGCGTCGACGTCACCTTTGATCTTGCCGTCAGCCCCCGGCCCGATGCCGCCTACGCCCTCACGCCTCAGGTCACCAGCTCATTCACCGTCCAGGGGTCCGACAAGCCTATCGCCCAGCGCTCTGCGGCCCTCAGGGTCGACATGGCCCGTTATTACCAGAAGCTCATGATCGCCTATGCCACCCGGGTGAGCAGTCCGCCGATTATCGATGGCAAGCTTGACGATTCCGCCTGGGCCGGCTGCCTCCCCGTCACCCATTTCATCAAGTACGATGGGACGGAAAAACTCCCCTACCCCACCGACATCCGCGTCGCCTGGGACGACCAGGCCATGTACGTCATGGCCCGCATCAACGAACCAGACCTCGCCGGCCTCTGGACCAAAGCCAGCACCCGCAACGGCGACGTCTGGACCGACGACAGCCTCGAAGTCTTCTTCGACTTCGACCCCATCACACGCGGCTTCGTCCAATTCATCGTCAGCGCCAACAACACCCCCTACGACGCCAACGCCAACAAGCTCCGCTGGGACACCCTCTGGACCTCCCAAACCGGGCGCGAAAAAGACGCCTGGACCCTGGAAATGTCCCTCCCCTGGCGCGCCCTGGAAACCCCCGTCCCCAAAGTGGGCGACAAAATCGGCTTCCAACTCGTCCGCAACCGTGTCCGTCCAAACGGCGATCAGACCGCCCACTCCTTCTGGCAATGGTCCCCCACCTTCGCCCACTCCAACCTGGTCCCCAACCGTTTCGGCACCCTAGTCTTCACCGCCGGCCCTCCGGGCTCCGCCACCACCACCGGCATCATCGGCGCCTCAAACCCCTCCGTCTCATCTGGACGGTAATCAGCCCCAATCTCTCAAATCTCATGGCCCTTCTGCATACCATGCTCTCGCCCGCGTGAGCATGTCTTACACGCGCCAACAAAACCCTTCCCCCACTCACTCCGCCCCACTCTCTCGCCCGGTCTTCACCGAAAACAGCACCCCCGACACCAGCCCCGCCGCCAGCAGACAAAACGCACCCGCGCCCACCGACCGTTCCGACAGCTTGTGCAGGCCATCAAACCGCACCCGCGCTTCCTTGCGTGCCTCCACGGTCAACTCCGGGTTATACATCGTCTGCCGCTCCTGCCACATCCTGGGCCCGATGTATCCCACGCTGGCGGCCAGCGCCAGCATCGGCACAAACAGCAGCACCATGCGCGCCAGGTTCAGTTTCGGCCGCCGCTTGAGCATTGGCATCATCGTCTTGTGCTGAATCGCCATCGTCACCAGCACCACGCCCGCGCAGATGAATTGAAGCACCATCAATCCCTGAATCACATTCCCCACGATCAGCCCCGCCAGAATGTTGGCGGCCTGCCCGTTGAGTTCCGGCGTGTTGTACTCCGGCTGCAGCAAAACCGGCCCCGCTGCGCGTGACGTCTTGAAAGTGATCGCCGCCGCCACCGCCAGCATCACCAGGCCGCCCAGCCACACACCCAGGCCAAGCCAATAGCTTGCCTGCACCAGCCCGGCCAGCACGCCGCAATCACAACGCTTTTTTTCGGTTTCCATCCGGAAGATTTTAAACTTCCACCGGCGTCCCGGGGACGAACGTTTCGCCGCACTCCCAGGTCTCCCGCTTCCACACCGGCAGCTCCCGCTTAAGCCGATCGATCAAATACCTGCACGCTTCAAACGCCTCCCCACGGTGAGGCGAAGCCACCTGAATCACCACGCTCGCTTGGCCAAGCGGCACCGCTCCCGAGGCATGCACCACCCGCACCATCTTGATCCCCCACTTCGCAGCCGCATCTTGCGCCATCTTTTCCAGTAGCTTCACCGCCATCGGCCGATACACCTCGTATTCGAGCTTCACCAGCTTTCCAAACTGCACATGCGCATCCGCACGCGTGCGCCCCAGAAATACAGCCTCCCCCCCGCACGATGCGGGAAAGTCCAGCGTTACAAAATCCACCGGACCATCCTGAATGCCGGCATCGATCACACAACCGCCATTTTCTGCGCCGCCTTGTGCCATGCACCGGATTTTACGCCCTGCGCACGAAATCTGCGCGCGTTTTCCTCACCCGGAATCCGTAGCCACCTTCCCCATTTGGATAGAATTCACGCCAAATCGCGTATGCTCCCGCCGTCCGGATCCGCCGCCGATCTTCAACCAACCCATTGAGCACCGCCATGGCCGACAGCCCAAAAGACTTGTTCAATGCAGACCCGTCCCGCAAAAGCCTTATTCTGGGCACCAAATCCCGCTCTTCCCTCACCAAGGCCCAGCAGACATTCAACCGTCTGGTGAAGAAAATCGAAAAGCTTCACGCACAGATTCGCGACCAGACATCGCGCCTGAACGAGACTCTCGCGTTCTCTGAAGAACACATCCGCCCGCTTGAGTCGGGCATTCTGGCTTACCGCAAGGAGCTGGTGCTGACTCTCGCGCCATTTCTTGCGCCCGGGAAGCTCAAGAAAGACGAATGCAAAATCCTCCGTTACGTTCTGGAAAACCAGTTGGCTAGCATCGTGTCCGAGGAAGGCTCTCTCCCCCAGGACATGCAATCGGCTTTTGAAAAAGTCCACGGCATCACTTTCGAACAAGCCATGCGCAATGAAATGGAGTCCACTCAATCTGAAATGAAGGAGATGTTCGAGGCTTTCGGCATTGATGTCGACCTAAGCGGTCTGCGCCCGGACATGTCACAGGAGGAAATGGCCACCGAAGCCGCCCGGATCACCGCCCGCCTCAAAGCGGAACATGACCGCCTTGGCGACGAGCCCGAGCCCGAACCTCGACCCAGAAAAAAAGCGTCCACCACCAGGCAGGAGCAAGAACGCCAGAAGGAAGAAGCACGCAAAACCAGCCTCTCGAAAATCTACCGTGACCTCGCCCGTGTGCTCCATCCCGATCTTGAGCCTGATGATTCCATCAGGCCGCAAAAAGTCCAGCTCATGTCTCGCCTCACCGCCGCCTACCGTGAAAACGACCTTCACACGCTCTTGAAACTGGAGTTGGAATGGCTCACCCGCGAGGAGGGCGATCTGAGCCGGATGACCGACGAAAAGCTGGGCATCTACAACAGGGTGCTTGAAGAACAAGCCAGGGAACTCCAGACCCAACTGCAGGAACTTCCGCTGCAGCCGCAATATCGCAACATCGTAAGACAGCTCAGCACGACAAAGTTTCAGATACTGACGGACCCCAGACAAGAACTCCAGGAGCTAAGCGCCATGCTCAGCTACATGGAGCAGATCGTGCTGCGTCTACGCAAAGGCATGGCTCTGGGCGAAATTCGCCAGATCGTCCGGGACTACCGCGCCAGTAACCGATAGCCGCCAGATGAAGCAGCGCGGCCAGAAGCCCGGACGACACGCAACGCCGTAAAAGTCATCGATCTCTAAAGCCCCGCCACACCCGTCATTACTGGTTTTTATTCCCGATGGAATCGATCACAGGCTCAATCCCTTTGATCGCGGTCTTCTCACGAATCACCACACGTGGATTGTGGGAATCCTGCTCGTCTCTTTCCCTCATCATCTCATAGGCTTTTGCATACTGATCTTCTTCAATGCTCTTTTTCTGTTCGCCAAGGGCCTTCGCTTTCGCCCTCAGCGGATACAGATCTTTCACCGGCCCCGGTCGGCTGGGCTGGATCCCCGCCAGCACCGTCCACAGCATTTTCAGATCGCGCGCGCTTCCAAAATCCGGATACGTATGTCGCCCCAAAGGATCAAGCCGGATCACGTTCGCCAGCGCTTGATCGGCCGCCGCCGGGTCCACCCCATTGCCACTGCGTGATTGCACCTTCCCCCACGCATTCAGGTAGTCCGGGTCCAGCTTCACGGCCTCTTTGAATAAAACAAGCGCCTCCGTATCCCGGCCCTGCGTCTCACGCAGATAACCCAGCAGGTAATGCACCTGCGGCTTCTCCGGCGTCTCCTTCACCAGCCGGGCAAACACCCGTTCGGCCACGCTCTGCGCCACACCGCCGCTGAACACACCCTCACATCCAAAGCAATGGCTCTCCACCCGCCCAAAGCTGTCGGGCATCAGCTCAAACGCCTTTCGATAATGCACTTCAGCCTCCTGCACCCGCCCTGCCGCCATCAACTGCACCGCCAGACGCGACTGAATGCAATACGCATCCGAAAACAGCGTAAGCGACTCCTCATACATCTTGATCGCCCGCGAAGTCTGCCCGCTGGCAAACACCTTGTCCGCCTCTTCAGCCAGCCGGATCGCCTTCACCACATTCGCGTAAATCTCCGCGTCCTTGGTCTGGCCCTTGGCCGTCAGGATGTCGCGCAGCACCGCATACACCCGCATGCGCGCGCCATGCCCCTGTTCGCCGTCGGAAGGATCGATCGCCATCGCCTGCTTCACCGTTTTTTCTGCCTCATCCAGTTTCTTCTGGTTCAGCAGCAACTGCGCTTTCCAGATCAGAGGCCGCTCCTCAAACCGATCTCTGGCAAAAAGCTCATCCAGCTTTTTCATCGCGCCATCGCCGTCGAGTTCCAGCAGCAGCGCATACGCGTCATCCAGACCCGGGCTTTGATCAAGCACCGCGTATACGATCCTGCGCGCCTCATCGTCACGGCCTGCTTTTTTCAACGCCGTTGCCGCCATGATCGGCAGTTTCGGCAGCGTATCTTTCTCCGAATGCCGGCCATCTCTTACGTAGCCGGCAAGGTCGGCGCTGTTCCACCACGGCGCCGTATCCAACAACACCAGCACATCCGCATGCCGCCCGGAAACAAAGTACACCTGCGCCAGAAGCTGGAGCTGAATATCAGTCCGCTCAGGCACTCCGTATCTCCCATATCGATAGGCATTCCGGGTTTTGCTCTGTGCTGCGGGGTCTTTATAGGTGCTCTTCATAAGCGCCCGCTTGATGATCGCTTCTGCATTTTGAGGCCGCTTGTTCCCCAGTTCATGCCACACCACCGTCGCCAGCAGCACTTCCGTATTGTCGTCTTCTGACGCCTTCTCCAGAAGGTCCGTCGCGATACGCACCGCCTCCTCCTGCAGTTTCACGTCCGGCTGAAGTTCTGTGGCCTTCAGCAGTTGCACCGCCCGTTGGAATACCCCCTTATCAGACCCCATTGGCAAGCCAGGCTGCGTCTGGGCCGACGTTCTGAATTCCTCCATCATCATCGCTATCGCTTCCTGCATCTGGCCTCCCGCCAGCAGCGCCGCAGTCAGCTTCTCTTTGAGAACCACCTTCAAATCCGAACGCGTCCCCGGGTCTTGAAGGAGCTTCTTTATCCGGTCAATCGGTCCCTGGCTCTTGCCCGCCCGCGCCCCCGCGCTGATGAACCGATCCCAAACCGGCCGCTCAGGCTCCTGTGCCGTCAGCTTGTCGAAAAATGCCAACGCCATGTCAGCATCCACATATTGATCCAGCACCCCCGGATATTCGCTCAGTGCTGAATAACCGCTCCACTCGTTCTGCTTCACCGGATGCTTTTTCAGAAATGCCAGCGCATCATCAACCCGACCCTTGGCCACCAGCCCCGCCACGTAATAATCCGCGGCTTCCACCCACGTGTTATCGGATCGCTGCTGCCTTCTGAAGTCCTCGACCTTCCTGCTCAACGCATCCGCGGGCTTTGCAGCCTCAGCATTTTCCTTGGGCTTCGCGCTCAGAAACTTCGCCTCCATCGCCTCAAACAGCGCACCCGAGCTGAGGTTGTTGATCAGCCCCCATTGCGCACGCTTGAGTTGCTCCAGGTCTTTAAGCGCGATCTCCCGGGCCAAAGCCGAGGTTTGATCATCCCGCCTGAACGTCAACACCTTTTGGGACTTTAATGCGCGCGACAGCAGCGCCCGTGCTTTTTCTTCTCCTGCCAGGCCCACAAGATTCGGCACTTCCACGGTGGAATCAGAAGAGGTTTCGTCCAATGCCGCTTCAAACGCAGCCAGCGGCGCTTGCGGAAACTGCCTTGCAAATTCTTCGCTGAAATTCTCCACCCGGCTTCCCAGCGCGCTGTACGCTGCGCCGATCGCCCGCGTGTTTTCCTTCAGCTTCACCACGTCCTTCACCTGCGCATCCCGATCATTCATCAGCGTGTGCACGATAAACAGCAGGCACAGGTTCCCCGCCCCTTCGCTGCCAGGTTTGATTTCCCGTTTCTGCGCCTGTGCCGCCAATTCCGGCCACGCGTCGGGCTTGGGCAGCACCAGCATCACCTTGTGAAACCCAACCGATTCTTCGGGGGTGTTTGAATACCAGGAGCGTCCCGATTTATTCGGCAAAACAAGCAGTTGGTCATAAAGCGCCAGCCACTGCGTCACGGCTTCATTGGGCGCAAGCGTGTCAATGGTCTTGGCCAGTGCATCCACCTTGGCATTCCACTGCGCCGAAAGGCTCACCGGTTTAGCCTCAGCCGCCTCAGCCCCCGGCGGCCGATATGCCTTCACCTCATCCACCACCTTCACGGCGCCTTCAAAATCCGCCGCCCGCGCAAACCCCGTACACGTCAACGTCATCGCCAACGCCAGGAAAAATGTAGATCGCTTCAAAAGCCACCTCCGGAAAAAGTAAGTGATAAACCCGAAACGACACGTGAACTTTATTTTACGCCCCCCACCCCCTTCCGGTTCACTTTTTTCGCGTCTGTGACAACGTTACAGGCTTGTATGCGTTTTGACCTCTGCGTATTGCGCGTCACTTTTCGCCCCAGCGGTCGCACTTGTTGCCATCGCAACTCAATTTTGATGCCGGACTTAAACCATTTCGAAATCGCCACCCTCGGCCGCCCCACACAAGCATGTAAACCCTGCTCAATCTTGTAAATCGTGTTAAAAATCCTCCCTCTGAATTCCCCTCACGCACCCATAGAAAAAGGGCATGGCTTCAAAAAGCCATGCCCTTCAAATTGCATCATAAAAAAACTCAGCCCACGCTCGCCGGCGCATCCTGGCTCACCGATGGCTTCAGCAGACTCGCCTGCTTCAAAACCATTCGCAGCCCATGCCGCCCCTGCCCGTAATAGTTGGGCAGCGCATCGTGATCGCTGAAACCCAGCTTCCGGTACAGCGCGATCGCCGGCGCATTGTCCGCGCGCACTTCCAGGTACACCCGGTCGATGCCCCGGCACGCCAGCTCATGCAGCGTCTTCTCCGCAAGCCGCCGGCCGATCCGCTTGCCCTGCGCTTCCGGGTGCACCGCCAGCGCGTACACGCGCCCCGTGCGCCCCTTGCGGTGCTGCCGGATGAGCCCCACCGACCAGCCCACCACCCGGCCCGTGGCGTCCTGCGCCACGTCCACGACGGCCCGCTGGCAGTTCAGCAGGTACTTCACCTGCCGCTTGTTGAACGTCTCTTCAATCGTCTGGAAGCACACACGCTCCAGCTCCATGATGTCCGTCAGGTGCGAAGCCTGCGCCCGCGTCACCGTGATGGTCTGCTCAGGCTGCGCCTGCGCCTCGGCCACCTGCAGCACGCCAGACGCCTCCGCACCCGCGCCCACAGGCTGCTCCACCGGCTGCGCGTGAGGCAGGATCGTCGGGTTCTCCAGAGGCATGTCAATCGCAGGCGGCGCACTCGCCACCGGCGCCTGACGCGTCATCATCGTCTTGCCCAGCAGCTTCACCGGACGATAGCTCTGCTTCGTGAACCTCAAGCTGGGAATGCCCCAGTCGTCCGACACATTGCAAAGCGGATACTTCGACCAATACTGCGCGCAAAACTCGCTGAAAATGTACTGCGCGCTCCCGTGGTACTCCGGATGCGTCTTCTCGATCACCACCGAGCACATCTGCGCGCTAAGCGCCTCGCCGAACGTAAAGCCGATCAGCTTCCCGTCCACGAACAGCGACATGCCCACAAACCCCAGTTCCTTCCAGTTGTCCAGCGCGCGCTGCGTCGAAAGCAGATCCCTGTGCCGGAGAATGTCCGACCCCAGGTGCATGTCGTTCACTTCGCCCTCGTGCGTGTCGTCCCCATGGTTGCGCCACAGGTCCAAAAGCGCCATCGCCGCCGGCTTGTGCTCGTCGCTGTAAGGCGCGGTCGAAAACCCAGGGTAGTCGCGCATGAACTTGCTGCGCCCGTGCCGCTTGGATTTAAGCGCGCCGCCCGCCAGGTCGATCATCCGGGCCGTCTCATACACATAGTCCGCATTCATCGGGGCCGCTGAAAGCGTTACACCCGGCAGGCCGGAGAGCTTCTCGATCATCTCGTCGGAGATGTACTCAATCCGGCTGTTGGCGACCGACGCATGCACCTTGTTATACCTGTCCATGAGCTCAAAGCTTCCCTGGACGGCGCGCGCCAAGTCTTCAGTCGTTGCATTGTGTTCGGGGATCGGCGGGTACAGGAGCGTAAGGTCCCGGCCATTCGCAAAAATACAGATGTGATTGTGCAGGCTCGTCCAGTAGACGTTGAGGCTGCTGCTCCAGATATACACCATCGCAAAGCTGTAGTCGCTGATGGGTGCTTGAAGCTGATTAAAGGCGGAATCGAATCTTGGTTTGTCGGCCAATGTCACGCGGGATAAGCCAAAAGGCTGCCCGTCAGGGTCAGGGTCGTCCATGGTGTGGCGTAACGCCAGTCTCCTTAGAATCCCGTTATTCACGGGTTGTTAGCCGCTTGTACACCCCCGCCTCACATTCGGCGGGACACAAAACTGACTAAACATCTCGATAATCATGACGGTATTGGTATTAAATTCAAGGGCATTTTCCCCGATACTCCAACATTACTTAAACTAATACCCGCAAAACGTCCGATAAAACCTACATCTACTCATTTCCCAACCGGCACCTTGTTCAACGCCAGGTTCAACAACAGCACATTCACCGTCGGCTCACCCAGCACATCAAAACCCCGCCTCCGGGTGTTCTGGTTCACCAGCAGCCTTAAACGGTCCAGGTTCACCCCCCGCGCCGCCGCCACCCGCTCCAACTGATACTCCGCCCCCGCCAGGCTGATGTCCGGGTCCAGCCCGGACCCCGAAGCCGTCACCAGGTCCACCGGCACCGGGCGCGACGCATCCAGCCCATAACGCTTCTGCGCCGTGTGATACATCGCTACCCGGTCGTTCACCTGTTGGATCAGCGCCGGGTTGGTGACGCTCAGATTGCTCCCCGCCGACGCCGACGCATCGTAAGGCGTCGATCCCGTCGCCGATGGCCGGCCCCAGAAGTACCGGTCCGACACAAAAGACTGACCCACCAGCCGGCATCCCACCGTCTGGTCCCCATCCTCAATGAAACTCCCATTGGCCTGAGCAGGAAAAAACGTCTGTCCCACCGCCGTCACCGTCAACGGATATGCCAGCCCGGTGATCAAAGCCAGCGAAACAAACACGGCGAAAACAGGTCGAAGGTTCATGATTGGTAATCCAGGGTTGAATAGGTCGGGAAGCAAGGGTCTGAGGTCTAGGATCTGGACAGAGTTGGAGCCGCAAAGAGGAGTAGGTTTCAGGTCGCGGGTGTAAAGGTCTTAGACCTTTCTGACCAGACCCTAGACCCCGCAAAACACCAGCCCCATATAAATCAGCTTGATCCCCACAAACGGCACGATCAGCCCCCCCAACCCGTAGATCAGCAGGTTGTTGCGCAGCAATTCCTGCGCGCCCACATGCTTGTACGCCACGCCTTTGAGCGCGATGGGAATCAGGAACACGATGATCAGCGCGTTGAAGATCACCGCGCTCAGGATCGCCAATGCAGGCGAATCCAGCCCCATGATGTTCAAGTGCTTCATCCCCGGATACGCCAGCAGAAACACGCCCGGGATGATCGCAAAATACTTGGCCACGTCGTTGGCGATGCTGAACGTCGTCAGCGCCCCGCGCGTCATGAGCAACTGCTTGCCGATCTCCACGATCTCGATCAGCTTCGTCGGGTTGGAGTCCAGGTCCACCATGTTGCCTGCTTCCTTTGCGGGCTGGGTGCCGGTGTTCATGGCCACCGCCACGTCCGCCTGCGCCAGCGCCGGCGCATCGTTGGTCCCGTCGCCCGTCATGGCCACCAGCCGTCCCTGGGCCTGATAGTCCCGGATCAGCTTCAGCTTCATCTCCGGCGTCGCCTGCGCCACAAAGTCATCCACCCCCGCCTCCGCGGCGATCGCCGCCGCCGTCAGCGGATTGTCGCCGGTGATCATCACCGTCTTGATCCCCATCCGCCGCAGTTCGGCAAACCGCTCCCGGATCCCGCCTTTCACGATGTCCTTGAGATAAATCGTCCCCAGCACCACACTGTCTTCCACCACCACAAGCGGCGTTCCGCCCTTGCGTGCCACTTCCTCCGCGGCCTTCTGCACATTGGCCGGCATTGTCGCCCCCCGGCCCTTCAAAAACGTCTCCACGGACCCCAGCGCGCCTTTCCGGATCACCTTCCCGTCGATGTCCACGCCGGACATGCGCGTCTGCGCGCTAAAGGGCTCAAAGTGCGCGTTGTGCGTCGCCAGGTCACGCGCCCTCAGGTTGTGTTTCTCCTTGGCCAGCACCACGATGCTGCGCCCCTCGGGCGTCTCGTCCGCCAGCGAAGCCAGTTGCGCCGCATCCGCCAGCCGATCAGGCGTGATCCCATCCGCGGGAATGAACTGCGTCGCCTGCCGGTTCCCCAGCGTGATCGTTCCCGTCTTGTCCAGAAGCAGCACGTCCACGTTCCCCGCCGCTTCCACCGCGCGCCCGGAGGTTGCGATCACATTCGCCCGGATCATCCGGTCCATGCCGGAGATGCCGATCGCCGAGAGCAGCCCCCCGATGGTCGTGGGAATCAGGCACACCAGAAGCGAGATCGTCGCGATCAGCGAAATCGCGCCCGGTGCCTTGCCCGCGCCCAGCACCAGCGAAGGCAGCGCCGAGAAACACACCAGCGTCACGCACACCAGCAGAAAAACGATCGTCATGCCCGCCAGCAGAATCGAAAGGGCGATTTCATTGGGCGTCTTGCGCCGCTTGGACCCTTCCACCATCGAGATCATCCGGTCCAGGAAGCTCTGTCCCGGCTCTGCGGTCATCCGGATCACCAGCCAGTCGGAAAGCACGCGCGTGCCGCCCGTCACGCTGGACCGGTCGCCGCCGGATTCCCGGATCACCGGCGCGCTCTCGCCCGTCACCGCGCTTTCATCGACCGACGCCACCCCGCGCACGGCCTCGCCGTCACCGGGCACCGGCTCACCGGCCACCACCAGCACGTGGTCGCCGGGGCGCAGTTCCGAAGCGCGCGCCGCCTCCGTCATCTCCGGCCCAGGCAGGTCCGTAGCGGCTTCCCAACCCTTCTTGAGCCTCTGCGCCGGCACATCCTTCCGCGCCGCCCGCAGGCTCTGCGCCTGCGCCTTGCCCCGCCCCTCCGCCAAACTCTCGGCGAAGTTCGCAAACACCACCGTAAACCACAGCCACCCCGCGATCACCAGCACAAACCCCGGGCTCGTCAGCGCATCGTTCGTCCCCTCGCGCACCCCCATCAGGCCCATCACCCCGATCAGCGTCGCCAGCACGCTCGACACGAACACCACGAACATCACCGGATTCCCCACCTGCGACTTGGGATGCAGCTTCTTGAACGACGCCACCAGCGCCTGCTTCAAAAGTGGACCCGACAAAAACGAAACCGACTTGGCTTGCTCTTTATTCGACATAGTGTTCACCGTTTCCCTATCTCTTCGGGGACTGATCCTCTGTCTCTGCGGGGACTGGTTCCCTTCTTCAAGGGACCTGTCCCCCTTCCGCCTCCGCGCACGCTATTCAGAAGCACCCTTACCCACCTCCAAAACCACCGCCTGCCCCCCGTCTTCCTTCCGCCCGGACCCCGCACCCTGCACCCCCAACCCCTCTTCCTTCTCCCTGGACCCTTCCACAACCTCAAGCTGCTCCGCCACCGGCCCCAGCACCAGCGCCGGCACATACGTCAGCGCGCCCACGATCAGCACCACCGCCGCCAGGAACACGCCAAACACCGGCGTATGGGTCGACAGCACCCCGGGCGTCGGCTCAGCGTACTTTTTCTTCGCCATCGACCCCGCCAGCGCCAGCATCGGCACCATCACCCCAAACCGCCCCACCAGCATCAGCACGCCCAGGAGCGAGTTGTAGAACGGCGTATCCACCGTCATCCCGCCAAACGCGCTTCCGTTGTTGTTCGCAGCGGAGCTCACCGCATAAAGAATCTGTGAAAACCCATGCGCAGGCGGATGGCTCATCCCCGCCCGCCCGGCCTCCGTCATGCACGCAATCGCCCCGCCGATCAGCGTCGCCGCGCACGGGATCAGCACCACCAGGGACGCCATCTGCATCTCAAACGCATCCACTTTCTTGCCTAAAAGCTCCGGCGTCCGGCCCACCATCAGCCCGGCCAGGAACACCGTCACCACCACGAACGCCAGCATGCCGTAAAGGCCTGAACCGACGCCGCCGAAGATCACCTCGCCAAGTTGAATCAACAGCATCGGCACCATCCCGCCGATGGGTGTAAATGAGTCATGCATGCCGTTGACCGCACCGCAGGACGCCGCCGTCGTCGCTGTCGCAAACAAAGCCGAATTCACGATGCCAAAGCGCGCTTCCTTGCCTTCCATGTTCCCGCCGGGAAACGACTCCGTCGCCGTCACGTCCGCGCCGGCCCGGGCCAGGTGCCCCGCGCCCGTCTGCTCCGCCCACAGGCAGATCGTCAGGAACCCGACGAAGATCGCCAGCATCACCGTGTACAGCATGATGCCTTGGCGTTTGTCCTGCACCCAGTGCCCAAACGCGAAACACAACGCGCCGGGAATCAAAAGGATCGACAGTGTCTGCAGAAAGTTGGAAACGGAGGTCGGGTTTTCGATCGGGTGCGCGCTGTTGGCGTTGTAGAAACCGCCGCCGTTGGTCCCCAGTTGTTTGATCGCCACTTGAGACGCCGCCGGTCCCAGCGGCACCTTCTGCACCATCACCTTATCGCCCTCTTTGGGCTGATAAGGCTCCAGCAGTTTTACTTCCCGCGAAGATTGAAACGTCTGCGCCACGCCCTGCGAAACCAGCACGCACGCCAGCAGCAATGAAAGAGGCAGCAGCACATAAACCGTCGCCCGCGTCACGTCCACCCAGAAGCTGCCCAGGTCGTCGCGCGAGCCCTTGGTGAACCCGCGTACCACCGCCACCAGCACCGCGATGCCCGTCGCCGCGGACAAAAAGTTCTGCACCGCCAGGCCCGCCATCTGTGAGAAATAGCTCATCGCCACTTCGCCCGAATATGCCTGCCAGTTGGTGTTGGTCACAAAGCTCACCGCCGTGTTGGCCGCCAGCCAGATCGACAGCCCCGGCTTGCCCTCCGGGTTCAGCGGCAGGTACTGCTGCAGCATCAGCATCGCAAACAGCACCGCCAGGCCCAGGCCGTTGAACAGCGCCACCGCCAGCAGGTACTGCCGCCAGTCCATCTTGTCGCCCGGGCTCACGCCCGCCATGGCGTACACGCCCCGCTCCACAGGCCCCAGCACCGCATGCAGCAGCGCCGGCTTGCCCTCCATGGCGCCCGCGACATACGCGCCCAGCCAACGTGAAAACACCGTCAGCAGGACCACGTACAAACCAATCTGTACCAACGCATTGTTGATCATTCGAACCACTCCGGCTTCAGCAGCGCCACGACGAGGTAAATCGCCAGCAACACCGCCAGAATCGCTGAAATCAGGTAAACGATATTCATGACCGGAATTATCCCCCCGTCCCCCGTCCCATGAGCCCAGTTCTCATCAAGAATGCCCCCGGAGATATCAAGAAAGTGTCAAGAAACCCGCCTATCCCTCTCCCTTGGAAGAAGGACCGCCATGCAAACCCCCAAACACCCCAACTTTAAACCTCTTGCATCTAACCTCTTACATCACACATCTAACATTCCTTCACCCTCTTAAAACTCTTCATCTTCGACACGAGACACAGGACGCGGGACTCCCCTCCCCCTCCCGTCACCCCTGCATCGCCATATGCGCCAGCGCCACCCGGATCTCCTCCCAGCTCACCGTTCCGCCCAGCTTCTCGTGGATCGGCTTAAGCTTCACCTCTTCCAGCGACCCCGCCACATCCACGATCCTTGCATACACCTCCGGCGCCACCCAGATGTCCACGCTCAACGGCCGCGTCTCAATGATGTACTGCGACAAATACTCCGACACCGTGCTCCTGGCCCGCCCCGTCGCCTGCACCACTTCTTCCAGTGTCGCGCCTTCGCCAAACATCTTCCTGGCCGTCTCGCGCGTCGCGTTAGGCCGCGCCACCCGCTGAATCTCCGGCCCACGCGCCGCCGCCGGTCCGCCCACGTCCATCCCCACCTGCCGTGCGATGCAATGCTCCGTCACCGCCTCTAAAAACCGATCCCCCAGGTCCGCCAGCTTCCGCTCCCCGATCCCCTTCACCTGCCGCATCCCCTCCAATGTGCTGGGCCGCAGCCGTGCCATCTCCCGCAGCGTCACATCCGTAAACACAACAAACGGCGGAACCCCCCTCTCCTGCGCCACCCTCTTCCTCAAATCCCTCAGCGACTCAAACAACGCCCGATCCACGCCCTCCCACGAATCCTCCACCACCCGCGTCCGCCCCGCCGCCTCGCGAGGCCGAATCAAAAACACCCCCTGCTTCCCACGCATCACCGCCAGCGAAGCATCATTGAGCATCAGCGTCGGCCGATCCCCCGGCGTCCGCGAAATCAATCCCTGATCAATCAACTGATACGTAAACGCCTGGATCACCGTCTTGGGCATCTCCTTGAGCAGCCCATACACCGAAAGCTCGTTGTGCCCGCACTTGCGCACCATCTCCGTGTTGGCCCCCAGCAGCACATCCACCACATGCCCCACGCCAAACCGCTGCCCCGTGCGCGCCACTGCGGACATGATCTTCTGCGCGATCACCGTCGCCCCCTCCACACCCTCCACCTCGTTGAGGCAGACATCGCACGCCTCGCAGTTGGGCGTTGGGTACTCCTGTCCGAAATATTCCGACAGCGCCCGGTGCCTGCACTTGGCGCTGTTGCAAAACGCCTGCATGTGCTTCAGCAGACCCACCTGCGTTGCGATCTGCGCCTCCGGATCCTGCGCCCCTTCGGAGCTCCGCGTGATCAGCGATTCCCACCGCATCACGTCCGCCGGCGTGTAAAACAGCACGCACTCGGCCTCCAGCCCATCGCGCCCCGCGCGCCCGGTCTCCTGCTGGTAACCCTCCACCGTCTTGGGCATCGCGGCGTGAATCACGCACCGCACGTTGCTCCGGTCGATGCCCATGCCAAACGCCACCGTCGCCACCACCACATCCAGCTCTTCATCCGAAAACTCTTCCTGCGTCCGCTGCCGCAGCCCCGGCTCCATCCCCGCGTGGTAATGCGCCGCTTTGATGCCGTTGGCCTTCAGCACCGCCGCAAGCGTTTCCGTGTCCTTCCGGCTCAGGCAATACACGATCGACGCTTCACCCTGATGCCGCCTCACCACCTCGATCACCTGCGCCTGCAGATCCTGCGTGGGCAGCACGCGATACGTCAGGTTTGGCCGGTCAAACACCCCCACCAGCACCGTCGGCTCCGTCAGCCCAAGCTGCGCCACGATGTCTTCCCGCACGCGAGGCGTCGCCGTCGCCGTGTATGCATGAATGCTCGCCCCGGCAAACCGTTCCTTAAGCATCGAAAGCTGCCGGTACTCGGGCCGGAAGTCATGACCCCACTGCGAAATGCAATGCGCCTCGTCGATCGCGAAGCTGTTCACCCCCGCCCGATCCAGCAACTGCAAAAACCACGACGTCATCAGCCGTTCCGGCGCCACGAAAATCAGCTTGAACTTCCCCTGCGCCACCCCGGTTTCGATCGCCCTGCGCTCCTCCGGCCCGATCCCCGAGTGCAGCCCCGCCGCCGGATACCCGATCGATGTCAGCCCATCCACCTGATCCTTCATCAATGAAATCAGCGGCGAAACCACCACGCTCATCTTCCCCGAAACCAGAGGCGGCACCTGATAGCAAAGCGACTTCCCCCCGCCCGTCGGCATCACCACCAGCGAATCTCGTTTATCCAACCCCGCCCGGATCGCCTCCGCCTGGATCGGCCTGAGGCTCTCGTAACCCCAATATCGCTTCACTTCGCTGGCAACACGCTCATTCAACGCATCAAAAACAGGATCGGATGGCATACCCAAAGTTTAATTCAAAACCCACTCCTTGTGTGCCCCCTCAGCGTGTTCGTATTGTATTTGCCGTCTCCGCACCCCGCAGGAGTGACAGCCATTAGCCGGTGGTTGAGCATGTATCCATGCGACACCACCGGTCATCATTCATATTGATTGCTTCTTGTTTTTCAGCACCCTCGGCGGATGCTGAAAAATCTCCCAACCTCCAACGAAACCCCAAACTCTCGATCCGAGGCCCGGGACACGGGACGTCCTCACCCCTCCGCGCTCTCCTTCACATCGATGCGTTCGATATCCGCACCCAGC
>CAZIWA010000107.1:0-19900 GCA_964542875.1 uncultured Phycisphaeraceae bacterium
CCCGTCACCCGGCAACCCGGGCGCGTGGGAAATCGACAAATGCTTTTACCCTGGGGGTTCAGGGCCTGGGGTCTGGTCGGAAATGAACAGATGGAGCGCGGGATCAAAAGCCGGAGGGAGCGGTGATTTTGAGAGTGAAAGGGTCGGCGGTTGTGGAGCCGGCGGAGATGGTTTGAACCCAGCCGGGTTCTGTGATGGGCCGGGAATCCGTGGAGCGGCAGAGGAAAAAGCGCAGGGGGACGTCGGAGGGGACGTTGAGGGTGACGGAGCCGTCTTTATCGGTGGGGATGAACCCGGGGGTGAAGGTGGGATCGTCGAGCGCGATTCCGATGAGCACATTGGCCAGGGGTTTGCCGGAACTGCTGACGGCCTGAGCCTTG
This sequence comes from uncultured Phycisphaeraceae bacterium, assembly GCA_964542875.1. GTDB lineage: Bacteria > Planctomycetota > Phycisphaerae > Phycisphaerales > Phycisphaeraceae > CAZGOM01. The sequence continues at coordinate 381 of CAZIWA010000107.1, forward strand.
AAGGGGACGGTGGGCATGGCGGTGAGTGTGACATCGCCGGGCGGTGCGCCTGCCGGGCTGACTTTGGTCTGGGTGAGCCAGAGAGTGCCGGGAATGCGCGTGGTGAGGGTGCCTTCGCGGTTGTCTTCAAAGCCTTCATCGTTTTTGCCGATGAGCCAGGCGGGACGGTCACGGGGGATGAGAAGCAAATTGCGGGTGACGGTGAAGAGGTCTGAATTCAATCGCGCGGGCTCGAGCAGGCCGGGCTCCAGCGGAGAGATGACCGTGGGGGGGAGCATGGTCAGGTGAAGCCCGTTGGTTTGCAGGCGGGGCTCTTTGGGGAGAACCAGGCGGGCCTGGAGCGCGGGTTCAAGGGTGACGCGGATGTGCTTGATGCCTTGTGCGTTGACGTTGGCGAGGTCCGCCAGGGGTTGGAGATTGACGGGGAGGTAGTCCTTGGCGAAGGCCATGATCTCGAGTGGAGAAGGCTGAGTGGGGTGCCGGTGGTAGGTGATGCTGCAGTGGCCGTCGGGGCTGGATGGGCCGGAGGCGTTAAAGTCGGGCAATTGCTGGTCGGACCAATTGCTTACGTCTGCAAGGGTGGATTGGAATGAGACGAAGCCGCCTCGGATGGGTTTTTGGGTGGCCTGGTCGATGAGGGTGAAGTTGAAAGCCTGATCGATGGGGTAGGCGAGGTCGAGCGTGGTTTGGCCGGGAGCGAGCGTGATGGGCGGCAGGGATGCCAGGCGCGCGGAAGCCAGGTATTGGCCGGGGGCGAGGTTCAGGGTTTGCTTCCCTGGGATGAGCGCGGCGACGGGGAAGCGGGTGTTGGTGGCAGGGTCGATCCTGGAGAGCGTGACGGTGATGGAATTGTGGAGGTCATACGCTTTGGGAAGGGCGAGGCTGACGCGGACGGGCTGGGTGTTTTCCAGCTTCATGGAGAGGGTTTTGCCGGGGTAGTTCCATGTGGCGACGGCGGCGGCGAGGTTCTGGCCGTCAGGGCTTTGGGCGACGACGACCCAGCGCTTGGGGGGCGTGGCGTAGTCGGATTCCCTGGGGTTCCAGGTGGGGCTGAACCGGAAACGGCCGTCGGTGTCGGTGAAGACACCGGCGGAGGGTGGGGAGGCGAAGAGAAGGCTTAAGGGAGATTCGCCAGTGACGATGGCGCGGGCGCCGACGGGGCAGTTAGCCGCGGGCGTGCCGTCGGGAAGAAGAACCTGGCCTTCGATGACCGGGAGGGTGGCATTGCCAGAAACGGGAATGGGGAGCGTGCGGGGGTGGGTGTCTGGCGCGAGGGACCAGAAGTACCTGGTGTTTCCCGGGCCGGAGAAGGTGAGCCGGTAAGGCAAGAGAGCATTGATGCTGGAGGCGGGCAGCGTGGCGTCGATGCCGGTGTCAAAGGGCTTAGAGCCCAGGTAGCCATCCACCCGGATGGGCATGCCGGGCTGCGCAGTGCCGGCGGCGTCGGTGATGAATATATCCGTGGAAGGGAGTTTTTGAATGCGGTGGGGGAAGAGGGCGGTGGTGATGGATTCTTTTGGGTTTTTGAGATTGATGATGTCCGCCAGCGCGACGGTGAGCGGGAGGCCGTTTTCGGGCTGGAGCGAGGCGCGGATGCCCGATGCGGAAACGTCCTTGGGGAGCGTGATGTTGACGCTGGCGGTGGGGTCGAGCTGAACGGTGGTTTTGAAGGAAGGGGAGGGGGATTCAAGGGTGAGCTTGATGTTTGGGAGCGGGGTTTGGCCGGCGTCGGTGGCGACGATGTCGAGGATGTTGGGGGGCCTGCGGGTGAGAAGGGAGTGGCCTATGTCCAGGGTGTCGCCGGGACGGAGGGTGGCGGCGACGGATTCAAAGTCGAGATTTGCGGAGGTGAGCTTGATTTTGACGGGATAGCCGGCGGGGACGCGGAAGGTGACGGGCTTGAGGAATTCCGCGGTGGCGGGGACGCCGTAGTCGGCGGGATCCAGGGATTTGATGGGCGCGGGGGTGCGGTCGTCGGGAAAGAGGATGCGGATGCGAGGGGCGGAAGGAGAGTCTATGCCGGAGGGATAGACGGGTGTGATGGTGACGGTGGCGGAGGGGATGGCGTAGAGGTCTACGGGTTTGTAGGTTTTGTAGTCGGGCGTGACGCGGTGATTGAGGAGGGTGGGGCCAAAGACGCCGATGGTGCCGCCGACGGGGGAGTCGAGGTTGAATTTGCCTTGCGTGTCGGACCGGCCGAAGCCGATGAGCGAAAAGCTTCGACGCTGGTTACGCAGCGTAAAGGTGTGAATGATGGAGGATTCGTTGGTCGAGTCGGGCTGAGGTTTGGCTTGCTGGAGGAGTTTCCAGGCCTCCGGGGTGAGGTCGTCGGGGCCGTACTGCTGGCCCCATTGGGGCATCATGAGGACCACGGTGTCCGGGGCGGGTTTGCCGGAGGCATCGAGAATGCGGCCTGCGGCGTAGCCCAGGGAGCGCATGTTGATGCGGATGTTTTCGGGCTCGCTTTCGGGCTCGATGGTGAACTGGCGGGCGATGCGGCCGGCCTCAATGGCATACTGACCGGGGGGGAAGGCGAAAGGCTTGCCGGGCACCCAGGGGACGCGCGAGAGGATTGGATCGCCGGGGAGCGGCTGGGTGAAGAAGACTTTGGCTTTTGCGGTGTCGTCGGCGGGCAGGGGGTTGTCCAGGGGGTCGGTGAAAACAAGGAGCCGGGGCTGCCCGGTCTGGAAGGTGAGCTGTACTTTCTGGTCGGGCTCAAAGTGCTGATAGACAGGGATGAACGAGGCTTGCGCGCCCTGAAAGAGGGCGATGGCGGGGTCCGGCTCGGCGGCGATGACGAAGCCCTGGATGTTGGGCTTGCGGCCCAGTTGGGCGGGGCTGAGCGGGAGCATTTTGAAGAGCGCCTGGCCTTGGGAGTTGGTTTTGGCACGAAGCCAGGACCAGTCTTCGGTGAGCTGTTCCCGCTGAAGCGAGTGGACCCAGGCCCAGGCATTGGCGGCGGGGGTGCCGTCGGGGAGGGAGACCTGGGCTTGGATCTCCACGACATCAATGCCCTGGGCGGGGCCCAGCGCAAGGGGGGCGATGATGTTTTTCTTCTCTTTGAATCGCGGATGCTGAGTGTTGATCTGATAGGTCTGGCCGCTTGCGGTGAAGGCCAATGAGTGGGCCCAGAAGTCTGTGAGACGGAGGTCGCCGTTGGGGTTGGTGGTGAGAGCCACACTGCCGGAGATGGGTTTAAGCGCGAGCCCGGCGAGGGGTTTGTTGGCGGTATCAAGGAACTGGACGTGGGTGGTGTCGGCGGGCTCCGGGTTGGTTAAACGTGAGAGGGGTTTGATGGGTTCAGGCGCCAAACGTTCGGGAAGAACCTCGGGGGCGAGACGCTTGGGGAGCAGGCCGGGCTGCGGGTCTGCAGGCTCGGGCGGCTGCTCGGGAAGGGCCTTGCGAGCCGGTGGGGCGTTGAAGTTGGCCTGACCCTGGCCGGGCTTGGGGGTGGGCTGGGGAATGGATTTGATGTCGGCCGCACTGACGCGGGCGGTGGTGTTTCTTGAGCGGTCCCAGCGGATGACGGAAAAGTTGGGCTGGGGGTCGATGATTCGAGCGGCCCAGTATGAATTACCCCAGAGGACTTCGACGGCCTGCCCGGGCCTGAGGCGCTCGGGATTGACATTCTGTCCGGCGATTTTGATGGCGGAGTAGGCGTACATTTCGTCAGCCCAGTTTGGATAAGCGGGACTGACGGTGTAGGTGGTGCCGGTGCGTTCGACGACGGTGCACTCGACCCATTGGCCGGTGATGAGGGCGTTGACTTTTTGGCCGGGTCGAAAGTCTGCGCGGGCCTGGGGCGGATTGTTTTGGGCGTCCTGTGCGCGGATGGGGGTGGGAAGCGCAGCAAACGCGACCAGAGCGCAGAGGGCGAGGCGGGCGAGGGTGAGGCGGGTGGATGGGTGCATGAAGGTTCCCCGGGGTAAGCGGAATGGGGATAAATTACCTTTTTTCGATGCTGAAGCGCCAATCCAGGCAGAGTTTTTCCGGAGCGATCGAGGTTATGGAAAAATCAGAAGAAGCCGCAAACCGGTGGATGAGCAGAAGGGAAGAGCGGCAGATTTTTAACCGCGAAGCCGCGAAGACGCGAAGTTAAGAGGCGGAAAGGGCAGAGCCCGGAAAGGGTGAAGACAAGAGCAGGTCGTTACGGGCTGAATGGCATGGTCGTGGGCAGGTACAGAGGACTATTAAAGATGGGGATGGGGCTTAATTGAATTTCGGGAGTAAAGCGGGATATCGGATTACGACGAAGACGTCTAATCCGACCTACATGGGAATTTATGGACCAAGCCCCTGATGGAGAGGGGTTTAATAGTTGAGTACGGGGATTTGTGGGCCTGGTGGGGGTTCTGGGGGCTTGGGTTTGGGAGGTTCAGGTGCCGGCGGCGGGGGTTGTGTGGGAGTGTTGCGTGGCGGGCGGGTGCCTCGGGGCGAGGATCCTGGGCCGCGATTGCCGTTGCCTGTTCCATCGGAGCCGCCGCCTCCGCCGCCACCACCACCGCCGCCGCCGGGGCCGGTGGCTGGGGTGGGTTGAGGGGGCTGGGGGTTTGGCGCAGGGGGCTCGGGCATGGGCGGGGGAACGGCGAAGCGTTGTTCGATGAGGAAAGAGATTTTGGGCTCAGGCTGGGGAAGGGTGCGCAGGTGCGTGGGAGGCAGGAGCGTGACGGTTTGATTTGAGGCGACGCCGCGGACGACGACGCCGTCGGGGAGGATTTTGACGATGCGGGCGTTGCGCCAGGCGCCCAAAAATGCCTGGGCCTCCATGCCTGGAATGAGCTTGGAGGCGGGCGGGTTCGGGTCCGTGCCGATGCGGACGGCGGCGAGGGGAACTTTGGTGTCGGTCCATTCATGGGAGGTGGGCATGACATTGCCGGATTCCCCCGCGACGGAGACGAAGGTGCACTCGACCCAATGTTCGGCAATGAGTCCGGCGATGAGATGCCCGGGGAGGACGAGCTCATCCCCGAGGTAGAGCCCGTCGGAGGTTTTGAGCCGAACTTTGGGCGTCGGCGGCGGGGTGACGACCTCCGGCGCAGGCGCGGGGCCCGCAGAGGGCTTGAAGATGAACCAGAGGGAGAGAAGGATCAAGAACAACAGGAGAGCGATGGCGACGATGAGCAGTCGAGATGGAGCGGTTGCTGGCTGGGACATAGGAAAGAACCCCCGGGTGAAGAACGTCTTTTAATTATGTTAGCTTTGAAGGCGTATGGAAGGTGAAACCAGGTTTGATCGAGTGAAAAAAGAGTTGGAGGACCGCCGATGTATCAGCTTACGAAAGCCGATGTCCAGAGCTACAACGCACAAGGCTTCTGCATTATGCGGAGGCTTTTGCCGACTTCGCTTTTGAGGGATTTAAGGCGGGAGGCGGACAAGGGTCGGCCGATCGCCAGGCAGATGAGCGGGGATTCGGCGCAGCGACTGCAGCCGATCAAACGGCACGCGGGGGAGATCGATGTGAAGCCGTTTGAGGCGTATGCGCATCTGCCGGAACTGGAGAAGGCGCTGAAGGAATTGATCAGCCCGGAAGCGTGCCAGGGGAAGTCCAAGGATGACCGGCTGATGGGGACGGGCGTGTTTTATGAGCCGGCGACGCGGCCCTGGTGCACGGTGTGGCACCGGGATTGGCGGGACAACTATCCGGCAATGGACCTGGCGGCGTTTGACCGGTTGAAGGACGACACGCGGTATTTCAACCAGATCAACTGCGCGTTGTATGAAGACTCATGCACGTGGGTGGTGCCGGGGAGCCATTTGCGGCGGGACACGAGAGAGGAGATTGCGCGGTTTCCAGGGCGGCCGCTGGAGGGGGCGGATGTGATCGGCAAGGATGATCTGGAGGCGGAGCTGGCGGTGATGGATTACGCCAGGAGCATGCCGGGGGCCGTGGAAGTGCATCTGGGTGCGGGGGACTTGATGTTGTACCGGAATTCGATGTGGCATATCGGGGTGTATCTGCCGTACCGGAGGCGGACGACGATCCATGATTTTGTTTATACGCCGGAGTTTTTTGCGTTCGTGAGCGATCCGCCTAGCCGGAGGAAGGCGGATGGGACGCTGGATACGAGTGTGCTGAATCCGAATTGAGAAGGAAGAATTTTTTGACTGGGATTAAGAGGATTGAAGATGATTAAGAGGATCAAGACAGAGGTGGGGGAGTTTCGACGAGATTTTAGATGGTGGGGGTGGGTAGGAATTTGATGATGACGAAGGTGACGTCGTCGGCGGGGGAAGCGATGCCGCGGAAGGCGGCGAGGTCGGCGTCGAGAGCGCTGCGGATTTGAGCGGCGGTTTTGGTGTGGTTGGCCTGCATGACGGCTTGAAGGCGTTGCTTGCCGTATTGCTGTTTTTGTTCGTTGAACATTTCCCAGACGCCGTCGGTGCCGATGACCAGGATGCTGTCTGGGGGGAAGAAATTGCTGGTGTATTCCTCGTATTGGACGTCTTCCATGACGCCCAGGAGGAGATCGCCGCCTGCGAGCTCGCTGAAGGATTGGGTTTGGGGGTCGAAGACGATGGCGGGATCGTGGCCGGCGCTGGCCCAGCGGACGGTGCGGGATTGGGTGTCGATGAGCAGCAGGGAGAGGGTCATGAAGCGCTTGTGGCGGTTGTCCTGAGAGAGGACCTGGTTTGTGCGGGTCATGAGCTGGGCGAGGCTGTGGTCCTGGCGGGCGCAGGTGCGCAGGGCGGCGCGGGCGGTGGCCATGACGAGGGCGGCGGGGATGCCGTGGCCCATGACGTCGCCGACGGCGATGAGGAGGGAGGAAGGAGAGAGGGTGGAGACGTCGATGAAGTCGTAGTAGTCGCCGCCTGTGTCGTCGCAATATTTGCTGTGGCCGGCGATGTCCAGCAGCGGGGAGACGGGGTCGGAGGCGGGGAGGAGGCTTTGCTGGACGTCCATGGCGATTTTGAGCGAGCTGCGCAGGTGGAGGCGTTCACGGAGGTCGACGATCATTTTGTTGAGGGCGTTGGAGAGGAGCTGGAATTCGTGCCCGCCTTGGAAGTCGGCGCGGGCGTCGAGGTCGCCATTGCCGACGCGGTGCATGAAGGCGATGAGTGATTGGACGGGGCTGGAGATGCGGCGGGCGGTGATGGCGGCAACGACGGCGGCGAGGGCGAGGGCGACGGCGGCGGCGGCGAGGGAGAGCCAGCGGGCGCGCCAGACGCCGGAGAGGAAGTCGGACTCGGGAGCGATGGCGCCGACGACCCATTGCTGGCTGTCGCCGATGGGGAAGACGGTGGTGGAGGCCAGGAAGGAGGTGCCGTTGTGCTTGAAGCCGAAGAAGTGAAAGCCGCCGGTGTCGGGGGTGCTTAGAAATTCAGGGTTGAGGTTTGCACTGAAGGCGTCGACGAGCGGATCGGCGGTGTCGGCGAGGGTGAGCATCTGGCCTTTGCCCTTGACACCTTTGCCGATGAGGCTGCGCTGATTCGGGTGGGCGAGGAGGGTTCGATCAGGCGTGAAGAGGAAGACGCGGGAGTTTTTGCTGATGGAAAGGGTGGAGGCGAACTGGGAGAGGGTGTTTAAGTCGAACTCAACGCTGAAAACGCCTTTGAGCGTGCGGTCGGCGTCGAAGACGGGGAGGACGCAGGAGATGCCGGGGAGGTTTTCGGTGAAGAACATGTACGGCGGCGTCCAGGTAAGCTTGCCGGTGTCTTTGGCGAGGGTGTAGAAGGGGCGTTTGCGGGCGTCGTAGCCGGTGTTTTCCTCGTGGCGGAGGGGTTTGAGGGAGTCGTCGGGCTGGACGGCGTAGGTGGTGAGCTGGGATTGGCCGTTTTGGATGCTGCGGCGCTGGATGACAAAGGAGCCGTCAAGGTTACGGGAGGCGTCGGCGTAGCCGCCTAGCTCGTTGGCGTAGAGGATGCGGGTCATGCCCGGGTTGCCTTTGAGGAAGGCAAGGAGCTGGGGGGCGAGGGTGTCGAGATTGTCGAGTTGAACGCCGTGACCGGTGAGTTCGTCGAGGGACTGGGCGACGGGTGCGGCGCGGAGGACGAAGTCGCGGGTCTGGGTGGCGGCGTGTCCGGTGACTTCGCGGAAGAGGGAATCGGTGAGGGAGCGGGCGGAGGCGCGGTTGGCCTGATCGGCAATGAAGGTGATGGCGGCCCCGGTGAGGAGGACGAGGATGCACATGGAGAGGAGGAGTCTGGTGCGGAAAGTGAGGCCCAAGCGAGGGGAGTCCGGAGAAATGGGCATTTGTGTTCCCTGTACAAACGAGAATAAAGCAATGGTACAGGAAGGGTTATATTCTTGTGAGGAGATTTTTTTAAGGGTTTTCAGGGGTGGAAAGTTGGGGAACGGTGTCGAGTATTAAATTTTCTAATGGTTTAATATTTTTAGTTTATTTGTTGTATTTTTATTTATTTGTTCTAAAATTGTAGTCGGGTGATATTCCAGGAGGGTTTTAGAGTGAAAAGCGTTCGGGAAGAGAAGCGGTGCGGCGACGGCTTAAGTGCCAAGGTTTTAGCTTATTTGTGCTGTTTTTTTGGCCTTGGGGCGATGGCGATGACGACGCCTGGGTGTGCGGCGTGGGAGACGTATCGGACGATGCCGGGGCCGACGTTTTTGTGGGTGTATGTGTGCTCTATCGCGGCGGTGATCGCATTGATTCAAAGATCCCCATTAGAATTGATGGGCGATTTCATGAAGGGGGTTTTTGTGAAGACGGGATTGGAAGGGAAAACCGAGGGCGGCGGGAAGGTGGAGGCGGATTTTCTATTGGCGGCGGATGACCCGATGTGGGTGCGGGTGCGGGATTATCCGCTTGACCCCGTGGGGTATGAGGGGAGCTTTCGCAAGAAGCTGGCGCGGGAGACGGGGTGCAGCTACGAGCTGGCCGGGCAGGCGATGGTGGAGTACAAGCGGTTTATTTATCTGTGCGCGCGAAGCGAGCGGATGCTGACGCCTTCGGAACTGGTGGACCATGCGTGGCACCAGCATTTGCTGGACACGAAGCGGTACTGGCAGGATTTTTGCGTGAATGCGCTGGGCAAGCCGATTCACCATGAACCTGAACGCGGGGCCGGGCCGGGGAAGAAGGAGGAAGATCCGGAGCGATTTAAGAAGGCGTACGAACACACGATGACATATTACAGGCGTGTGTTTGGCGAGGCTGCGGATGCGGAGGTTTGGCCGGGGGTGGAGGAACGGTTTGGGCGTGAGCGGTTTGTGCGGGTGGATCGGTGGAGCCATTGGCTGGTGCCGCGACGGATTTTGGGAAAGGTGTTTGGCCGGAGCGTGCTGGGGGGTGCGCTTTTGGCGATGGCGCTGACGGGGGTGGGGTGCCAGGCGTGGCAGAGTTTCAAGACAATGCCGGGGCCGGATTTTCTGGTGGTGTACATGATGGCGGCGGTGGGGTGCGTGGCGCTCTACGCGGTGCTGGAGGTGGTTGTGTATGTGAGGCCGGTGGCGGAGCCGCCTACGCCGGATGTGTATGGGATGGCGTATATGGTGGGTGGTGGAGGGCATGTGGTGCACACGGCGTTGGTTTCGCTCAGGGGAAGCGGGTGGCTGACACAGGTTTCGCCGATGCCGGTGATGGGGGGCGGGCCGGCGGGGGGAAGCGTGAAACCGATGCATGATGTGGAGAAAGAGGTTTTGGGGCTGTGCCGGCAGCGGTACACGGTGGAGGAGATCCAGAGGCTGATGCGGGATCGGCTGCGGTTGATCGACGAGGCGCTGGTGGAGCGTGATTATCTGATGCCAGCGTGGCTGGGGGTGCTGGCGCGATGGACGCCGGTGGCGGGGTTGATGGGCTTGATGGCCGCGGGCGGGTACCGGGTGTACCTGGGGATGCAGTCGGGCAAGCCGTATTTTTATCTGGCGATCATGCTGGGGGTGTCGGCGGTGGTGCTGTTCGCAGCGTTGTGGAGGGCGTGCAAGGCGTTTGGGATGGAGGGGCGAAGAACGCAGTCAGGAAAGAATGTGCTGGAGAGGTTCTGGAAGACGCACTATCCGGTGGTGATCAAACAAGGGATGAGCGAGGGTGCTTCAAGTGAGGCGTTGGGGTGGGGGTTTGCGCTGTTTGGCCCGGCGGCACTGCTGGGGGTGACGGGCGTGGAGTGGGTGGCGCTTGGGCGGGTGATGGATGATTGGTCTGAGGTTTCGCCGCCTGTGGATCCGATGGAGGTGAAGAAGGCGTGGTTTGGGGGTTCGAGTTCGAGTTCGTGTGGAGGGATGGGGGGCGGGTGCGGGGCAAGCTGCAGTGGGGGATCGGGTTGTGGATCGGGGTGCGGTGGTGGGTGCGGCGGGGGGAGTTGAAGGTGAGCGCGTGAGGTTGGGTGATGTTTGCATGGGGTGAAGCGGTGACTTGGGGGTGGTTTACGGGGTTGGGGATCGATATGATCAAGGCGCTCAGTGTGGGGCGTTATGCGGGACATATCGATTGCCTTACGGAAATAAAAACATGGAAATGCGATCGTCGAAAAAACGTCGTGCGTTTGGGGTTTGCATTCAGGGTTTTTCGCTGGTGGAACTGTTGGTGGTGGTGGCGGTTGTCGCGGTGCTGATGGCGATGCTTCTGCCCAGCCTTTCGAAGGCGAGGGAGTCGGCGCGGATTGTGGCGTGCCAGGCGAATTTACGGCAGATCATGATCGGGTCGCTGGGGTATTCCCAAGATGCCAAGGGGACCGTGCCTTATGGGAGCTGGGAAAACGCTGCGGTGATCGATCACACGTTTGCGCGCATGACGCGGAAAGAACTGGCCAACAATTACGGCCTGAACCGGGCCAAGCTGTGGGTGTGCCCGTCTGGCGTGTACAGGGATGGGCGGGAGATCAACCCGAACTTTCTGAGCGATGCCCGATACACGGACCCAACCAACACTTACACCTGGACGACGGATAACCATGCCGACCGGACGGGATATGGCTATTTTGCAGGGCCTGGGCGCGCGGTATCGGGGGCGCAGTACCAGATGCCGGGGATGTTCCGGTTCGCCGATTCACGTGATCCGAGCCGGAGAATCGTGTGGGCCGATGCGCTTTGCTGGGGCGGTCCGGGCGTGCGGTTTTTAGGAACGGCATTGAATTATCTGTCCGGGAATACGCATGACACCCATGGGAATGCGGAACCCGTGGGCGCCAATTCCGTGTTCACGGATGGGCATGCTGCGTGGCGGCAGTATCGGTCGGGGTTGAATGTGATGAGCATGTCGCGGCAGTGGTTTATTTACGATGTGAATTGAGGGTGAGAGGCGGGCTGTTATGAAGATGGGGCGAGGTGGAGGGGGTTGGCATCCATAAAAGAAAAGTGGGATTTTCGCACTGGGTTATCGGGTTATCGGGGGGCTTCGACAGGGTGTCTGGGGTTGAAGGTAAATGGCATTTGGATGCTTCAGCGTCAGAGGGGTGATGCTGACGGGCGGCCGATTCGCCCAATGGCTTTTAAGAGGGGGGTGGGATTGGCTTTAGGAAGATTTACCTTGCAATTACAGGGCAATGCCCTATGCTGTAACGACAATCAAGTCTAAGCAATGGTTAGATCGTCCGGCGAAGAGGGTTGGGTGATCAGCGAAAGGCATTGCGGAACATTTCCAGGGTTTTGATTTTCAATCCATTTTGTTTGCGCGCGGTGAGCCCGGGTGTGTATGAGCATACTCCGGAGCGGTTGAATTGCGTTTGGACTCTTTTGGGTTTTCCCACGTGGAACCGCAGCTTTACCCGCGAACGTTGTAAGTGTTTTCCAGGCGCACGCAGATGGTGCGCTGACGGCAAGAGCGGCAGGCATGTGAATTGCGGCCTCTGAATAATCGATCGAAGGAACGCCTTCACCCCAGCCCTCTCCGTGATGGAGAGGGAGACGGAAAGAGCCGAGGGGGATTATCCAAAGGTCCTGATCCATTGATGACGCATGGCAGGCGAAAGAGACAGGCATGACAGAACGACGACCGTTGGTTGAGGACATTCAGAATTACGCGATGGACATTGTGGATACGGTCCGGGAGCCGCTTTTGATCCTGGATGCGACGCTGCGGGTGAGATCGGCGAACCGGGCGTTCTATCAGACGTTTCAGGTGTCGGCGGGAGAGACGGAAGGCCGGCTGATCTACGAATTGGGGAACGGGCAGTGGGATATCCCGGCGCTGCGGACACTGCTGGAAGACATTGTGCCAAAGAGCTCGGTGTTTGATGATTTTGAGCTTGAGCATGCGTTTCCGGTGATCGGGCACAGGGTGATGCTGCTGAATGCGCGGAAGCTCAAGACGGGGCGGCACGGGGAATTCCTGGTGCTGGCGATGGAAGACGTGACGGCGCGTAAGCGTGCCGAAGAGGCGCTTCTGGAAGCGGGGGCGCTGCAGCGGGCGATTTTCAATAGTGCGAACTTCTCCAGCATTGCGACCGACGAGAAGGGGGTGATCCAGATTTTCAACGTGGGCGCAGAGCGGATGCTGGGGTATACGGCGGCGGAGATGATGAACCAGATCACGCCTGCGGATATTTCAGACCCGCAAGAGGTGATTGCCCGCGCCAAGGCGCTGAGCGCGGAACTGGGGACGACGATTACGCCGGGTTTCGAAGCGCTGGTGTTCAAGGCGTCGCGGGGGATCGAAGACATTTACGAGCTGACCTACATCCGGAAGGACGGGAGCCGGTTTCCGGCGATCGTGTCCGTGACGGCGCTTAGAAACGCTGAGAACGGGATCATCGGATACCTGCTGATCGGCACGGACAACACGGTGCGCAAACAGGTGGAAGCCGAGCGGATGCTGCTGGATCAGCGGGTGCGAGACCAGCAGTTTTATACACGGTCGCTGATTGAATCCAACATCGATGCGCTGATCACGACGGACCCCAGGGGAATCATCACGGATGTGAACAAACAGATGGAGGCGCTGACGGGATGCACGCGCGATGAACTGATCGGGGCGCCGTTCAAAGCGTACTTCACGGACCCGGAGCGCGCGGAAGCAGGCATCAAACTGGTGCTGGGCGAGGGGAAGGTGACCAACTACGAATTGACGGCGCGGGCGCGGGACGGGAAGGAGACGGTGGTTTCCTACAACGCGACCACGTTTCATGACCGGGAACGGGTGCTGCAGGGGGTGTTTGCGGCGGCGCGCGATGTGACGGAACGGAAGCTGTATGAGCAATCGCTGCATCAGGCCAACCGGGCCAAGAGCGTTTTCCTGGCGAATATGTCGCATGAGATACGGACGCCGATGAACGCGATCCTTGGGTTTTCGCAGGTGATGCTGCGGGACAAGGAAGTGACCCCGGCGCAGTACCGGTATTTACGGACGATCAACCGGAGCGGCGAGCACCTGCTGGCAGTGATCAATGACATCCTGGAGATGACAAAAATCGAGGCGGGGCGGACGACGCTGAATCTTTCGACGTTTGACCTGGCGGGGCTGGTGACGGACCTGGAGATGATGTTTCAGGGGCGGACAGAAGAGAAGAATCTTTCGTTGACGGTGGAGGTGACGGAGGATGTGCCCAGGTACATCGTGGGGGACATCAACAAGCTGCGGCAGATCCTGACGAATGTGCTGGGCAACGCGGTGAAGTTCACGCAGCAGGGGGGCGTGGCGATGAATGTGGATGTGGCGAACAAAGAGGAGAAGGACTATTTGTGCATCGACATCCGGGATACGGGGCCGGGGATTTCACCGGAGGAGCAGATGAGGCTTTTCCGGCAGTTTGAGCAGACCAAAACGGGGGTTCAGGCGGGGACGGGGACGGGGCTCGGGTTGGCGATCAGCCGAGAGTTCGCGAGGCTGATGGGGGGCGATATTACGGTGGTGAGCCAGCCGGAGAAGGGGAGCACGTTTACGATTCGGCTGCCGCTGAACAGGGGCGAGGAGCAGGGGCTGGTGCAGCGGGAAAAGCTGCGGTATGTGCTGAGGCTGCGTCCGGAGCAGCCGGCGTGCAGGGTGTTGATCGTGGATGACATGGAGGACAACCGGCAGCTTCTGACGCGGTTTCTGGAGCCGGTGGGGTTTGAGGTGAGAGAGGCGAGCGATGGCGGCGAGGGTGTGGCGGTGTTTGAGGCGTGGCGGCCTCATCTGGTGTTGATGGACTTTCGAATGACGGGGATGGATGGGCATGAGGCGATCAGGAGGATCCGGGCGGGGAAGTTCGGCAAGGAAGCGAAGATCATCGCGGTGACGGCGAGCGCGCTGGACGAGAACCGGACGGCGCTGTTGGGGATCGGGGCGGATGACTTCATCGGGAAGCCTTTTCGGGAGGCAGAGCTGTTTCAGAAGATCCACGAGCAGACAGGGGTGGAGTACGTGTATGGCCAGGAGCCGGGGAGCGGCACGGAAGAAGCCCCGGGCTTAACGGCGCAATCGCTCGTTGGGCTGCCGAGGGAGATGGTTCAGGATATGCAGGAGGCGGTGGTGAGGGCGGACCTGGACCGGCTGCTGACGATCATCCAAAAAGTGGAAAGCCATGATGCGCGGCTGGCGCAGCGATTGCGACGGCTGGCGGAGGGTTTTGAGAACCAGAGGCTGCTGGACTTATTCAATATGGAGCAAGCGAGTGAGTGAACCAATGGTTGAAGTCGATGCGGTGAAGCCGGCGAATATTCTTGCCGTGGACGACACGCCAGCGAACCTGCAGGTGTTGACGGGCATGCTGAAGGTGAGAGGGTACAAGGTGCGGCCGGTGACGAGCGGGGCGCTGGCGCTGAGGGCGGCGCGGCAGGAACTGCCGGACCTGATTCTGCTGGACATCAACATGCCGGACATGAACGGGTATGAGGTGTGCAGGATCATCAAGGCGGATGAGACACTCAAGCGCGTGCCGGTGATTTTCATCAGCGCGCTCAATGAGCAGTTGGACAAGGTGAATGCATTCGGGTTTGGGGGTGTGGATTACCTGACGAAGCCTTTTCAGATCGATGAACTGCATGTGCGGGTGGAGGCGCATTTGAAGATCAGCCGATTGCAGCTTCAACTGGAGTCGGTGAATGCGTTGCTGAGGCAGGTGAATGAGCGGATGTCGCGGGATTTGAAGGCGGCGGCGAAGATCCAGCGGACGTTTTTGCCGCGTGGGACGCCGAGCATGCCGGGCGTGAGGTTTGCGTGGGCTTATCACCCGTGCGATGAACTGGCGGGTGATGGGCTGAATGTGATTCCGCTTGGGGATGGGTATGTGGGGTTGTATGTGCTGGATGTGAGCGGGCATGGGGTGACGGCGGCGCTGCTGAGCGTGACGTTAAGCCGGCTGCTTTCGCCTGCGTCTGATCCGTCATCGATCCTGGTGCGCGGGGGCGTGGGGAAGCGGCGGGAAGAAATTACGCCGGCGGGGCGTGTGCTGGATGAGTTGAACCGGCTGTTTCCATTTGATGCGGCAACGGCGCAGTTCGCGACGCTGTTGTATGGGGTGCTGAATACGGCGACTGGGGAGTTTCGTTACGCCTCGGCGGGGCACCCGGGGCCGATCCATCTGGCGGCGGGACGGGCGCCGGTGGTGCTGGAGAGCCAGGGGTCTCCCATTGGGCTGGGAGAGGATGCGTATGAAGAGCGCATGGTGGTGCTGGGGGCTGGAGATCGGTTGTATCTGTTTTCGGATGGTGTGACGGATGCGATGAATCCGGTGCAGCGGGTGTATGGGTGGGAACGGCTGGCTGTGTCGGCGCAGAAGTGGGGCGTGGAGCCACTGGAGGCGAGTATTGAGGGGATTCTGGAAGAGGTGCGGGTGTGGCAGGGCGGGGGACGGGCGGAGGATGATATGTCGATCCTGGCGGTGGAGGTGGGTTGATCGGGGCGATGATTTTTGGCGGTTGAATGAGGTTGGTGCTTTGGGTGGCGGCGGAGGATTTTTGACTGGGATTAAGAGGATTGAGGATGATTAAGAGGATGGTGATGAAGAGCGGTGTTTTGATTGGGATTCATGAAGAGAGCAGCGCAATGCGCTGAGGGGGGCAATTGCAGGTTATTTTCGCAGGCTTTGGGTTGTAGTGTCAGGGAAGGGGTTTGCCGGCGCGGAGGACGGGGTATTGGTCGCCGAAGGGTTTGCCGGTGTCGGCGGCGACGACGCCGGGGAAGTGGTATTGAGGGACGTAGCCTTTGCGGATGGATTGGGAGGTGTTGGGGCCGGACTTGTGGAGGGTGAAGGAAGAGAAGATGGCGACCTGGCCGGCTTTCATGGGGACGGGGATGGCGCCGGTTTCGTCGAGCTTGACGGGCTTGGTTTCGCCCGCGGCGGTGTCGCGGTAGTGGGGGATGAGGCCGAGCTTGTGGGATTTGGGCAGGACCCAGATGCAGCCGTTTTCAAGGAAGGTATCGCTGATGGCGGTCCAGCAGGTGATGTATTCGAGGGGGCGGGTGACGCGGTAGCCCGAGTCCTGATGCCAGCCGAAGCTGAGGCCTTTTTCGGGGGGCTTGATGACGGCCTGGTTGTAGTAGAGGTCGGCGTCGGGTCCGATGAATCTGGCGCAGGCTTCGAGGTAGATGGGGGATTTGATGAAGGACTTGGCGATGTCGCTGGAGGTGTGCATGGCGCCGATGAAGGGGCGCATGCGGGCGAACTTGATGGCGGTTTCGTCGCCTGACTTTTGGGCGTTTTCGATGGCGAGGGCGTGGAGGCGGTCGAACTCGGCGGACATGGCCTGGATGTCGGCGGCGGGGAAGGCGACGTCGGTGACGAAGTAGCCAAGCTCGCGGAACTGGTCAACCTGGGATTGGGAGATGAGGGCCATGGCGTGCCTTTGTGGTGGGAATGGTTATAGTTTTCCCGCAGATGGTTTTTTTGCAAGCTGAAGTGACGAAAGAAGGATGAGATGCCAGGGTTCAACAAAGTGCTGATCGTGGGACATTGCGGGGCGGATACTTCCAGCCTGACGTGGCTGGTGTCTCAGGTTTCGCCTGGGACGAGGTCGGTTTATGTGGGGTCTGACGCGGTGCTGGCCCGGGAACTGTCGGACCAAACGCTGGTGCTGGTGAACCGGGTGCTGGAAGGAAGTTTCAACGCGGAAGACGGGATCGGGCTGATCAAGGAGCTGGCGCAGAAGAAGACGGGCGCGGGGCTGATGCTGATTTCGAATTATCCCGAGGCGCAGAAGGCGGCGAGGGAAGCGGGGGGGATGGAAGGGTTTGGGAAGAATGCGCTTTCGAGCGAGAAGGTGAAGGAGAGGCTTAAGGAGATGTTGGATGTTTAATTTTAAATTTGAAATTTAAGAGTTGAGGAGAGGGTGGGTTGGGTGAGAAGAGTTAACCGCCAAGGCACGAAGACACGAAGGTGGAGAAGCAGAAGAGGCGGAAGAGGTAGAGGGATCGGCTGGAAGGGGAGTGGTGGGGGCGGGGACAGATTTTTAGGGGGTTCCGGGGGTGAGTGTGGGCCGGTGAGGAACCGGCGGGGAAATTGAGGTGGGTGAGCTGATGCATTTTTGCATGGGCACAATTCAAGGAAAGGCGCTTTATGACGACGCAAACCATTGATATCGGGTTTTCGGTTTCCAATCCCTGGCCCTTTGACCGGTTTGGGTTGCCGGTGCGGGCAAGTGTGCCGCTGGCGCAGGGCGCGGTGACGGACCCGGCGAGGGAACTGGCGCTGCTGGATGAGCAGGGACGGGATGTGGGCGCGCAGTGGAAAGTGCTTTCGAAGTGGAAGGATGGGAGTGCGAGGTTCGCATTGCTGGATTACGCAGAGGCGAAGGTTTCAGCGCGTCAGACGGCCAAACTAAAGCTGGTGCGGCGTGCGGCGGCGGGGCTGCCGACGACGGAGAAGACAAAGATCAAGGTGACACAGACGGATGGGGAATTGACGGTGGACACCGGACGGCTGAAGTGGGTGTTCTGCAAGAAGGGATTCGTGCTGGCCAAGGAGATCCGTGCGCATGGGCGCGAGTGGGTGAAAGGCCAGGAGAGCGACATGGTGGTGGTGGACACCGCAGGCCAGGTGTATCGGGCCAGCGAGGGGAAATACCAGGTGTCGCTGGAGTATGACGGGCCGTACCGGGTGGTGGTGCTGATTGAAGGGGAGTTCGCCAACGACTTCCGGCAGTACATGACCTACAAGAGCCGGTACAGCTTCAGCGCGGGGGGGAGCCAGGTGCTGCTTTCGACCACCATCCGCAATCGGCATGACGGGCGCGAAGGAAAACTGCTGAACCGCTGGGGGCTGTACGGCGGGGTGAATTTGAAGAACACCACGCGGCGCATCGAGCACACCACGCGGGGGCGCAACACCGAGAACGCGATGGTGGAGGTGAAGGAGAACGTGGATATCGACTGCGGGGACTACAACATCCTGCTGAGGAACGGGGGGAGTTTAAGGGAGAAGGAAGAGGATGTTTGTTATGTGGTGAGGCATCCGACGGATATGTCGACGTATGGAAATGTTTCGCCGATGGTGGATGTGTATGAGAAGGGGTTTGGCGGGTTGTTGATGAAGTGGGCGATGCCTTCGCCGACGTATGAGGGCCCGCTTCATATGTCGAGCGAGAAGGGGCGATTCAGCCTGGATTTTTATGACGATATTTTCATGACTCCGCCTGGGAGGGAGAACTACAAGGCGGGGCCGATGAAGCTCAATGAGGGGATGGGCAAGACGCGCGATGTGCTGTTTAACTTCCATGATGACAGCCTGAGCGCGCAGGACACGCTTTACGATTCGGATGTGCTGTCGTACCCGGGCGTGACGGGTGTGCCCAGGCAGATGTACCGGGAGGCGAAGTTTGCGGATGTGCACCTGACGCTGGAACCGAAGATGAACCAGTACCCGGTGCTGGAATCCAAGATCGACACGCTGCTGGCGGCGCAATGGGCGTATGACTGGCCCAAGGCTTCGGGGTGGCGTGATTTCGGGGATGAAGTGGGTTCGCGCGGGCGGTGCCCGGAATTCGGCGTGAAGCAGTTCATCAACAACGAAGAAGACTTTTTGTATTGCCTGATGATCGATGCGTGGCGGCTGGGCAAGCCGTACAAAGGACGCGACCAGGCGCGGCATCTGATGGATATCGACTACATCGACTATTCACCTGATAAGTCCCGGGACGGCGGGTGCTGCCCGCATTCGACGGAGCACACCAATGGGGAGGTGTACCCGAGCCACCAGTGGTGCCAGGGGCTGCTGTACTACTACCTGGCGACGGGCGACATGGAGGCGCTGCGGATATCCAAGCGGATCGGAGATTGCCTGATCTGGTGGATCACCGGGCCGAGGAAGGGTGCGCTGCGCGGGTCCGGGCGCGAGGCGGCGTGGCCGCTTCTGGGGCTTTCGGCGTTGTATGAGGTGACGGGGGAGAAGAAGTACATCGACGCCGCAATGGTGGTGGTGGATGAGCTTAAGGAAGTGGTGGACAAATACGGGCAGCTCATGTTCGAGTACCCGATGGGATCGGGGATCTTGAGCAGCTACATGGCGCTGATGACGTTCAACGGGGTGTGGGATGTGTATGCGGCATCGGGGCGGCCTGAGGTGCTGGAGCTTTGGAAGAAGATTTCCAAGCCCTACATCGATGGGCTGAGCGACCCGGCGAGCATGGGGTATCTGCACTTTAGGAACTGGCCGATCAAGTGGGCGGACCTGACGGTGCTGGCGCGGTGGTACCACATGACGGGCGATGAGAAGTACGT
>CAZIWA010000108.1:0-13980 GCA_964542875.1 uncultured Phycisphaeraceae bacterium
CGATGACGCCGTCGGACTTGGAGACCTGGTAGGGGAGCTCGGTGACGACGATGAGGTTTCGGCCGGAGCGTGTTTCTTCGTGGTGGAGCTTGGCGCGGATGACGATGCGACCGCGGCCAGTGGTGTAGGCGTCGAGGATGCCGCGGCGGCCACAGATGAAGGCGCCGGTGGGGAAGTCGGGTCCAGGAACGATCGTGAAGAGTTCCTGGATGGAGATATCGGGGTTTTCGATGGTGGCGACGAGTGCGTCGAAGATTTCGCCGGGGTTGTGGGGGGCGAGGCAGGTGGCCATGCCGACGGCGATGCCGACGCCGCCGTTGATCATGAGGTTAGGGAACTTGGAGGGAAGGACGGTGGGTTCCTGAAGGCGTCCGTCGAAGTTGTCTTTCCAGTCGACGGTTTCATACTCGAGGTCTTCGAGCATGTCGCCTGCGGGGCCGGCCATGCGGGCTTCGGTGTAACGCATGGCTGCCGGGGGGTCGGGGTCGATGGAACCGAAGTTGCCCTGAGGATCGATCAGGGGCATGCGCATGCGCCAGGTCTGGGCCATGCCGACGAGTGTGGGGTAGATGACGGCGTCGCCGTGGGGGTGGTAGTCACCGGAGGTCATGCCGCAGATTTTGGCGCACTTGATGTGCTTTTTGCCTGGGGTGAGCTTCAGGTCGTGCATGGCGACGAGGATGCGGCGCTGGCTGGGCTTGAGGCCATCGCGAACGTCGGGGAGCGCCCGGTCGACAATGGTGCTCATGGCATAGGTGAGGTAGCTGTCGCCCAGTTCGGTGGCGATGGCCTGGTCCACGGTTTTGCCGAGGGTGAAGGAGACCTCTTTGGGCTCGATGTGAGGAGCCGCCGGAGGCGTCTGGCTGTCTGAATTTTCAGGGTCTTGATCGGACGGGGGAGGGGTGTTGTTGTCGGCCATGACTGCCCTATGCTCCTGCAAGGAAACCCAGGTGGGTTTGGTGTGGAAATTTTACCAGAAATAAGGGGCAAGCGCAGGGTAAAAACATATGGAAATATCAAACGTCCACGCGCCCGGGCTATCGGGGTATCGGGTGACAGGGGCTTGGAGAGAGCCAATGCCAGCCCAGGTCGCTGCCCAATCATGCATGAATGCATTGCGAAGGCATGGACCGGTGGTGTCGGAATGGCCCGGAATGTGATTTTTGGCACGAGGGATGGACTATTTGGCACGCCGGGTGGAAATCCACATGTGGTTAAATGAGGTTAAGAAATAATCACACTGGCTGGGTATGTTGGTGGCACTCCGCCTGAAGGCCCCAGGTCTGCAGGGGAGGTTTCCGTGCCTGATGCGGCACCCTTTCGTGTACGGGTGTGGAATCGGGTAGAATTCCGGGCCCTGTCGGACGAAAAACGTCAGGCCCACCGGAGTCCCAATGGCGAAGGCTTTGATTGAAACCCAGTTACCGCTTGCCGGCCGTCGTCAAGGCAAGGTGCGAGACATCTACGATGCCGGGCGCGTGCAGGGCCATGATTCGGTGCTGCTGGTGGCGTCCGACCGGCTGAGCGCGTTTGATGTGGTGATGCCCAACGGGATTCCCGGCAAGGGGATCATTTTGACCCAGCTTTCGAATTTCTGGTTCAAGATGATCCAGGAAAAGCTGTCGGAAAAAGTCCGGCATCATGTGCTGAGCAGTGATCCTCGGTTGATTTCGTCGCTGACGCCGGAGGATTGCAAGCTGATCGACCGGCGGGCGGTGATCGGGCTTAAGGCCCGGGTGATCCCCATCGAGTGCGTGGTGCGCGGATACCTGGCGGGGTCCGGCTGGTCGGAGTATCGCAGAAGCGGCAAGGTCTGCGGTGTGAAGCTGCCCAAGGGGCTTAAGCAGAGCGAACAATTGCCGGAACCGATTTTTACGCCGACGACCAAGGCCACTGAAGGCCATGACGAGGCGATTACGTTTGAGAAGATGGGCCAGATCGTGGGGGTGGAGCTTTCCAAGAAGCTCAAGACCCTGTCGATTGCGATCTACACGATGGCGCGGGATTACGCCAAGGATCGCGGGATCATCATCGCGGACACGAAGTTTGAGTTTGGGCTGGAGATCGACCCGCTGACGGGTGAGCCGGTGAACCAGACGCCGATCCTGGTGGACGAGGTGCTGACGCCGGACAGCTCACGGTTTTGGCCGTTGGACAGCTATAAGCCGGGGACGAATCCGCCTAGCTTCGATAAGCAGTTTGTGCGGGATTATCTGCAGGAACTGTTTGACAACGCCAAGTGGAACAAGACGCCGCCTGGGCCGGTGATTCCTGATGATGTGGTGGAGCGGACGTGCCAGAAGTATCTGGAAGCGTATCGGCTGATCACGGGGAAGACGCTGGAGCTTTAAGAAGAGGTTGCGTGTCCCGCGTCTCGCCTGATCCCGGAAATAAAAAGGCAGTCGAGTGAGATAAATCTCAACGGGCCACAAAAGGTGACCTCTCAACTGCCGCTTAATTTTCCGAGAGGGTTTCGTAGTAGTCAATTAATTGAGGACGGGTGCTTTCTTCGGATTTCAAATAAGCTGGTTCGACAGGCTTGTGATTTGGTCTTTGGGGTAGAAAGCGAAGCACCAGTCGCGGCGGCGGAGGGTTTGGGCGTTGGAGACGCCGTCCTGGGCGTCCTGGAGGGTTTGCCGGGCGGTTTGGATGAGGTCTGGAGATTGGGCGGCGAGCGCGGCGTTGATCTCGTGGAGCCGGGTGAAGAGCTTGGCGCGCCGGCTGGTGTCGGTGGATTGAGCCATCTGGGCCAGGAGATGGCCTTTTTCGATGACGATGGGGGAACCGGTGGGGTTATGCCGGTCGATGTTGTGGGGGAGGTTGTGGGATTGCCAGAGGGCGTGAGTGACCTGTTTGGGGGTGGCGGAGGGGACGTTAAAAGGGAGGTAGAGGTCTGCGCTGGCGACGGCTTTGGGGGCGAGGGTCTGGCTGGTCCAGGTTTGCCACCAGGTTTCGGTGATTTGATCGTATTGGCCGCCGCCTTTGCCGTGGATGAAGAGGTGGCAGGCCTGGGAGCGCAGCAGGCCGGTCATGGTGAGGGCGCGGGGGAGGAGGCGGTGGAGCACCGGGTCGATGGCGATGCCCTGGGAGTTTGAGATGGCCCACTGGCCGTCGGCCTGGCGGGAGACATGGGCTTTGACGCGGGGGAAGGCTTTGTCCGGGGTGGCGCTCATGATCCAGAAAGGCGCCTCGACCATTTCGTCAGGGTCGATGATCTGGAGGGGGGCGATGCCGGCGTCGGCGTGTGCGGCGACAGCGCCGTTGTAGGCTTTTACGCAGGCCAGGGGGTCGGCCAGGAAGCGATCAAGCAAGGTTTTAAAGCCGGACATGCCGGCAAGCTGGCTGGCGAAGAGGACGGGGAGCTGGATGCCGATGTTCCGGCGAAGCAGGTCAAGGATGGCGGTGATCTGATGGGCGAGGTTTTGCGGGGCGATGCTGCCCGCTTGGGTTTTTTCGTGGATGGACTGGATGGCGGATTTGAGATTCGCCAACAACGGGGCGGCGGAGGG
This sequence comes from uncultured Phycisphaeraceae bacterium, assembly GCA_964542875.1. GTDB lineage: Bacteria > Planctomycetota > Phycisphaerae > Phycisphaerales > Phycisphaeraceae > CAZGOM01. The sequence goes on from CAZIWA010000108.1 coordinate 3,510, forward strand.
GTTATCAGTGGTGAAGGCGTCGATGTTCCTGAGCGCGGCGGCCAAACTGATACAAGGCTGGTCGAGGGAGGAGAGCCCGGGCTTTTCATGGGCGAGGGTGAGAGGTTTGACGGTCAGCCGGTTGTGCGTCTGGACGGGGACGTCGATGGTACAGGCGTGGTGTTCGTCGTGGTCGACCACGATGTGGAAGGCGAGGCCGCTGTACTTTTGAGCAAGCGAGACGGCGGTGATGTCTTTAATGAGAATGCCCGGATGCCAGAACCAGGCCTGGTGGCCGGACCCTATGACCGGCGTGTTTGCGGCAGGTGTGGAGGTCCAGCCGGGGGTGCCGAGGGTTTTGGCGTTGTGGTTGATGGCCTGGGCAAGCTCCTGCGCCAGAGGCAGGTCGGTTGCCGGGCTGGGGGAGATTTGTGTGAGCGGGGGGATGAAGGTGGTCTTCATGGCTGGGGTGGGGAAGGGGCTGGGGTTTGGTCAGAGAGAAAGTCTCGCGTCCCGTGTCCCGAGTCCCGCGTCTTGAGAGGAAGGATCAGAGTCGTAGGAAGTCGATGCGGAAAGGCGTTTGCAGTGGTTCTCACCCCAGCCCTCTCCCTGCGCTGCTTGCAGGGAGAGGGGCTGATTGTGATCAGGATTTGCTGGAGCAGGTGGAGCCGGTGCAGCAGGATTGCTTTGTACCTGCGCCGACGGGGTGGAGGGCGAACTTGTGGGGGAATTTGGCGAGCTCGCGGTTGAAGACGTCGGTGTAGTGGGCGAGGCGTTTTTCGGGGTCGTTCAAGGGGCCGCCGAAGGACCGGTTGGGGTCGTTGTAGATGAGCCGGATGGGGACTTCGGTGATGGCGAGGTTGTGGGCGACGGCCTGGACCCAGAATTGCAGGGGGAAGGCGTAGCCGGGCTCGGTGAGGGTGAGCTTCTGGAGGGCGGAGACGCGGTAGGCCTTGAAGCCGCAGAAGGCGTCGGTGACGCTGAGGCCCAGGCGGTCGTTGACCATGCCGGTGATGCGCGCGTTGATGGCGCGGCGGTCGCCGGGGGGGATGTCGGTGGCCAGGGCGGTGTCGAGGTAGCGGCTGCCGGAGATGATGTCGACGCGGGGGCCGGTTTCGTCGCTTTGGCGGATGGCTTCAAGGAAGGTGGGGAGGCTGGCGGGCTGGTGCTGTTCGTCACAGTCCATGGTGATGAGCCAGTCGAAACACCGGTTGCACTGGCACTGAGACCAGCGGAAGGCGTCGATGAGGGATTGGCCATAGCCGCGGTTTTGGGCGTGGCGAATGACCTCGACGGGTTGTTTGGCCAGGAGGCTGGGGGTTTCGTCTTTGCTGCCGTCATCGATGACGAGGATGTCAGGGATGTATTGCTGAACGGCTTCGAGGACGCGGGTGACGTACTTTTGTTCGTTGTAGACCGGTATGGCGAGAAGAACCTTCATGGGCGTCCTTGTCTTTCAGAATGGGGTTTGTCCGGAGGACCGGTCAAACATCGTAGGACGGGTCAGTCTGGAGTATCAAAATCAAATGCTAATGAAATTTGTACCAGTTGGTCAACAGTGAGCTGTTCGGGCCTTGAGGAAGGATCGATGCCTTCGGGGAAAGGCTTGGAGCGGCCGAGGATGGCGCCGATCTGTTTCCGGCGTTTGGAAAAGAGGGTGTGGAGGGCGCGCGAGAGCCGGGGGAGGTCGTGGGTGATGGGGGTGGCGCGGCGTTCGAGGAGGACGACGGCGGAATCGATCTGGGGCGGGGGCCAGAAGCAGCCCGGGGAGAGGTTAAAGAGCCGGGTGGCCTTGCAGGAGGCCTGGATGACGATGCCCAGTGCGCCATAATCCTTGCCGCCTGGGGGGGCGGTGAGGCGGTCGGCAACTTCCTTTTGCACCATTACGACGGCTCGCTGCATGGTGGGGAAGCCGGTGGCGAGGTTCGCTAAGAGGGGGGAGGCGATGTGGTAGGGGAGGTTTGCGATGAGCGAGAACGGGGGGAGAGTGGATTTATCGACGGGGGCCGCGGGGTCGGCGACGGGGGTGCCGGCCATGCCGGCCAGGAGCTGGACGGCGCCGGGGGCAATGTCGTGCTTGCCGGCCAGGGCGTCGCCCAGGTAGAGGGTGGCGCGGACATCAGACCGGTTTTCGGTGAAGAAGCGGGGTTCGGATTCCTCGCGGACGACATCGCGCAGGCCCAGATTGAGGCGGGTGTGCAGAATGGGGTACATGTCACGGTCGATTTCGACGGCAAGGACGCGTGCGCCGGCTTCCAGCAGCCGCTCGGTGAGTGCGCCGGTGCCGGGTCCGACCTCCAGGATGAGGCCGGAAGTGGCCAAGCCGGCGGCGTCCATGATTTTGCCCATGGCGTTGCCGTCGTGCAGGAAGTTTTGCCCAAAACGATGCTTGGGGTGAAGCCCGTGGGCGTTTAAGAGGTTTCGGATTTCTTTGAGCGTCTGGGCCAAATGGGTGCCTTGGGGTCTGCCTGGGATTGGTCTTGCGGGTTGAGAGCCCAGTATGTTCGCATGTTTGTCGGGGTAAAATCAACCGAGACAAAAAGAAGTGGAGCGATTCGATGAGAAGCATGTGGTCAGTGGCGGTGGTGGTTGGGATGATCCTGGCAGCGGCGCAGGGGGCTTTCGCCTGGGGTCCCGAGGGGCACCAGACGGTGGCGATGATCGCGCAGGAGAGGCTGACGCCGGAGGCTAAGGCCAAGGTGGCGCAATTGCTGGAGGGCAAGGGGCTGTCGGATTTGTCCGTGGTGGTGTGGGCGGATTTGCTTGCGCCAAAATCAACCAAGCCGTGGCATTACGTGGATATTCCGCTGAATGAGACAGCCTATGTGCCCGAGCGCGATGGGCATGAGGGGAACAATGTGATCGACAAGACCGTGGAGATGGCGCGGTTGATGAAAGACACCAGCAAGCCGATTGAGGATCGGCAACGCGCGCTCAAATATGTGATTCATTTCGTTGGGGATATGCATCAGCCGCTGCACGCGGCAGAACGCAAGAATGATGACGGCAAGCCGGACAAGGGGGGGAACCTGGTGCAGGTGAAGCTGCCGGAGGGTGCGGAGCCGGTGCGGCTGCACCTAGCGTGGGATGTGGAATTGGTGAAGGCTGCGATGGCCGGGGCGGATGCGCAGGCGTTTTCGCAGAAGCTTAGCAAAGAAGTGACGCCAGAGAAGGCCAAGGCGTGGACCCAGGGCGTGGGGGCTGATCTGCCGAAAGAGGTTGTGGTTGGCTGGGTGCTGGAGGCGCACAAGGTGGCGGCAGACGTGGTTTACCCCGGTGTGCCGACCGACGGCAGCGTAATAACCCTGGACAAGGCGTATGTGGGCAAGAGCGATCAGGTGATCAAGGAGCAGTTGACCAAGGCGGGGGTGCGGTTGGCGGAAGTGCTGAATCAGGTTTTAGGGTCTGGGGTTTAAGGTTTGGGGTCTGGCCGGAGGGAACAGGCAGGATTCCCGGGCAGGTTCAGAAACCAGTCCCAGGCACCCACACTTTTAAAAAATGTTGCGCTACTGCTGGAGCGGATCGGAGGGTGGGGTGATTTTGGCGAAGTATTTGCGGGTGAGTTGGTAGAGGATGGCGGTGTAGATGGCGGCGAGGATCAGGTTGAAGACGAGGATGATGAATATGGGAACGCCGTCGTGCTGAGATGAGGTGTTGAGGCCAAGGGGGTCGGGGGGGCGCAAGAGGGCCTGGATGCCGATGACGAAGTAGCCGGCGATGGCCAGGAGTTGGGGGGCGATGATCAGCCACGCGCCGAAGAAGACGAAGGGGTGCGGGGCGCGCTCGATGGCTTGGGAGAAGACGTAGCCGATGCTGCGGGTTTCGCCGACCGGATCGATGCTTGCGTAACCGGTGATGGGCCCATTGCAGTGGGGGCAAAAGTGGTCGAACTGTGTGATGGTTTTGACGCAGTGCGGGCACAAGAGGATGTCCGACTCGTCGGGAGCCGGGGGCTTTTCCTGTTGAAGCTCGTCAACCGTGGTGGCCATGGATTGATTGTAAGGGAAGGCGGGGGGAGGGGGAAGGAAAAAGGTACAAGATAAAAGGCAGAGGAAAAGCAGAGGGGGATGTTGGGGGGAGGCGGGACGCCGGCGTTCCCGGTCACGCAAAAACCCTTGGTGGTGACCAAGGGTTTTGTGCTGCGATGGGTTGTTTCGCGTAAGCGAGGGTGGCGGGGCTCGAACCCGTAACCTTCGGATCGACAGTCCGATGCTCTAACCAATTGAGCTACACCCCCGTCCGGGGCTTTGAGGGCCTCGAATGGAGACCAACCATCGTAGAAAAGATTTAGAATTTGTCAAACGCAGGGGGAAGGGTGTGGGGTTCTGGGTCTTGGGTCTGGTCTGAGAAGAAGCCTAAAACAAAGGGCTGAAGGCATTTGTCGGCGGCCTCTCAGGTCTTTTTTCCCAAGGGGGAGCATCACTTGGCTGCGGTGGCGAGTTTCTTTTCCGCAGCGGCGGCGGTGAGCTGGTAGGCGATGGCATAGGCCATGAGGTCTTTGCCGGTCCGGTTGGGTTCGGAGCGGTGCCAGGTGTAGTTGGTGAAGAAGAGGCCGTCGCCGGGTTCCATGGAGACGAGGACTTCGTTGGTGTAGTCGATCTTGTCCAGGGGGATGCGCCAGCGCTGGAAGGGGGTGCCGGAGGAGTCGGTGAAGGCGGGGTCGTCGTAGTAGTGTTCGTGTTCGTGCAGTGTCCAGCCTTTTTGCGTGCCGGGCATGATGGAGAGGGCGATTGCGTCTTTGCCGACGGGGTCGAAGGGGATCCAGCAGTTGCAGCCCAGGGAGGGGTTGATTTTCCAGTAGTAGGAGTCCTGGTGGTAGTAGGTGCGTCCGCCTTGCTCGTTGTTGAGGAAGCCGTGTTTGCAGAGGGCTTGTTCGGTGAAGAGTTGGACCTCGCCGCCGAGGAGGGCGGTCATGGCGTCCTTAAGGTTCTGGTGGTCGCACATCAAGGCGAAGGTGGGGTCGCCTTTGGCGGGCCGCTGGACGCCGCCTGGGATAGAACTGCCGTCGGCGCGCTTGTGGATGGCGGGGTTAATGAGTTGGAAATGGCCGGGTTTCCAGTCGTGGTCGCCGGCGACGACCTTGGCCATCACCTGGCGCACCTTGGCGACGGTGTCTTTGGGGATGAGGCCTTTGACGAGGGTGTAGCCTTCTTCTTCGTACTGACGGATGTTTTCCTGCGTGATCTTCATGGCGGGTTCCTTGGGTTAATGGATTAACGCAAGAAAGAATAGTGTGCAGATAATCCGCAAGGAATGGATGTGGTTAAGAACTAAATGGATGTTTGCAAGAAGACCGGTAGGCTTCCGGGGAGAGGCCCTGGAGTTTTTTGAAGATTCGGCTGAAGTGGAACGGGTCTGGGTAGCCGACGGCCAGGGCGACGGCGGCGATTTTGTCGTTGGTGGTGGCCAGAAGATTGCAGGCCAGGGCGATGCGGCGCTGGCGGACGTAATCCATGGGGGTTGGAAGTCCATGCTGGTTAAAGAGATACGCCAGGTGGGTGGGGGAGACGTGGGCTTTTTTAGCCAAGGCGGCGGAAGTGAAGGGCGAGGCGAGGTTGGCGTCGATGAAGGCGGTGATCTGGGCCACGCGGGGGTCGGACCGGGCCTTGGGGCCGGGGTGGGGAATGATCTGTGATTCAGGGGCGGCTGCTAAAAAACTGTCCAGGCGGTCCAGAGCGAGGATGAGGCGTGCGTGGGCTAGGGTTTGCCGGTTGGTGAGCCGGGATTTGATGTCGGCGGAGATGGCGACCATGAAGTCTGCCCATTCCTGCGCCTGGTCGGGGGGCATGTGGAAGACGTCGGGCCAGTTTCGGCGGGGAATGAGGTCGTCGCCGGCCTGGGTTTTAAGGAGGAAGCCGGAGGAGTAGCAGGTGATGGGGTTTTGAGGGTCGTGACCGGCGCTGAGGGTGTCGCCGGCGCGCAGGAAGACCATGGTGTGGGGTGCGAGGGGGTATTGGTTTTGATTGAGGCGCGTCCATCCGCTGCCCTGGAGGACCAGCAGAATGCCGTGATAGGGGACGGGGTATTCGGGGATGTTCCAGTCCGGGGCGCATTTGTAGAGCGCGGTGTGGACGAGGGAGGACTGGATCTGATCGGCCCAGGGGCCATCGGTGGCAGGCGGGGTGAGTCGGGTGGGATGGAGAGGGGCCATGGAGTCATTCTATTGCGGCGGGTGCAAGGGAATGCGGGGGTGTTAAAGAGAAGTCAGGCGGCGGGGCGGTTGAGGGTGGGATTAATGTAGATGGAGGTGGGGTCGGTGGGGCAGGATTGTTCGCAGAGCCCGCAGCCGATGCAGCCTGGGCGGATCTGGATGCGGCCCTGGGGGTCGATGCCGATGGCGGATTCCCCGATGGGGCAGGGGGCGATGCATTGGCGGCAGTCCTGACCCGGGTGCTGGGCGGAGGGGGTGCGCAGGCAGGTGGGGTGGTGGACGACGGCCAGGCCGATGCTGATCTGGGTGATGATTTTGAGGGGCAGGAGCGCGCCGGTGGGGCAGGCGTTGGAACAGGCGACGGTTTCGCAGGCGGTGCAGGCGGATTCACGGGCGATGATGTGGGGGAGGCCGTTGTCGGTGCCATCAAGCATGATGCAACTGGCGGGGCAGGCCTGGGCGCAGAGGGCGCAGCGTGAGCAGGTTTGGGTGAAGGCTTGTTCGACGAGGGCGCCGGGTGGGCGGAGCTTGCGGGTGCTGCGGCCGCCTGGAGGTTCTTCGGGGGGGACCGAGGGGGGCGGGTCGGCGGGTGTTTCCTGGGTGTCAGGGGCGTTGGCGACGGATCCGCGGGAGACATGGTTATCGGGTCGGCGGATGATGGGGTGGTCGTTGGCGACAGGGTGCGGGGTTTTTCGTGAGGCTTCTTCCTGGAGGCGTTTTTTTTCGGTGGCGGCCTGAGCGGATTTGACGGCATCGGCGATTTTGCCGCCTACGGCTTTGCTGGAGGCTTCGGCCTTATCGAGTGCGCCGAGCATGAGCTTTCGGAAGAAAGCGCGGCGATCGACGGGTTTTGGGGGTTGGTCGGGCATTTGAAGAAGGGTCTGGGGTCTAGGGTCTGGGCAGTGGGAGAGGCCTGCGGCCTTTTCGGGTTTCGGGTTTCAGGGATCGGGTTTCGGGTTGGGTTGTAGGGATTTTAGCTGATTGGGGGGTGGAGCCGAGAGTTTGGAGGTTTTCAAGTTTGAATTAATGGCGGCGCAAAAGCCAAACGGATGTCGGATTATGACGAAGACGTTTAATCCGACCTACAAGAAGGCGTCGATCGGCCTTGGGATGACGGCCGGCCCTTCTTGTAATCATGCGGTCTATCAGGCATCATAGGCCTCCCTGACTCCAAATGAGGTTGGCCCATGCAGATGATGAGTTGGATGGTATCCCGGTTGGGCAGCCGGTTTTCATTGTTTTTTGAGCCCCATCAACGGCGGGTGATGCATTCTGCGCTGGGCCGGTTCCTGGATGAACCCCTGGACCTGGCTGTAGGCTTGATTGAACCTGACGGGACCGAACGGGTGCTGCCGTTTTGCAAAGAGGGGACACTGCTGGCCTATACGGAGCAGTTTGAGCGGTTGAATTCCATCACGTTCAAAGGGTACAGCGAACACTATCGGCTGCGTTTTGAGTTCAACATCCACAGTGTTTTTTATCCTCAGGAAGAAGCGCTCTGCACCATTCCTTCGTTTTACGTGGAAATGCGCGTACACCCGGTGGACCGTGTGCAGTGGCACCCGGTGAAGGGGCCTACGCCGGAGACGGTGAAGCTGTTTTTGAGGATCAAGCGGCCTGAGACGAGCGTGTATGTAAAGGAAGCGCCCGGCGACGGCACGCATGGGCCGGGGCTGGAGATGTATTACCAGAACACGCTCAAACCCGGGCTGGACCGGATGGGCAAGCCTGAAGGGGTGACGAGCGCCAAGCCGATCGAAAAGACCGCAGAGGTGTTTGAGCGGATCGTGAGCCTGAACCCCGATGCGGTGGCGGAGCCATCAGGCCATGGGCTGACGCTGAACCTGCCGGTGACGGGCGTGGGGTCGGGCGTGAAGTGGCGGCTGGTGTGGGGCGCGTATACGGATTCCCCCATGCTGGCGGTGACGGAAGGCAAGGAACAACGCTCCGGACGGCTCAAGTACACCACGCGCTGGAGCGGGCTGGACGAAGTGGTGGCGGAATCGATGAAGATGCGCGATGAGCATCTGGCGGCGTCGCGCAGGCTGGAGAAGCTGGCGGAACAGGCGCCGCTTCGCAATGCCGAGCGGCATCTGCTGCACATGAGCTTCCAGAGCTTTTTATCCAACACGTTCTGGTGCACGCTGAGCGATGCCAGCGACCCGATGGCGGCGACGGACTGGTTCAGCGTGTGGGACGGGAACCGGCTTTTGCACAGCCCGGTGAACGCGGAATACAACAACTGCCTGTGGTACATGTCTTTTTGGCCGCAACTGCTGGAGATGCAGATGGGGCAGTGGATCAAGAACTTTGCGGAGCATTCGCCTTCGCAGGGGACTTATCCTCACCACGACCTTGGCGAGGGGCTGAGGCTTACGGGCCGGGCGCTTTCCCATGACATGCCTGTGGAAGACGCGTCCAACTTCGCACTGATGCTGCAGGCGCACACCCGGTGGACGGGCGATGCGACGCTGGCGCACCGGTACGTGAAGCAGATCGAAAAGCTGGGGAATTTTCTGTTGTGGGCCGACCGGGAACGGTGCGGGTTCGCCACGGAAGGCGTGGTGAATGCGATCATCGATGCCGGGCCGGAACTGCACTACGCGCGCAAGGGCACGTACCTGGCGGTGAAGCGCGCGCTGGGCCTGCAGGCATGCGCGGACCTGATGGACCAGGCGGTGAAGAAGGAGCCGGCGGCGAAGTTCCGGAAAGAGGCGCTGTTCGCGGCGGCGAGGATCGAAGGCGATGGATGGCTGGGCGACCATTTCGTGGTGGCGACGGACCCGGCCGACAGCGCGCTTTCACACCCGCGTACGGGTGAGGTGTTCGCCAACGAACGGCTCAGCGGCTGCGATGCCTATTCGATTTACACATCCAATGCGTGCCTGCTGCCTTTGATGACCGGGCAGTCGATTCTGATCAACCCCGAGCGGCTTAAGGCGGACCTGAAGAACGCCGTGCGCGAGACGCTGGGGCCGTATGGCTGCTCTCACACGTCGGAGCAGACGGACAAGGTGTGGGTGTCCCAAAACCTGTGGCGGGACATCATTGCGCGGTACTTTGAGACGGTGGCGCTGCCCTGGACGCCCAATTACTGGGAGCTGCAGGTGGTGGCCAATACAGGGACGCTTTCGCAGGGTGCGAGCGATACGTATTTCGGGAATTGCCATGTGTTTTCGCCTCGGCTGATCGACGGGATCGGGCTGCTTTGCGGGTATCCGAGACTGGTGATCGACCGTTTGGCGAAAAATGGTCCGGTGATCAAGGTGAACCCCGATACGCATTACCCGCAGCGGTGGCCGCTGTTTGCGCTGGCGGACTGGAAGGCGGGGAAGATTCCCGTGTGCGTGGTGACTGCGGATGGACAAGTGGTGATCGAAGGGGAGATTGATCCGGTGCGCGTGGGGGATGGGAAGAAGAAGTGAGTGGAAAGCGAAATTTAAAATTTGAGATTTAAAAATGAAGAGTGGGTTGGGGAATGCGAGTTTTCGGGGGTTTTGAGGGTAAGAACAAGTCACATGAGCACGGGGGCGATGAGTCTGTAAGCTATATGCACAGTGATGAAGTTTGCTTGTCTCAATCATCCCAGCGCGTGCGTCAGCCGCGATAACGAAGAGGTCAGTGATGCAATCGCTTAAAGAAAAGCTCAAGAGCGGGAACCTGGTTCTGGGGACGATCATTTCCGAAGTGCGTAACCCGAACATCGGGAACCTGCTGGCGCAGGCGGGTTTTGAGTTTTTTGTGATCGACATGGAGCACGGCGCGTACAACTGGGAGACGGTGTCGGACATCATCGCCGGCGCACGCGGCGCGGGGATTCCGGTGGTGGTGCGGGTGTCGGAGATCCGGCGCGAAGCGATCATGAAGCCGCTTGACTCGGGTGCGGCGGGGATCCTGGTGCCGATGGTGAACACGGTGGAACAGGCCAAGCAGGTGGTGGCGTATGCAAAGTACCCGGCGCTGGGCAACCGCGGCGTGGCGCTGCGCAGGGCGCACAGCCAGTACGCGCGCGTGAACGCCGTGGAATACATGGCCAAGGCCAACGAAGAAGTGTTTATCGCGGTGCAGGCGGAGACGCCGGAATCGATCCAGAATGCGGACGCAATCGCGGCGGTGCCTGGGGTGGATTGCGTGTTTGCTTCGCCGCTGGACCTTTCGGTGAACATGGGGATCGCCGGGCAGGTGGATCACCCGCGGGAAGTGGTGGCGATCACGCAGATGCTCGATGCATGCAAGAAGCATAAGAAGGTGGGCGGGATTCTTTCGCTGGATGCGGCGCAGCTTACGCCGTGGATCAAGAAGGGGATTCGGCTGGCGGTGTACAGCAGCGACATCACGATG
>CAZIWA010000108.1:14080-19556 GCA_964542875.1 uncultured Phycisphaeraceae bacterium
GCCGTGGATCAAGAAGGGGATTCGGCTGGCGGTGTACAGCAGCGACATCACGATGTTGGCGGATGCGGCAGGGGATGCGGTCCGGGATTTGAAGGGGTGAGTGGGGAGGGGTTCGGGGTGCGGGCGGAGGGGATGTCAGATGTATGATGTTAGATGTTTTTTTTAGAGAAGAATTGGCATTTTTGGCGAGCGCTGTGGATTTAGTTTGAGGGGCTAAGCAACCAAACGTGGTTTTGGTATTTTGGGTGAAGTTATTCCATTGGTTGAAGTCAAAGCCCGGCGGCGTGTGGCCGCGGGTGTCTGTGGATCCCCAGGAAGAGATTGAGCCATTCCATGAAGAACCAGCCCAGCGACCGGATTGAACGCACCGCAGTGACTTTGGATGTGGCGCAGGCCGCATTTGCCTTTGGGCCTGAGAAGGCGAAGAAGGTCTTGTGGACTGCGAAGGTGCAGGCGGAGGTGGATGGCGCATGGGTGGGATTGAAATTCCAGAGCCCCAAGGCCGGTGTGCTGCGCGGTGTGGCCGATGGCGTGGCCTTGGAAGTGAACGTACAGGAGGGGCACGCGGGTTTGGCTGCGGTGGGCGTTTTGCTTTCGGCCACGCGTCGGGTGAACGTTGGGCGGGTGGTGCTGAGCGTGGAGATTCCAGAGCTTAAGGCAGGGCGGTCGTATTTCGTCCTAAAGAGCGGACTGCCGGCGCAGGGCGGGGTGGGGGAATTGAAGAATGGCGCGCAAGGCGTGGAGAGCGAGGCCTCCAACCTGGTGGCCGTGCTGGGCGCGCGGGGCAAGTCGCCGGCGTTGCTGTTTGGGTCGACGGGTGTGGCGCAGGACCCTTCGTATTTCAAGGTGGAAGGCGGGAAGCTGCTGGCGGGGTTTGAGGTGAACAGAGCGGTGGAAGGGGATGTGAGTTATGGGCTTCAGTTTGGGACGGGGGATTGCCGGCTTGGTTTGCTGGATGCGTTTGGCGAGAGTCTGAAGGGGGTGGCGCGTCAAGGCGGTGCGACGCCGACAGGCTGGAACTCGTGGGATTACTACGGCGGCGGGCTGTCGATGAAGGAACTGCGCAAGGAGATGGCGGCGATCAACGATTCGCCGCTGAAGGGGAAGCTGAAATACTTCACGCTGGACATGGGCTGGGAGGAGACTTGGGGCGTGTGGGAACCCAACCGACGGTTCCCGGGGACGTTTAAGGCGATTGCCGGGGAGATCCGCAAGGCGGGGTTTACGCCGGGGATCTGGACATCGCCGCTGCAGGTGGGGCGGTTCACGGAGATCGCGCGGATGCGGCAGGATTTATTTGTGCGGTACCCCGATGGCCGGGTGGTGATCGATGAACGGCAGACGCCCATCGGGCATGCGCTGTTTCTGGATTATTCAAAAGATGAAGTGTGCGACCTGGTGAGCGGGTGGTTCCGGGAGATGCGCAAGGGTGGATTTGATTTGTTTAAGGTGGACTACATCTATGCCTGCTTCCTGGATGTGCTCAAAGATACGACGGTGCCGATCGGGAAGGTGGAGTTTGCGCGGCGGATTCTGCAGTCGGTGCGGGATGGGGTGGGGGAGGATGCGCACATCATCAATTGCGGGGCACCGCCTGAGGGGGCGATCGGGGTGACCAACAGCTCGCGGGTGTCTTCGGATATTCATAATTTCTGGGGCCATGTGAGGAACGCGGCGGGCCAGATCTGCATTCGCGCATGGATGGACAAGCGGCTGTGGACGATCGATCCAGACTTTGCCATTATCCGAAGCAACGGGGAAAACACGAATGACAAGTGGCTTAACTTTCCGTATCACTCGCGGCCGTACTCTCCGGAGGATTGGTGGATGACGGGTCCGGAGGCTGCGGAGCGGGAACTGATGGTGTGGCTGTCGCTGGTACGGGTGACGGGTGGGACGACGTTCCTGAGCGATTCGATTTACCGGTTGGATAAGCGGGTGGTAAAGCTGTTGGCGAAACTGTTTCCGCCTCTGACGGTGACGGGGCGGCCGGTGGATTTGTTTGAGAGCGGAGCTGGCCCGGCGCGGGTGTGGCACTCGGCGGACCCCAAGCGGCCGACGGTGGGGGTGTTCAACTGGGAGGACACGGCGGCGACGGTGGAGTTGCCGGAAGGGTTGAAACTGCCCAAGGAGGGCAAGGACTTCTGGACGGGGCAGAAGGTGGCGATCGGGCGCAAAGTGGAACTGGCGGCGCGGTCGTGCCTGCTGGTGGAGGTTTGATTGCGGGGGGAGGAGAATCGAAATAGAGCAATCGAAAGCTGAGGAATAGAGCCGGATCGGAAGTGGATTCCGGCCGCGAAGTGCTGTGTGATTGGTGATTGATGGGTTGGCGGGAGTTGTACGCGGCGTGGTGGGCCTCGCGGACTCGGCGCCACCCTACAGCAGAAATGAGGGGAATCGGTTTTGACAAGAAAAAGGTCGGTTTGGCTATTTATTGAGCGGGTTGAAGTTGGGATGATCTTGTTTCATCTTGCGGGTGGAAGGGTTGAAGGATTTTGAAAGAAGAGCATGTCCTATGTTGAATTTGAGAAAAAAACGGTCAGGCGGGATGCGTGGCGGGTTTACGTTGATTGAATTGCTGATCGTGATTTCGATCATTGCGATGCTGATGGCGATTTTGCTGCCGTCGCTGAATAAGTCGCGGGTGGCGGCGCGAAAGAGCGTGTGTTTGAGCGGGGCGAGGTCGGTGAACCTGGCGGTGACCCTGTATACGACAGACAACCGGAATTACTACCCGAGCTCGCTGCCGTACAAGGACCCCAACCCGACGATCAGCTATCACGATGCGCTGGACAAGGGGGCGTACATCGGGCGCAACGCGTTTACCGCCAAGGGTGGATGCCCGTACGGTCCGAGGAACTACAGCACGGCGGTGGGGAGCGCGGCGGCGGCGGGTGTGCTGCCGGTGACCAGCTATGCGGCCAAGACGAGTTATCAGCTCAATGGTGCGGTGCTGCAGACGGGATATGCCTCGGGGAACTGGACGCTGAACCCCGGGATGGTGTCCGCATCGGGAAGCACGGCGTGGGGGTACTGGGGGCCGATGAAGACGACGATGGCGCGGGTGGAGCGGCATCCGACATTGTTGGCGGTGACGTTCTGCAGCCCATCACCGGGCGGGTATGGGATGGATGCCAATGCGTACGTTTCCCCGCTGCTGCATATGCTGGGGACATCGACGAATGCGACGACATATCAGCCGAACCCGGAAGATTACCGGCATGATGGTGAAGGGGTTCCGATGTCGATGGCGGATGGGCACGGGTATTTCATGCGCCGGGATGAACTGATCGCGATCGACAGCTACCCGGTGCCGACGGGGTGGGACGTGAACTGGAGGCGGCTGTACACGGCGGGGTTGAGTGTGCCGATCGTGTCGTTTAACCCGCTGAATGATGGGGCGGGGCGGGCGTTACTGGATCGGTGAGGAGGAAGAAGAAGTTACGAATTACGAATTGAGGGGGATGCGTGTTGGGTGGCGCACACCGGTTTGATGGTGATGCTTTTGGGGTGATTCGATTGACGGTGGGTCTGGGGGGTGGCGTGGTGGGCCTCGCGGACTCGGCGCCACCCTACCCGGATGGTCACGTGAAGCGCCAGGGGGCGGGGATGGTGAGGGTGGTGGGGAGTTCCATGAGGTAGGCGCCGGCCTGGGGTGGTGCGAAGGCGCCGCCTGTGTTGGTGGCGCCGTCGACGAGGCGGAAGGCCAGGAGGTTGTGCCAGTTTCCGTCGGCGAGGCGGCAGGGCATGGCGAGGGGGTGGTCGAGGTACCAGTGGTTGTCGCAGCAGTGGGTGTCGATGGGGCGTGCGGGGCCAAAGCGCTCGATGGCGTCGAAGATGCAAAGCGGGGGGAGAACGGATTTGCGGTCGGGCGAGAGGGGCCAGGCCCAGAGTTTTTGACGATGCATGACAAGCGGGATGGTGCGGCCTTTGGAGTCTTTGATGACGGGGTGGCCGGGGTTGGCCAAGAGGTAGAGGGAGCCGTCGGCGAGTTGGTTGAGGGTGACGGGGGACGCGGCGCGGATGCCGTGGATGCAGAGGTGACGGAGCCAGGTTTCGCCGTTGTCGGTGGAGCGGTAGATGCGGAAGGATTCGTAGAGGTTCTGCATGCCGGCGGCGTCGCGCTGGCCGGGGGGGACGTTTGCGCCTTTGCCGCGGATGGAGCAGAGCAGGGAGCCGTCGGTGTCGCGGATAAGGGTGGGTTCAAAGCCCATGTCGGGGCCGGGTTCGGGGATGCGGCGCATGGAGACGGGCCGCCAGCCTGTGGGGCCGTATTGCCAGCGGGAAATGGCGGCGGCGTTGCATGCGCCCAGGGGGTTGTTGGGGGCGTGGGGCTTGAGGCCGGATTCCTTGAGCTTTTGGAAGTAGGTTTCCACGGAGGGATCAATTTGCCCGGCGTTGTGGGCAAACAGGAGGTCGGGCCCGTCGGGCAGGGCGGGGGAGAGACCGCGGGTGCTCATGGTCCAGCCGGGGAAAAGTGTGTCGGGGTTGATGCGTTCGTGATGGGTGATGTGAAGTTTTTCGCCGTCGAAGCGGAGCTGCAAGAGGGTGAGGAAACCCATGTCGCCGTGGCGGTCAACGGGCGGGACGGCATTTTTGTGGTCGCTGGGATGGGCTTTGACGTAGCCCATGGCGAAGCCGGTGCCTGCGTGGGGGTGCGTGGAGCCGTCGGCGAGGCGGGCGCCCAGGGGGACAAAGCCGCCGATGGCCAGGTGGTGGACCATGTCGTGGGGCTCGCCGGTCTGGGGGTGGTTTTCAGAGGTGTTGCGCGGGCCGGGCTGGGCGTTTTCGGGTTTGAGTTTTTCGATGTCGTCGAGGATGAAAACGTCCCAGCCGTCTTCGTGATCGACGACGGGCATGTTGGTGACGCGGATGTTGGCGAGCAGGGCGATTTGCGTGGGGGAGACCTGGAAGAAATGCGGGATGCCGTAGCGGTAGGGATGCGGCCCGGGGTTGTTGACGGGCTCGGTGAGATGGATGGTTTTAAGGGACGGGAAGGGGGGAGGGGTTGTCATGGTATCAGGGTACAAAAAAAGAGGTTCCGGGTCCGGCGTCCCGGGTCGGAAGATATAGAGGTGCGGAGTTTGGCGTGTGGGTGATATGGGCACTTATGTCGGGGGTGGACGGCGATGGGGAGCCGGCGGGACGCCGGCGCTCCCGGTGGGGAGTTAAAGAAAAGAGGTCCGGAATTTTTGGCTCCGGACCTCTTTCTTGGTTTTTGTTTTTAGACCCAGGACACAGGACGCGGGACACGCGACTTCTTTTTACTTGAGCCAGCTGTCGAGGTTCTGCTTGATGAATTCGTCGTCGATGAGGTGGGGGTAGGCCTTGCAGACGCGAGTGAGTTCATCGGCCTGGCCGGGGGACATGACTTCAGCGGGGTTGAGGCATTTGTTGTTGATCATGAGGCCCTGGCGGCGCAGGACTTCGTGCATGCCGGGGATGCAGCCGTGGAAGGAGTGGGCGGGGTCGAACA